>JALWMP010000169.1 GCA_026996165.1 Campylobacteraceae bacterium
TAATAAGTGTACTCAAGAGTATTAATAATATACTTATTTTATATCGATAGATTTTTTTTGCAAAGAGAAGTAAATCTATATTTTTATTGTCCATTTTTTAACTTTATTTAATATTTTTAAATAGAATTGTATCTATATTATTTTTAACTGTTGTTTAATATTAAATATTTTTTAATAAAAAAAATTAAATAAATTTTGATTTAATTTTTTTTTTGTATACTTTTTTACTTAACTTACAATACAAAGAGATTAAAAGTGATAAATTTAAAAAAAAATAGTAATCTAAAAGAGATAAAAAAAATTTTAAAGAGGGGAGAAGATATTAACAAAAAGGATGTTTATGGCTCTACGATTCTACATTATGCTTGTCAAAATGCAGACTTAGAGCTTATAGAATATCTTCTTAATCATGGTGCTAATACTGAAGTAAAAAATAACTATTTTACCTACTATCCTATTTTTGAAGCAATTACCTCAATCAATACCTCAAACCCTATAGAGATGATTAAACTTCTTATCAACTATAATGCAGATATTCATAAAACTGATGCCTTTGGAAATACACTTCTACACCATGCTGTAGAGTTAGAAAATATACCACTCATAAAACTACTCAAAAAGCATGGTCTATCTTCTAAAAAAACTTTAAGAGAAGATAAAGAGACCCCTCTAGACTATGCAAAATATCAAAAAAACATAAAAATAGTTAATTTACTATTGTAAAGTGTTATTTTTTGTTCTCTATTTAAGCTCTTTCTTTATATACTTCATACTTCAAGAAAATATATAAAGAAGAAAATAGAGATGATAACAATAACTTTTCCAGCCAATAATATAAAAGAGAGACGATATACGCTTAGTATTGTTTTTGAAGAGTTTTTAAAAATTCCTCACCAATTATCTCAAGGAAGCTCTACAGATACTCAAACAACTATAGAGCTTGAAAATAGGGAAAAAATTATTATAAAAGACCATTTTTTTTCAAAATTTCCTAAAGAGTTAAGCTATTTAAAAAGAGAGAATATTCCTACAAATATAGAGTATTTCTCTCATAATCTACTTGAAAATACTATTCCTGTTCTATTTGGTCAACCAAAAGTAGAGAAGTCTGCAAAAGAGAGTATTATTTATATTGATATCTTTGCTACTATCTTTTTTATGTTAAGTCGTTGGGAGGAGTATGTAGAGAAAAATAGAGATAAACATGAACGCTTTTCACATAAAGATAGTTTAGCCTATAGATTTAATTTTTTGGAGCGTCCTATTGTCAATGAGTATATTGAGTTTTTATGGAGTCTACTTAGACAACATGGGTGTAAAGAGAGACGAAAGAAAAGAGAATTTTCACTTATAGTAACTCATGATGTAGATGAAATCTTACGCTACCCTAACTTTACTAAGGTTCTAAAAGGTATGGTTGGAGATATTCTCTATAGGAAAAATCCTCTACTCTCTCTTAAGACTCTTTATAACTATAGTGCCATTAAACAACAAAAGAGAAAAGACCCATATGATACATTTGATGAGATTATGGATTTAAGTGATGAGCATAATCTAAAATCTTATTTCTTTTTTATGTCAGGTGGAACTAGCAAGTATGATAACCGTTATGATATTAATGAGCCTAAAGTCAAAAAGATTATTGACAACATAAAAGCTAGAGGACACCATGTCGGTTTTCACCCATCTTATAACGCCTACAACAATCCTCAACAGTTCAAATCTGAAAAGGAGGCATTAGAGAGTGTCTATAGTGCACCCATAAAGTATGGAAGAGAACACTATCTTCGTTTTGAAGTTCCTACTACATGGCAGATATGGGAAGACAATAACCTAGAGTGGTGTTCTAATCTTGCTTATGCCAAGAAAGATGGATTTAGAGCAGGTTGTTGCTACCCTTATCCTCTATTTAATATATTAACCCAAGAGAAGCTTAATCTTATTGAGAGACCTCTTATTATGATGGAGGTTACCTTTATGGAGCAGTTTAATGACTATCATAAAATAGAAGAGAAGATAGATTACTATATGCAGACTATTAAAAAATATAATGGGGAGTTTGTTCTTCTTTGGCATAATGCAACATTTAAAGAGCATGAACTTAAAAAGTATGCTCCACTCTATAAAGAGACTATTGTAAAATATAAGCAGTTAGCTAAAGCATAATATAAATGTTTATCTTTACAAAGGAGTCTCTATTTAGCATAATGCTGTTGAGTGGTACACTTAAAGCGATGCTAATACTATTGCAAATTAATGGTATTCCAGACTTAACACTTTTAAGTGCTTTTGGAGTTACTATTATACTTATTAATGAGATGAGAACAACTCTTAGACATCTTGAGTATAAAAGATTTGAACTGGTTTTACTATTAACACTCTTTTACCTTTTTATGATTTTTTCATTAGGGTACACCTCATCACCAACTGCTTCTATTACAAAAACTATCTATTTTGGAACTATGGCTCTTGCCTTTTATTTTCCACTTTTAATTAGAGAGTTTAAAATAGAACCTTTTATGAAAAGTACTACTTTACTTATTTTTATATGTAGTCTTATCTTTTTAAACTTTTATACAGGCTACCTAAATGGTGATGAGGCTATTATCTTATCTTTAGGTGAAGATGAAGCTAAACATATGACAGCACTCTACCTTACTATCTCTTGGCTCAATGGTATTTTATTACTCTACTACTTTTTTCAAGACTCTCTACCCTCTTTAGTTAGATGGTCTATGATGCTAATTGCATTTGTTTTTCTTATCTCAGCAGGAGGTAGAGGTCCACTTCTATTTACCGTTTTAATCTTAGGAGTCTACTTTCTCCTGCAACTTGCTCAATCACTTGTCTCGTTTAAACTCAATCGTCTGATTCTTCCTGTAATTATAATGATAACTACTACCGTGATGATTATATTTTTAGTCTCAAATATTAAACTAGAGAAGATTGACCCATCTCTAAAACTTGTAGACAACACAGTAGAGAGACTTATGGGGCTTGTAACAGAAAAAGGTGGTGGAGCTTCAGCATATAGTCGTGTGGAAAATGCAAAATTTTCGATTGATAAAATTAACCATAATGCATTTTTTGGGTATGGGGTGGGAAGTTATGGCTATGAGAAGAGTAAGGTAGATGAGCTAGACTATCCTCACAATCTCTTTTTAGAGATTTGGTTTGAGTTGGGGTATCTACCTCTTCTTATCTTTCTTATACTTCTATTTCGTATCTATCAACATGTAAAAGCTACATCAATAGCTTGGATGATGGCTCTCTATATCTACTTTCTATTAAATGTTTTAAAATCTAGTAGCCTTATTGATATACGAATGATGTTGGGATTTTATGCCATATTTATAGTAGTAAAATCACCAAAAGAGAATAAATAAAAAAAGGGAAAAAATGAAAGTTGCTAATTTAGTATTTAATACATTTACAAACGATAGCCGAGTTTTAAAGGAGTCAATATCTCTTGGAAAAGCTGGATATGCTGTAGAGGTCATTGCTCACTCAAGCAGAGAACTTAAAGAGTTTGAGGAGCATGAGTTTTATAAGATAAGACGCTTTAGTTACCTTGACAGGTCTCAAAAAAAATCTATTTTATCAAAATTGGGTGCTTATATAAAATATCTTAAAGAGAGTATTAAATATGTAAAAGAGTTTGATGTACTACACTGTAATGACCTAGATACACTACCTATTGCCTTTGTTGTTAAACAGTTTTACAATAAAAAGATAAAAGTAGTATACGATGCACATGAGCATGAGACTGAGCGTTGGCATCAAAGCGATTTCGATAAAAAAGTTTTGAAATATGTTGAAAAATTTTTCTTAAAGTATGTAGATGAAGTTATTACAGTAAGTGAACCAATTGCTAACGATTATGTCAAGCTTTATAATATAAAACAACCTACTCTAATCTTTAATACACCCCAGAAGATTGAGATAACAAAAAAAGATATCTTTAGAGAGAGATTTAATATTCCAAAAGAGCATATTATCTTTCTATATCAAGGAGGACTACAACCAAGAAGAGGTATTTTAGAGTTTTATGAGCTTATAAAAAACAAAGAGCAGACCAGCTACATTATTATGGGATTTGGTGAATTAAAAGAGAAAATTTTAGAACTAACTAAAACAGCAAAAAATCTCTATTTTCTTGATGCTGTCTCTCCAGATGTTCTTTTGGACTACACCTCCTCAGCTGACATTGGTGTCTGCATAGAAGAGAATCTTTGTAAAAGTTGGGACTATGCTCTTCCAAACAAGCTATTTGAGTACTCAATGGTAGGGCTTCCTGTTATTGTCTCTGGACTTAGTGAACTAAAACGTTTTATCAATGAGAACCAAAATGGCTATGTTATTGAAGATATATTTGACCAAAATGAGTTTGATGAGCTATTTCCTAAAATTATAGAGACATATAAAGAGAAGAGTCCCCATATTGAAAAGATTAAAGATGAATACAACTGGCAAAACCAAGAGAAGAAGCTTCTAGAACTCTATCAAAAGCTAACTACACAAAAACTACTAAAAAAGGCAACAGTATGATAAGTAAATTTAAAAAGGTATTTGTTCTCGCTCCACATACAGATGATGGAGAACTTGGAGCAGGTGGAACAATAGCAAAGTTAATTGAAAATGGTGCAGAGGTCTATTACTTTGCATTCTCTACAGCTGAAGAGTCTGTACCAGAGGGACACCCATCTAATATCTTAGAGATTGAGGTTAAAAATGCAACTAAAAAATTGGGCATTAAAAAAGAGAATGTTATTATCTACCACTATAAGGTGAGAAAGCTAAACTACGCAAGACAAGAGATTTTAGAGGATTTAGTTAAGCATAAACGTAAAATTCTACCTGATTTAGTACTTATGCCCTCTTTACACGATATACATCAAGACCATAGTACTATTGCCCAAGAGGGATTACGAGCATTTAAAAACTCTACTGTTTTAGGTTATGAACTAATCTGGAATAACCTTACTTTTAATACAACATCGTTTGTTAAATTAGAAGAGAGACATATTGAGTGTAAATGTAATGCTCTTAAGGAGTATAAATCTCAAGATGGTCGAGTCTATATGAGCCAAGAGTTTATTTACGCATTAGCAAAAACTAGAGGAGTACAGATAGGTACAGAGTATGCAGAGAGCTTTGAGGTAATAAGATGGATAATTCAATAGTTGTAGGAATACACCAACCAAACTTTATGCCTTGGCTTGGTTATTTTTATAAAATAGCACAATCGGATATTTTTATATTTTTAGATGATGTGCAGTTTATAAAAACAGGTTCAAACTATACAAATAGAGTTGCCATAAATATACAGGGAGAGAGTAGTAATATTACGATTCCTATTAAACGTGGTAGTGGTACTCAAAATATAAACGAGACAGAGATTTTAAATGAAAAATGGAAAAAAAAGCTTATTGGTTCTATTCAAGCTAACTATGCTAAAACTCCCTATTTTAAAGAGCATAAAGATTATATCTTTGAGTTAATTAACTATAAAACAGATAATTTAGCAGACTATAATATACACTTTATAACCTCTCTTTCAAAGGAGTTAGAACTCAATACCTCTTTTGAAAAAAGTTCAAAATTTAACCTATCATCTAGCTCTACCGAACGACTAATAGAGTTAATCCAGCTTGTAGATGGAACAGTCTATCTCTCTGGTGCAGGTGGAGATAACTATCAAGAACAGAATTTATATCAACAAAATAATATAGCACTAACATATAACAATATGCCTGAGTTTGCCTACACTCAACCTAAAAGTGAAAAGTTTATTAAAGGGCTATCTATTATAGATGCTCTCTTTAATGTAGGCATAGAAGATTTAAAATATTTTTTTTCAACAAAAAAGGGAACAGTATGAAAAAATTTAACAACAATACTATCTGGATTATTAATGATTATGCAGGAAGTCCATTTCATGGTATGACACATAGACACTACTATATGGCAAAGGAGATGAAAAAAGAGGGTATTAAATCAATTATAATATCGGCTTCATACTCTCATTTTATGATTAATGAACCAAGAATAGGAGAGAGACCCTATCTTCATGAGAAGGTAGATATGATTGACTATTTTTGGTTAAAGGTACTTAAATATAAAGACTCAAGAGATAAAAAACGAGTCCTAAAATGGTTTCAGTTTACATATAAGCTTCTCTTTCTACCTAAAGAGATAGAGAAACCATCTACCATTTTATGTTCAGGTTCAGCACCAATGCTTGTTCTCCCCTCATACTTTTTAGCTAAAAGGTATGGAGCTAAGCTCATTTTTGAGATTCGAGATATTTGGCCTCTTACACTTATGAACTTTAAAAACTACTCAAAGTACAATCCACTCATATACATTATGCAAAAGAGTGTTAACTTTGGCTTTAGACATGCCGATGAGATTATCTCTGTACTACCATATACAAATGAGTATATTAAAGAGCAAGGTATCTACAACTTTAAATTCTCCTACCTACCAAATGGTATCTTTTTAGATGAGATGAAAAATCCTCTACCACTAAACCAAGAGACTAAATCTAAAATTCCAAATGAGAAGTTTATTGTAGGCTATGCAGGAGCTATGGGAATGGGTGATGGAATGGATTTACTTATTGATACAGCCAACAAATTAAAAGATAACAAAGATATATACTTTATTTTGGTGGGAAAGGGTTCAGAGAAGGAGCGTCTAAAAAAACGTATTGTAGATTTAAAGCTAGAGAACATCTCTATTTTAGATGCTATTCCTAAAAAAGAGGTACAGAGCCTACTAGCTCTCTTTGATGTATGTTACATTGGTTGGGACGACAATGAAATGTATAAATATGGTATCTCTGCCAATAAAATTTTTGACTATATGTATGCTTCTAAACCTATTGTTCATGTCTATAATGGACAAGGAGACTTAATTAAAGAGGCAAAGTGTGGTATTTCAATAAATCAGCAAAATCCAGAGTTGGTTGCTAATGCTATTGTAGAACTATATAAGACTCCTTTAGAGAAAAGAGAAGCAATAGGAGAGAGAGGAAAACTATTTGTCTTAAATAATCATACTTATAAGAGTATTACTAAAAAGTTTATTGAGATTATTTATAAAAAGAAATTGCAACCACAAACTACATAGTAAAAGAGTAAAAATGAAGTATATATTAATGATTGTTTTAACATTAAATGCTTTCTCCTCTTCAATTACTGCAATAGCAGTAGATGGTAGAAAAAAGGTAGTTTCAAATATTCAAAATGCACTAGATTTTGTGCATCAATATGGAGGAGGAGATGTTCAACTCTCTGCTGGAGAGTTTATAGTAAAGGAGCAACTTAAAATCTATGATAATATAATACTACAAGGCTCACTAAACAAAAATGGAGAGTTAGCTACAACTATAAAGGTAAAAGACCCTATCAATCTAAATCTATCTAAACTACCACCTATAATTGTTAATGAGTTCTACAATAGAGCTAATAGCTCTTCTTACAACCACCATATTATTATTAAAAATCTTAAAATAGATGGCAGTAGCAAAGAGGAGAAAAAGAGATGGTCTTTAGGCTCAGGAAATGCAACTATTATTAACTTTTTACATGTGAAAGATATAAAGCTTAAAAACCTAAATATCCAAAATAGCCTAGATGATGCTATTTTTATTAAAGATGGAGAGAATATTAATATTAGTAACTCAATCATTAAAAACAGTGGACACTCTGGGGTATTTATTGTTGAGTCAAATAATACTACTGTTCAAGGTATGAATATTGATATCAATGTCAATAGTGGGATACGATTTTTTGGAGGAGACAATATTGTTATAAAAGATAACAGACTCTACTCTACCTCAGGCTATGGGAATTATGGTATTCAAGTATCTCAAGCCTACTCAGAAAAGCCAATGAATCATCTTCTTATCCAAAACAATATCATAAGAAATACCCCATATGCAGGAGTTGCACTATATGCTAGTAGAGGAAAAGATATTGCAAAAGCTATTATTCAAAATAATATAATTGAAGAGTGTGGGGCAAAAGCTCCTAACTTAGAAGAGTTCCCTAAAACAATCATTGAAGAGGCAGGAGGTATCAATATCCAATATTTTCAATCAGTTGTTATAAAAAATAATATATTACAAAATAACTATGGAAGTGCTATCTCTATTGATAATAGATTTTACAGTAGCGATGTCAATTTTGATGAGTTAGAGAAGATTAAAAGAGAAGTAGTTATATCTAATAACAAAATTATAGGAAGTCACTCCGATAAAAAAGCTGTATATGGCATAGAGAAGCATAGTGACTCATCTAATCTTAAAGTTACCATAAAAGATAACTTTTTTGAGAAGAATCAAAATGGAAATTTTTCGCCAAATCTCTATAGAGACTTAAACAACTCAAGTAAGTCTAACTAAATTAGCCTCTTTACCAAAGAGAAAAATTTAGAAGCAAAGTAAAAAAGTCCTAAAAATATAATTCCATAAAGTATTGAGTTTGGAATATTTTTTAGCAGATAGTTAAATAATGAGTTAAGATTTCCTTTATAGGTTGTCTTGCTTAAGTTAGAATAAAATCCAACACGTTTCATAAACTTTGCCTCTCCCATTTTTTTCAATCCTTTTAATCCATCTTCTCCATAAGTTGAAGCATGAATGAAACTTTTAGATGATGTATTAGGCATTATAGTAGCATATTTCAATGCACTGTTATTAGTGTTTAGTAATAGTATTGGGCTTTTTTTCCCAAAACGTGATGAAAAATTAGCTAGAGCTTGAAGCTCTTTGCTGTTTTTACTTATTTTTAAAATATTGAGGGTTTGCTTTAGACCAACTTTGTTATACATTTTATATATAGGTTCAAGTAGAGTGTTTACTTTGTTTAACGACTTTGTCTCTTTTGCTACTTTTACATACTCAATTATTTTTTCTTGTAACCAGTGTGGAATCTTGTTAACTTTTTTACCATACTTTAAAACAGAGATAGAGGTTTTAATAGGAGCTGTTGCTCCTGCACTATATAGCGTTGTTGCTGAGGCTATAAGTCCTAATGAAGAGAGAGCAACAATCAAAGAGTCTACCTCTTTCCCATTTGCATAGTTTGACCCTTGAATAGAAAGGTCACGAATATCACCAATAACTAAAAAATCAGAAGCAATAGCAGATATACGTCCAATATCTTCGTCACTCTCTCCTTTTACAATACCCTCTATGAACTTTTCCGTCTTATATTTAGAGGAGTTACGCTTTTGTTTAATAAGTTTTAGTAGCAGTTTTGCTTTTGGGTTCTCTTTAACATAAGGTTCATTCATAAAAAAAGAGAGATACTCCTCTGCTTCGGCATATTTCTTCTCTACAACAAGTTTTTCTGTATGGGGAATAGGGTTAATATGGACTAGAGTACTGTAGTCAAATACTCTTCGCTCTTGAAGTATAAGTAGAGAACCTATAGTTAAGAGCAGTATAAAAACAGGCGTAAATAGTTTAAGCATTTAAGCCTCCTAAAAAAGAGAAAATGTTTTAGATAAAAATCTCATCTAAAATGGTATTGACATAATCATTAGCTTTAAATCTTATGAGGTCATCAGGTTGTTCACCTGTTCCTATAAAATATATAGGCATCTTAAGCTCATGTGCAATAGATAAAACAGAACCACCTTTAGCCGTTCCATCTAGTTTGGTGATAATTATACCATCTATTCCTATCATTTCGTTAAAAATCTTAGCTTGATTAATACTAGAGCTACCTTGAGTTCCATCTAAAATGAGCATTTTTCGGTGTGGAGCTTCTTTCATTGCTTTGTTTGCAATACGAACCATCTTTTTAAGCTCTTCTCCTAAATTGGTTTGAGTATGTAGCCTACCTGCTGTATCTATAAGTACATGGTCAATATTTTTTGCTTTTGCAGAGGCAATAGTGTCGAAAACAACAGCAGATGGATCATGCCCTTGTCTAGTTGAAACAATAGGGACATTTAATTTATTTGCCCAACGAGTTAGTTGCTCTATTGCTGCTGCACGGAATGTATCTGCAGCACCTAAGAGTACTGTTTTATTGTTTTTTTGAAGATGACG
Organism: Campylobacteraceae bacterium; assembly: GCA_026996165.1. Lineage (GTDB taxonomy): Bacteria > Campylobacterota > Campylobacteria > Campylobacterales > Sulfurovaceae > UBA1140. Next base: position 10,067 of record JALWMP010000169.1, read on the forward strand.
AGCTAGTTTTGCAATAGTTGTTGTTTTTCCTGCACCATTAACACCAATAATCATATCAACAAAAGGAGATACTTCTAAATCATCTTTCCAATCTACTTTATATTGGAAGACTGAAATAAGAGCATTATAGGCATGGATTCTAGTAATTGTATTTGGTAAATTTTCTAATAGCTCTTCAATAAGTGCATAGTTAACATCTGCTTCTAAAAGAATCTCTTCAAACTCATCTTGAGTAATTTTTTTCTTTTTTTCAACCGCAACCTCTTTAATAGCATTGTTTGTTTTTTTAAAAACTTTTTTTAGTAAATTAAACATTATTGACCTTAATTAATTATTTATTTTTTCGAGAACTTGTTTAATGTCACTCTCTATCATCTCTTCAGGCATCATACCTTCATAATGTGTAAAGTATTTCCCATTTACAAAAAGAATCATTAATGGTAGCGGAAACTCTCTTGTAAGACCTAGTTTAGGAGTAATAAAGTGTGCAAATTTAAGGTTTTCTTTTTGATTACTTGCAATAAAAAAACCTACTTTTTGAGAAATGGTAAACTTTTTTAACTTCTCATCAGAACAGTCATCACTAACTAATGCAGAGAGTATAAAAAGATGTTTTTTAAACTTTTTTTGCAAATTGCTTAGGTGTGGAATCTCTCCTCTACAAGGTGGACACCATGTTGCAAAAAAAGTAACCATTATGATAGGTTGTTTAATATTTGAAAAATGGTAAACATCATCTTTTATATGTAGTGTTGTTGTATGATTTTTTAAATCTTGAAAAGTAAATTTATACTCTTGTGAAGATGCTTTATGAGAAATTTCTGTTTTTTGGACTACTTTTTCAGAAATTTTTTGTTTTGTCTCTATGTTGCTATCTTTTTTAGTCTCTTTTTTTTCTTCATTACTACAAGATATAAAGAGAAAAGCGATTAATATTAAATATAATGTCTTTTTCATTTTAAATTTATGTTCTTTTATAAGTAAATTTTGGTGATTATATCAAAAAAATATAAAGTAGATGATATGGATAAAACAACTTTTAGAAAAATTTGTATAGAAAAGGCAAAACGTAGAAAAAATATTCATACCTATAAGAGAGATAAATTAATAAATAGAAGACTCTATAGATATATAAATAAAATAAAAGCAAATAGTATAATGCTTTATATACCATTAAAAATAGAAGTTAATATATATAACTTAATTAACAACTTGAGAAAAGAGAAAAAAGTTGTTTTAGTGCCATTTATGGAAGGTGAAAGCTTTAGCTTGGTAAAATATAGACTGCCTTTAAAGAAAAAACAATTTGGTGTAAAAGAACCTAAGAATTCAAATAGATATAAAAATAAGATAGATTTAGCAATAGTTCCTATAATTGGGACAGATAGAACTTTACGAAGAGTTGGTTTTGGTAAAGGTTTTTATGATAGATTTTTTGAAAAAAATCATAAAAATATTAATAAAATTTTATTTGTAGGTCGAGAATATTGTGTCTCATCTGAAGTCATTACTGATGACCATGATGTTAAGGGAGATTTCTATATAACACCAAAAAATAGTGTTTTTAAAAGAAAATCAAGGATTTAAGGCTCCTTAGAAGGAGAAAAAATGACTGAACATATATTGTTATTTATACTTGCTGCTCTTTTTGGAGTGGGGGTTACTTATCTCTTTATGAAGAGTGCAAATAAAAAGCAGTTTCATCATTTAGAGAGTGAAGCAAAAGCAAAAGCATCAGCTATTGAGTATGAAGCTGAACACTTATTATATGAAGCAGAAGTAAAGATAAAAGAGCAAGAGGTTACTTTAGATAGAAAGTTTCAGGATAAAGAGATAGAATTAATTAAGCAACAAACTGAACTTGATTTAGAGAGAAAATCTTTACGAAAAAAAGAGAAAGAACTTTTTAAAATTCGTAAAAATTTAGAGAAAAAAGAGAAGGTTTTAGAGTCACTAGAGGAGCAAAAACGCTCTGAAATTGAAAAGACAATTCGACTTCTTGAAAAGAGTGCTTCTATGACAAAAGAGGAGGCAAAAAAGTATCTTTTAGATGAGCTTCGTACTGAATCTAAATTAGAGTTGGCCTTAACGATGAAACGTTATGAAAAAGAGGCTCGTGCAGAGGCAAAGAGAAGAGCAGATTATATTTTAGCTCAAGCTGTTACTCGTTATGCTGGTGAGTTTGCAGGTGAGCGTCTTATCAATATTATCAATCTTCCAAGTGATGAACATAAGGGTCGTATTATTGGTAGAGAAGGACGTAATATTAAGAGTTTAGAGAAACTTTTAGGAGTAGATATTATAATAGATGAGACTCCTGGCGTTATTATTGTGAGTAATTTTAATCTCTATCGACGTGCAATCGCTACAAAAACTATTGAACTTTTAGTAGCTGATGGGCGTATTCACCCTGGTCGAATTGAAGAGGTTCATACCAAAGTTGAGGCTGAGTTTGAACAGAAAATCTTAGAAGATGGTGAAAATATTGTAGTAGAGTTAGGTCTTCTTCCTATGAGTGAAGAGTTAATGAGACTTATTGGTCGTTTGCGTTATCGTGCAAGTTATGGTCAAAATGCGTTAGCACACACTTTAGAGGTAGCAAAACTAGCAGCCATTATGGCAGCAGAGATGGATGGAGATGAAAAGTTGGCACTAAGAGCAGGACTTCTTCATGATATTGGTAAAGCTCTTACTCAAGAGGTAGGAGGAAATCATGTTGACCTTGGTGTAGAGGTTTGTCGTAGAAACAATGAACACCCAACTGTTATAAATGCTATCTATGCTCACCATGGACATGAAGAGCCAGATGGTGTTGAATCTGCAGCTGTTTGTGCTGCTGATGTATTAAGTGCAACAAGACCAGGAGCAAGAAGAGAAGTGCTTGAAAGTTTTGTTAAACGTGTAAAAGATATAGAAGAGATAGCACTTTCAAAAAAAGGTGTTATAGATGCTTATGCTATCAATGCAGGTAGAGAGATAAGAGTTTTTGTTGATGCAGGTAAAATTGATGATGCTAATGTCTATATTTTATCTAAAGAGATTGCTAAAGATATAGAGAATAAGGTACAATATCCTGGCGAAATAAAAGTAAATGTTATTCGTGAAAAAAGGGAAATTCAATATGCAAGGTAAGGTTAAATGGTAATGGATAATTCTAATAAAATAGAAGCACATATGACAATGGAAGAGCGTTATGAAGTACTTAGTTTAGTTTTTAAAAATGATGAAAAAACAACTAATGAAATATTTTTAGCGATAGATAAAATAAAAGAGAATACAGATATGAATCCTCTTATATGTGAAAGAATTTTTAAAGATAAAGAAGATTTTCATACTATTGCAGTAGAATTTCATGATGATGTTCATCGAGTAGGTGGAATTTTTTTTACAGAACTTCTTAAAGAATTAAAGATAGATAAATGTGAGAGTGATATATGAGAAGATTAGTTTTAACACTATTAACGATTGGATTATTGGTATTAAGTGGATGCAATTCAAAAGAAGCAAAAGAGAGTATATCTGCTGTAACAACTCAAACAGCTAATATATCTCAGTCAAATACAACAGTAGCAAATAAAGAGGGAGAGGTCGTTACCTTAAAAACAAATCAAGGGGATATTACTCTTAAAATGTTTCCTAAAGTTGCTCCTTTAGCTGTTGAAAACTTTGTAACTCATGCAAAAGATGGTTACTATGATGGTCTTATTTTTCATCGTGTTATTAAAGGTTTTATGATTCAAGGTGGTGACCCAACAGGTACAGGACGAGGTGGTGAGTCTATTTGGCATAAAGAGTTTGTTAATGAGTATGCACCAAATGTAACCTTTGATAGACCATTTTTACTAGCAATGGCAAACCATGGTCCAAACACCAACGGAAGTCAATTTTTTATTACAACTGTTCCTACAGAGTTCTTAAATGGAGGTTATACTATTTTTGGTGAAGTAATCGCTGGAAAAGATGTTGTAAGAAAAATTGAAAATACAAAGACAGATAGTAACGATAGACCTATTACTAAGCAGACTATTTTAAAGGCTATTGTTAAATAACAATGCAAAGAATTGATTTAAATAAACTACGTCAAGAGCGTTTACGCTGTCTTGAGTGGAAAAATATTAAACCTCTTTGGGAGGCAATAGCCTCTCTTCCTACTCCAAATAGTGTCAATATTATACTTAATAGCACTGTAGAGATACTTCCTGATAATTTAACAACTAAAGATGAAGAGTTTATCTACACTACAGCTAAGAAGTTGCATCCATGGAGAAAAGGACCTTTTCAAATCTCTAAAACTTTTATAGATACTGAATGGAGAAGTTATATAAAATATGATTTACTTCGTCCTCATTTTAACTTAAAAGATAAAATAGTAGGAGATATTGGTTGTAACAATGGATACTATCTATTTAGAATGATGGAAGATAATCCTAAAAAACTTATAGGTTTTGACCCTTCTGCAATAACCTACTGTCAATTTCATTTTTTAAATCATTTTATACAGAGTAATATTAAGTATGAACTCTTAGGTGTAGAGCATTTAGAATATTATGAACATAAATTTGATATTTTATTTTGTCTAGGAGTACTATATCATAGAGCTGACCCTATAGGGACATTAAAGTCACTCTTTAAAGGTTTAAATGTAGGTGGAGAGCTTATTTTAGATACCTTTATGATAGATGGTGAAGATGAGGTCTGTTTAACTCCTCGTAATAGATACTCAAAAATGGCAAATATCTATTTTATACCAACTGTTAATGCTTTAAAAAATTGGTGTTATAGAGCAGGTTTTGAAGAGTTAGAGGTTTTAAGTATTGTTAAAACAGACTCTACAGAACAGAGAAAAACAGAGTGGATTAATACACAGTCTTTAGATGATTTTTTAGACAAAGAGAATCAAAATAGAACAGTAGAGGGTTATCCTGCACCTAAAAGAGTATATTTAAAGGCAAAAAAGTTAAAAAAATAGCCACAAAATGTAAAAAAAATATCAAAAGCTTTAAAAATAAGGTATAATTAAACAAGTATAAGTCTTTTAGATAGATATTTAAAACTTACAAAATAATATTATTATATTGTTAAAAAAATATTTTATTTTCAAATGAGTTTAATTTGATATAACTATTTTTTAATAAAAAAGATATAGGATAAAGATGAGAATATTAACCATTGGGTTTGATGATGACTTTATTAAAAAGTTAGAGTTTGAACTGGAAAAATATTTTATCTGTATCGTTGATTCTGCAAGAGATTTGTATGATGCAACCAACTTTACAGACTTTCGACATTATGAGTTAATTATTATTGTTGATGAAGGTGAAAAGTATACCTTAGAGAAGTATAGCAATGAAGTTAAAAAGAAAAAGAGGGAAACTAAAATAATTGTTGTAACTCCTAATGAAAAAAATCAAATAGAACTTTTCTCTTTAGGTGTAGATGATGTTATTGTTAACTTTATTGACTCTCCAGAGGTTATTGCTGTGAGAGTTTTATCAAATATGAGAAAACTTTTTGGAACAAAGATAGATGTTGGAAAATTAGTTATTGATATTACTAATAAAAAAATTGAGTATGATGACAAAATTGTCTCTTTAAATGGGAAAACATTTGATATTTTGGCATATTTAGCACTTCGTGAAGATAGAGTTTTCTCTAAAGATGAGATTATAAATGCTCTTTGGGAAGAGCCAGAATATGTTAGTGATAATACTGTTGAAGTAGCAATTAATCAAATTAGAAAACGGTTAAAAAGTATTTTAGGATTTCAAGTTATTCATACTGTTAGACGAAGAGGATATAAGTTTTCTTATGAAAAAAATAACTCTTAAGAGTTATTTTTAACATAATCTATCCAAAGTGGTACTCTTTTTTGCTCTTTTTTTAGAGTTGTAGATACCCCATGTCCTGGATAGAGAGTAAAGTCTTCTTCTATTTGTATTACTTTTTCTAAACTTTTTATCATTGCTTCTCCAGAAGAGAATGGAAAATCCCATCTACCTATAGAACCTTCAAATAAAAAGTCACCAGAGAACCAAACATCCTCTATTTCTATTATTGAGTTTCCAGGAGTATGTCCTGCAAAGTGTCTATATTTAACTTTAATATTATCAATATATAGCTCTTCATCTCCATTTACTAAATAGTCAGCTTTACTAGGAGGAGTATTTTGAACAAGTAGAGGTTTTTTTAACATAAATTCATCGTCTTTTTGAATATATATAGGAACTTTTAACTTCTCTTTTAGCTCTGCATTTGACCAAACATGGTCATAGTGTCCATGTGTGTTTAAAATAGCAATAGGATTTTTTGTATTTTTAATTACCCACTGTGTTGCACCCATTCCTGGGTCAATAATTAAATCTTTATTGTCTATAGTGACAATATAGCAGTTGGTTTGGGTCTGTCCCATTGGTTGCATTTTTATTTTCATTTTGTAAATCCTTTGGTAAAAATAGTGTATAATCTCATCATGAATTTATATAAAATGTTAGAAGAAGCCATTGTAAGTGACTCCATCAATATAAAAGAGAAATTGACAAGAGAATGTTTTGAGTATTGTAGCCAAAATGAATTGATAGATATTAAGGATTTTACTCCTATAGTGTTTGAAACTCCATCTTATGCAAAAAAGTGCAAGATTGTAAAACCAAATGAGTTGGTAACACGAAAAGATTTTGCTAAACCAAAAGGTTTAGCATCTTTAGTACATGCTATTTTACATATTGAGTATTCAGCTATTGATTTAGCATTAGATGCTGTTTATCGTTACCCTAATATGAATCAAAAGTATAAAGTTGATTGGTTAGAGGTTGCTCTTGATGAAGTTAAACACTACTTAATGCTTGAATCACTTCTTGTTGAGTTAGGGTTTAAGTATGGAGATTTTCCTGTACATAGTGGTCTTTTTGATATAGCAGTAGATACTTCAAAAAGTATTTTAGATAGAATGGCAATAGTTCCAAGATATTATGAGGCTAGTGGATTAGATGTTACTCCTCAAATATTAAAAAGATTGGAAAATAAAAGAAAAATACCATCTGTTAAACGTTTTATTGATACTTTGCATATTATTTATGAAGAAGAAATTTCTCATGTTCAAAAAGGTGATTATTGGTTTAAATATTTATGTAAAATAGAGGGAAAAGAGCCAAAAATATATTTTGATATTTTAAAAAAGTATGGGCTTTTAGAAAAACATCGACCATATGTAAATGTTTCTGCACGAAAAGAGGCAGGTTTTTCTTGTTCTGAGATAAAGATATTGGGGAAAGTAGAGTGTGAATAGTGATTTTTCTTTAAATATTATAAAAAATTTAAGATAACTATATGAAAACACAAAAAAACATGATAAAATATAATGTGTTTAACATGTTATTTAATATAAATTGAGTATAATTAATAGAATAAAACTAACAAAAAGTGAATAAAAATGCAAAATACAGTAGAATTTTTTAAACCATCAATTCAAGAAAATACAAAGAAATATATAGATGATGTTTTGACTTTTTCTGACAATAGAAAAGTAGAAAAGCTGGAGAGCTCTTTTAAAAGCTTTATTGGGTGTGAAAACGCTCTTGCTACAACAAGTGGAACATCAGCGTTACATTTAGCAATGTGTGCTTTAGATTTTAAAAGAGGTGATAAAGTTATCTGTAGTATCAATGTCTTCCCTTCTATTCCTGAGTCGGTACGTCACTTTGATGCTGAACCTATTTTTGTTGATATTGAAGGGAGAAATTATAATATTGAAATAGTTAAGCTAGAAGAGGCTCTTAAAAAAAATAAAAGCAAAAAGTTAAAAGCTATAATTGTCAACCATATGGCAGGTCATATTATGGACTTAGAAGCTGTTTATGCTTTGGCTAAAGAGTATAATGTAAAAGTTATTGAAGATGCTTCTAATGCTATGGGGGCGAAATATAAAGGGAATTATATTGGAAATACAGGTGCTGATATAACTGTATTCTCTTTTGCCCCACATCTCTGCAACTCTACTGTTAATGGAGGTATTTTAGTCTGTAAAGATAAGCTTGTTGATGAAAAAGCAAGACTTTTAGGTTTTCATGGAATGAAAAATAGACATTGTGATATATTTGGTTCTGTAAATTATATCTATGATGTAGTAGATATAGGTTGGAAGTATGACCTTAGTCAATTAGAAGCAGCATACTGTTTAGCAGAGTTTGAAGCACTAAATGAAACTATAGATAGACGTAGAGAGATAGCTAAAATATACAATGAAGAACTTGCTAATGTCAATCATGTTACTCTTCCTAATTTAAATGAAGATGATGTAGTAACTCAATATATAGTAGAGATTGATAAAAACCGAGACCACTTTGTAAATGAGTTAAAAAAAGAGGGAGTTAACATCTCTGTTCACTATATGCCATTGCATTTAACTGAGTATTATAAGCAAAAATACTCTATGAAAGTGTTTGACTACTCTGTAGCATTAGGGGCTTTTCAACGTGTTATGTCCCTTCCTATCTACGCATCTATGACTAATGCTGAAGTTATGCAGGTTTGTGAAGCAGTTAAAAAAGTTGCAGATGCACATATTTAATGTTTAGTTTTAATGTAGTCTCTTTTTTTGAGAGACTTTTTTTTAATCCCAATCTCTTTGATTGGGTAATTATTATTCTACTTACTCCACTATCTTTTACTTATGCTACTTTGATGTTTTTTAGACGATTGTTAACTTCTAAAAAAAACTATAGTATTCCTATTGTAAGTGTAGGTAACTTGACTGTTGGAGGTAGTGGGAAAACACCATTTGTTATTGCTTTAGCTAAGAGGTATCAAAATGCTTTTGTTGTCTCAAGAGGATATGGTAGAGAGAGTATAGGTTTAGTTGAAGTAAGTAAAAGAGGAGAGATTTTAACTAATGTTAAAAGTTCAGGAGATGAGCCAATGTTAATGGCAAAATCTTTAAAAAATGCTTCAGTTATTGTCTCTGAAAATCGCCATATTGCTATTGAAAGGGCAATAGAACTGGGTGCAAAGGTTATCTTTTTAGATGATGGTTTCAATAGAGTAGATATAAAAAAGTATGAAATTTTACTTTTTCCTAAAACTATTAAAAACTATATGCCTTTCCCTACTGGTCCTTTTCGTGAATTTTTCTTTATGAAAAAATTTGCTAATTTATCTCTCTATGAAGAGATAGATTTTAAAAGAGTGGTTAAAGTAGAAAATGTTACAAAAAAGATGCTTTTAGCTACTGCTATCTCAAATCCCCATCGTCTAAAATCTTTTTTGCCAAAAGGTGTAGTAGGGGAGTACTATCTTGAAGACCATGCTTTTTTTAATGAAAGTGAGTTAAAAGATAAGATGTTGGAGGTAGGTGCTACCTCTCTTTTAGTTACTCAAAAAGATGAAGTTAAAATGCAAGGGTTTAAGTTGCCTTTGGTTGTCATGCAGTTAGAATTAGAGATTAAAAATGAGATTTTAGAAAAGATAGATAGGTACATAAATAATGAAAAGTAAAATAGAGGTAGTAAAGACCCTTTTAGAGGCATTGCCTTATATTAAGAAATTTAGAGATGAAAAGATAGTCATAAAGTATGGTGGTTCAGCTCAAACATCTGATGAGTTAAAGATTCAATTTGCACAAGATATAGTCTTGCTTCATACTGTTGGAATGAAACCTATTATTGTTCATGGTGGTGGTAAGAGTATTACTAATTTACTAAATGATTTGGGTGTTGAGACAAAGTTTGTAGATGGTCAACGAGTAACAACTAAAGAGGTTATGCGTATTGCTGAAATGGTACTAAGTGGGGAGATAAATAAAGAGATTGTCTCTCTTCTTAACAATCAAGGTGGCTTGGCTATTGGAATTTCTGGTAAAGATGCTAACTTTTTAGAAGCAATCCCTAAAGATTTTGAGAACTTTGGTTATACTGGAAATATCCAAAATGTTAATCCTGAAATAGTAGATAAGATGTTAATAGAGGGTTTTGTACCTGTAATAGCTCCTATTGCTTCTGCTTCAACCTTAGGTCACCCAGGATTTAATATAAATGCAGATTTAGCAGCAAGTCAAGTTGCTATTGCTTTAAAAGCAAGAAAAATACTCTTTTTAACAGATACTCCAGGAGTTTTAGATAAAGATATGAATCTTATCTCAACTATGAATATTTCAAAAACAGAATCTCTAAAAGCAGATGGAACTATAAATGGTGGAATGATTCCAAAAGTTAATGCTTGTATAGAAGCATTACGTGGAGGTGTAAAAAAAGCTCATATTATAGATGGTCGTGTTGAGCACTCTATATTATTAGAAATTTTAACATCTTCTGGTATTGGTACTTGTATTGAGCTATAGTTCTTTTAGCTGTGTATCATTTTATAACACTTTAAAAAAAATATTTTTTTGAAATGTTATATATTAATAATTGAAGTTTTTTTCTGATATATTAATTATCTTTATATTTTATATAAAGAGAGATTAATTAAAAAAGGAAAATTTTATGAAAAGAGTATTATCTATTGTTGCATTGGGTGCTTGTTTAACATTGGGGATTCAAGCAGAGACTCCAAAGACAGATACTAAAACAGAAGTAAAACAGACAAAAGAGCAGGGAGCTAATGTTATTAACTTAGCTGGTAAACAGAGAATGTTAACTCAAAAAATGAGTAAAGAGGCTCTTTTTATTGCTAAAGGTATTGATACAAAAGCAAATATTGAAGCTCTTAAGAAAACAGAGGCTCTTTTTGACAAAACGCTCAAAGGTTTAGTCAATGGAGATGAGGAGTTAAAACTTCCAAAAACAACAGATAAAGAGATATTGGCTCAACTTAAAAAAGTATCTGAACTTTGGGATTCAATGAAAAAGAGTATTGATGTAATAGCAAGTGGAAAAGTTGACAAAAAAGCACTTGAATCAATTTCAAAAGAGAATCTACCTCTTCTTAAAAATATGAATCAAGCTGTTCAAATGTATGCAAAAGCTAGTGGTTCAAAACTATCTCCTGAAATGGCAGAAACTATTAATCGTGCTGGTAAACAGAGAATGTTAACCCAAAAAATGACAAAAGAGCTTTTGCTAGTTGCTAATGGAATTGATGTTGAAGCAAATAAAGAGAATGCTAAAAAAACAGGTGAACTTTTTGAAAATACACTTAAAGATTTAATTGATAAGTGTAAAGATGACAAGATTAAAGCTCAATTAGGTGTTGTAGCTAAACTTTGGGCTGATTACAAAGATATTATATTTAAAGCAGATACATCTGATGCAGCATTAAAAAAAGCAGAAGAGATGAATATTCCTCTACTTAAAAATATGAACAAAGCTGTTAAGATGTATGAAGCATCTGTAAAATAGGTTACCATTTTTTACTCATTTATTATACTATATAATAAAATGAGTAAAGCTAGACTATTTTAATAGTGCTTGAAGTTCTGCATGTATCTCTTCAATATTTAGTCGTTCTGCCTCTATTCTTTTTTTCTCTTCCAATATCTTCTTTTCTGTATAATAGTTTGCTATGGCAGATATTAGTATGGAAAAAGCTGCAGTAAGCATAGAAGTTAATTGAATGTAATGGATACTTAATTCCTCTTTGCACATTGACCCACATAGATTGATGGTAAGATATGGGTTGTATGATGAAAGAAAAAAAATTGCACTAGATATAATAAAGACAAGAAAGAAAAAAGTTCTAATATACATATGAAATCCCCAAATAAAATTATTAACTAGTATATTATAACAAAAAAAACCAAATAAACTATTTCTCCTTTAATCTTTTTTTTATAATTAGTTAACTATGATTCCAAAATTTTAATTATTTTAAGGGAAAATTACATTGAAGAATATACTGTTTTTGTTAATGTTTATATTTTTTACAGGAGAGATTCATGCTAAAAATATAAGCAATAAGCAATTAGATAGAGTCTATAAAAAAGTCTTGAAGAAGCTAAATATAAATAAAAAAGCATTAAGAAATGCCTTTTGGTACTATAAAAAGAATCAAAGCAAAAAAGGTCTTTCTAAAAATTATTTGGCAATCGCAGATTATACTAAATCTGCAAAACAGAAACGTTTATATGTTATTAATCTAAAGAATGGGCATACATACCGATATAAGATAGCTCATGGTAAATATTCGGGTAAAATTGGAGGAAGAGTTAAAAAGTCTAGCAATAGACGAAACTCTAAAATGACACCTTATGGTTTTTTTAAAGTAGGCTCTTGGGTAGGAAAAACAAAAAAGAAGCACTATAGATATTTGACAGTTAAAGGTCTACAGTGGTCAAATAGAAAAGTGGGGCTTCCTGCTAGAAAGGGTGGTCGTGATGTTATTATCCACCCTGCTAAGTATGTAGCAAGAGGTGGTAGAAGTCATGGTTGCTTCTCTATCTGTCCTCAAGATACATGGAGAGTATTTAAAAAACTTAAAAAAGCACTTTTTTATAGCTATACAGGACGTTAATAATTATGACATAATCACCATTTTGCTAAAATAGCAAAATTTTAATTTAAGGGTTTATTATGTCAGTTAAGTGTGCATTTTTGTTTGCAGGTCAAGGTTCTCAAGCAGTAGGAATGGGAAAAGATTTTTTTGAGAACTCAGATGTTGCAAAAGAGATGGTATCAAAAGCTAATGAGCGTACGGGAATTGATTTTGAAAAACTTCTTTTTGAAGAGAATGATGATTTAGGGCAAACAGAGTTTACTCAACCAGCAATTCTTTTGGTAGCTGTTATTGCTCATAGATTATTTAGTGATGCAACAGGTATTAAACCTACATTAACCATGGGTCACTCTTTAGGTGAGTTTTCTGCATTGGTAGCAAGTGGAGCTTTAGATGCTATAGATGCTGTAGAGTTGGTTAACCTTAGAGGTAAACTTATGGCAGAGGCTTGTTCAAAACAAGAGGTAGGAATGATGGTCTCTTTAGGGCTTTCAGATGAAGTTGTAGAGAGAATTTGTCAAGAGCAAAGAGATGCAGGACTTCAAGTTTGGCCTGTTAACTACAATGCTGATGGACAGATTGTTATTGCAGGTATAAAAAAAGATTTAGAGGCGTTAGCACCTATTTTAAAAGAGGCAAAAGCAAAAAGAGCTATGTTACTAAATATGTCAGTAGCCTCTCACTGTCCATTGTTAGAGAGTGCATCAGAACCATTAGCTAAAAAACTTGAAGAGATGATAAAAGATGAGTTTATTGCTCCTGTTATCTCTAATGTTACAGCTCAACCATACTCTACAAAAGAGGAGGCATTAGAACTTTTACCTAAACAGCTTATATTACCTGTAAAATATAAACACTCAATAGCAAATATAGATTCTGATGTTGATTGTTATATTGAATTTGGACATGGCAATGTCTTAAAAGGGTTGAACCGAAAAGCGACTAAAAAACCACATTTTAATGTAACTGATATGGCTTCACTTGAGGCAACTATAGAAGCCATTAATGAACTAAAATAGCTATTTTTTAGTAGAGTTATTATCTACTTTAGTCTGCATTATTGTACCTTTAATATTTTTTGAAGGTGCATCAGCAATTTTCATTGTTCCAACACAACCACTCATAATAAATAGTACTATAGCAATAGTAAAAAACTTCCTTAACATATAATTCCTTTTTTATAAAATATCTCCGAAGAGTTAAGTTATTATAAGGGAATTTAAAGTTTATATGCAAGATAAACGTTACTTAATAAGCTACTAAACTATATATAGTTACAAAAACATACATTAAACTTTATTTTTCCTTAAAATGTGTATATATTGTTCACTTTTAATGGTATTGAAATGTTACAAACTGTACCACTATTGGAACTATTGATTTTTACTTTTCCTTTCATTCTTTGTTCTACAATCATTTTTAAAATATATAAACCTAATCCTGTCCCTTTAGATTTATGTTTTGTTGTAAAATATGGGTCATAGATTTTATCTAAAATGTTTTTATCAATACCGTATCCATTATCTATAATAAAAATATCAAAGTACTTTTTCTTGCTTTTATTTGTCTCTATTATAATTTTAGGGGCTCTTTTTGTTAAAAGTGTAGCATCAATAGCATTGTTAAGTACAATAAGTAGAGCTTGAATAAGTTCAGATTTATATCCTTCAAAGATAATTTCTTTATTACTTTTATAAATAATATCAATTTGATGACTATTTTTTATAGATAGAAGATTTAATGCAGTTTTAATAACATCTGTAATATTTAGTTTCTCTAATGATTTATTATGTTTAAAAAAATCCATAAAGTCATTAATGGTGTTTGACATATATGCAGTTGTTGTTTCAATATTATCAAGATATGTGTTAAATTTTATATCAGATAGTTGTTTTTTTCTATAGTCAATATCCATAGAGATAACAGTACCATTAATTTCAGATAGAGGTTGTCTCCATTGATGGGCAATCATAGAAATCATCTCTCCCATAGAAGCTAATTTATTTTGTTGTACTAAAATTCTTTCTTGCTCTTTTTTCTTCTGTTCCATGAGCTTAATTTTATATGCAAGAATAAAAGAGAAGCATAAAACCTCTATAAGAATTATAAACTGTACGATATAGTCAGAAGGAATAGGTAGTGTCAATATATTTAAATACTCTAAAGGTAGTAGTAATCCGATAAAAGCTATACATGTCCAGATTATTGAGTAGAATTGTGCAATTTTGTCTTTTTTAAAAAATGCTAAATAATAAGTAGTAAGAATAATAATGGTAATAAAAATTGGTACAATCATAAAGAATAGATTAAAAAGTAGTTGTGCATAAAAAAAGTTTTTCTCTTCAAGAGCATAGATATTTATAAGGGTAGCAACAATAAAATAGATATTAAAAAGGTTAAGAAGAGTATAAATCTTAGGTAGTTTCTTTTTCAGATTAAGAATAGATTGAACAAATAGTGTTAATGATATAAAGAAAGCACCTGAAGAGAGATGAAAAATAATAGAATAATCTTCAAAATATCGTTGAGAAAATCCAAAGAGACCAATAAAATAGATGGTTAGCCAAAACACATAAGATACATAGTAGAGGTAAAACTTAAACCTTAAAAGAAAATATAGAAAAAGATTATATAGTAACATGAGAAGCATTCCTCCAAAAAAGATACCCTCTATTAGGTTATAAGTTTGATAGTAATCTATAAGATAAGATTCACTTACTAGTGAAAAGTTTAAATCTATTTTATTATAGTTTCTTATTTTAAAATAGGCTATTGCTTTCTCATGTGCTTGAAGTGTAAGTGGAAAAATCATGTGGTTTACATTAAAAGCTCTATCTCTATTTTTAGATATGACTCCATCTTGAATGTGTTGTACTATTTTTTTGTCTTTTACAAGATAGTAGTTTATATGATAAGTAAATTGATTTTCTGCTTTAAAATAGTAAGTTTTAGTATTATTTGAGATATTTTTTAACTCTATTTTAACCCAATAAGCTTTTGTTTTATTAGGAGAAGAGTTAAAACCTTTTTTAGTTTTAGACCAATTTTTAACTTTTTTAAAAGGAGGCTTTTCGTTGAGACAGTCTGTCAGTGCATAGCTTATATAATTTTTAGTTTCATATATAGGTTTAGAATCGATTTCTAATGCTTTTGAATATCCAAAATAGCTCAAAAACAAAAAAAACAGTAAAAATATTTTATACATTTTTCCCTATCTTTAATTATTTGGGATTATTATATAGTTTTTTTCATGATTTAGCTATAATTTCACAAAATTAATTAGGAAAATATACATGAGTAAAATTGCCATTATGGGTGCTATGCCAGAAGAGATTGCTCCTCTTTTAGAGAAAGTAGAAAATGTAAAAAAAGTAGATTATGCTAATAATAGTTACTATGAAGCTACCTATAGAGGTAAAGAGTTAGTCATTGCTTACTCTAAGATAGGTAAAGTATTTTCTACTTTAACAGCAGCAACACTTATTGAAAAATTCGGTTGTTCAGTACTCCTTTTCTCTGGTGTAGCAGGAGCTATTAATCCTAGTTTAAAAATTGGTGATTTGATTATTGCTAAAAAGTTATGTCAACATGATTTAGATATTTCTATTTTTGGGCATGATTTTGGGTATGTTCCTGAGGGAGCTAAGTTTGTTGAGTCAGATGAAAAATTAAGAGAGATAGCTAAAGATGTAGCCTCTAAAAATAATTTATCTGTAATAGAAGGTACTATTGCAACTGGTGACCAATTTGTTGCATCAAATGAACGTAAAGAGTTTATATCTAAAAATTTTCAAGCTGATGCTTTAGAGATGGAAGGTGCAAGTGTAGCAGTAGTTTGTGATGCTTTAAAAGTTCCATTTTTTATCTTAAGAGCTATTTCAGATACAGCAAATGATGATGCAGGAGTTGATTTTGATGAGTTTATGGTTAGTTCTGCAAAAATCTCTGCAAATTTTATTTTAGATATGGTTGAGAGTATATAGGTTTAAAGTATAAGGAATAAGGTTGAGTAGAAAAACAGAACCCCAATTAAATATTTCAAAAAAACTTCTACGTGTTGCAGGAAAGACCAATGCAACTTTTAAGTTAATAGGTGAAGGTGACAAAGTTTTAGTAGGTTTAAGCGGAGGAAAAGACTCTTTAGCTTTAATTCATATATTAAAACATATTCAACGTCATGCACCTTTTAAGTTTGAGTTTGAAGCGTGTACTATTAACTATGGTATGCCAGGAGAAGATTATGCTCATTTAGTTGAGCATTGTAAAAAGTATAATATAAAACATACCGTTTACAGGACTAATATCTATGAAATTTCAAATGATGCTATTCGTGAAAACTCCTCTTTTTGCTCCTACTTTTCAAGAATGAGACGAGGAGCATTATATACTTTTGCTCAAGAGCATGGTTTTACAAAAGTAGCTTTAGGACACCATTTTGATGATACGGTAGAGAGTTTTTT
The DNA here is from genome assembly GCA_026996165.1 of Campylobacteraceae bacterium. GTDB lineage: Bacteria > Campylobacterota > Campylobacteria > Campylobacterales > Sulfurovaceae > UBA1140. The sequence continues at coordinate 26,950 of JALWMP010000169.1, forward strand.
TATGAATATGTTCTACAATGGAGCTATGAGAGCTATGTCTCCTATCTATAAAACAGAGAGAGGATTTCACCTTATTCGTCCACTTATTGAAGCTAGAGAGAAGCAACTTAGAGCTTTTGCCAATGATAACAATCTTCAAACTATTGGAGATGAAGCCTGTCCTGCCATGTTAAAAGAGGTAAAAATGCCTCATGCAAGGGCCAATACAAAGTTATGGCTAGAAAATTTAGAGAAAGAAAATTCTAAAGTCTTTAAGATGATAAAAGCATCATTTAAACACATACATGATGATACTTTTTTAGACCCTGAGCGTTGGCTTAGAGATGATATAAAATAATTGGATATAATTCAAAAAGGAAAAATAATGTCAAATCAAGAAGAACCAAAATTAAAAAAGATTGTAAATGCAGCTGATGGATTGAGTTTAGGTATCTCTGTGGTAGTTGCTGTACTACTTGGAGTAGGGCTTGGTATAGCTATGAAGAGACTATTTGATATACCTTGGCTATTTTGGTTAGGAGTATTTTGGGGAGTTGCAGGTGCTATTTTAAACGTCTATAAAGCTTATAAGAAACAGAAGAAATCTTTAGATGAGTTAGCAAATGACCCACGCTATCGTTATAAAAAATATGATGATGTGGATGATGAGGACGATAAATATTAATGAGAGAGACAATAGTTGTTTTAGTTATTTTTGACTTTATTATTGCTTTGCTACTCTATTTTTTAGGAGCTAAATATTGGTTAGTTAACAGCCAAATTGCTTTTATATCTTCTTCTCTTGTTATGTTAGGTTCTATGCAATCTTACAAAAGTATGGTTAAACAACGTTTGGTAGGGGCAAACTCTGTCTCTGCCCATGATGAACGTGATACATTAGATAAGCTTGAAGACCCATATGATTTGTTTGATGATGATAAAAAAGAGGAGGAAGAGAAAACGTTAGCCGAAGTTGTCAAAGAGGAGAGAGCAAATTTAAAGAAAAGTCGTCGTTCTATTGTTCAGACTACAAAAGATGCCAAAGCATCTTTTTCTTTTTATCGTTTAGGGGCTTATGGAGTGTTGATTTTAGGCTTTTTTTATTTAAATAGTAACCATTTTTTAAAGCTTATCCCCTATTTATCTTTTTTAATTTTACCTACTATTATTATTATATTTATGTTAATAAAGCAAATTGATAAAAATTAATTAACCTTGATTGACATAGACTAAGAGTTTTTGATATACTTTCTCTAAATATTTCTATTGACAAGGAAAGAGAATGGCAAAAAGTTTATATGAAACTTTAGGTATAAGTGAAAATGCAAGTGCAGATGAGATTAAAAAAGCATATAGAAAGTTAGCTCGTAAATATCATCCTGATGTAAATAAAGATGAAGAGGCTATAGAGAAGTTTAAAGAGATTAATGCAGCGTATGAGGTTCTTTCAGATAAGAAGAAGAAAGATGAATATGATATGTATGGTGACCAGATTTTTGGTGGGCAAAATTTCCATGATTTTGCTCAAAATCAGGCAGGTAATGTTGATTTAGATGAACTACTTAGAAATATCTTTGGAGGTGGTGCAAGTTTCGGTGGTGGTTTTGGTGGTTCTACTCATAGTAGAGGAGCAGTAGACCTAGACCAAAGAACAACTATTACTATTCCTTTTGCTGTTTCCGTTTTAGGTGGTAAACATCATATATCTATAAATAATGAAGATTTTGATATTAAGATTCCAGCAGGTATTAAAAGTGGTGAAACTTTAAGAGTTAGAGGTAAAGGTAATGTTGGAATGGGAGGAAAACGAGGAGATTTACTTATAAAAGTTGAAGTAGCGCCTTCTCCTACATTTGAAAGAAAAGATAATGACCTATATGCTACGATGGATGTACCATTGCGTGAAGCATTTTTTGGAGGAAAGGTAACTTTTGATAGTATTGTTACTGGTGAACTTACTATTAAAGTACCTCAAAATACTAAAAATGGACAAAAATTTAGGGTTCGAGGAAAAGGTGTTATTGACCGTAAAACAGCAGTTCGTGGAAATCTTTACTTAACTGCTAACATAATACTACCTAAAGTAGAAGAGTTAGATGAAGAGTTAGTAAAGATGTTAAAAGAGAAACTTCCATCTGGAAAGACTAGTTCAAAGGAGTAAATAATGCACAGTTATGATGAACCAGTTTATCTTATATCTGTAGTGGCAAGTATGTTAGATATACACCCACAGACTTTAAGGCAGTATGAAAAAGAGGGATTAATAGAACCTTCAAGAACACAAGGACGTATGAGACTTTACTCTCAAAGAGACATAGATAAAATTAAGTTTGTACTACAGTTAACACGTAAAATGGGTATTAACCTTGCTGGTGTAGATGTTATTTTAAAACTTAAAGAGCAGATGGATATAATGAGTAATGAGATTAAAGAGCTTCGAGAAGAGTTAACGAAGGTCAATAAAAATGGTATAGTACCAATACATAAAGCTGTTGTAACAACGGGAAATTATGATATTGTAATTTTTCAAGATTAGTATAAAGATTAGGCTTCTGGTATAACCTCAAGAAGTCTAGTTAATTTATATAAAAAAAGTGTTATAATTTTTCATGAAATTTTATCGTATCTATATAGAACTTACAAATATTTGTGGACTTAGATGCTCTTTTTGTCCTACTAAAAACTTACCAAATACTACTATGAGCTTATCTTTTTTTGAGGAGATTGTACAACAAGTAAAGCCCTATACTAAAGAGATAGCATGTCATGTTGTTGGTGACCCTTTAACTCTTCCTAACCTTTCTGATTATCTTGATATTATCCATAAATATAAAATGAAAGCAATGCTTACTACTTCTGGTTATTTTATGAAAAAGCATACTTATAAAACACTTTTTCATCCAGCTGTAAAGCAGATAAATATTTCATTAAATGCGTTTAATAAAAATGATACAAGGCTTAGTTTTGAACAGTATATTGAACCTATTTTAGAGTTGTGCCATGAAAAAGTAGCACAAAAGAAAGAGCTTTTTATAAACTTACGGATGTGGAATTTAGATGAAAAAATGAGTGAAGATAGTTTTAATAAAAATATCTTTTCTAAATTAGAAGAGTATTTTAGAGTAGATGTATATTATAAATGTGAAAAAGAGAGTATACGTTTAGATAATAAAGTATTACTTCATTTTGATAGTTATTTTGAATGGCCATCTTTAGAAAATAGAAATTATGGGCATGGGACGTGTCAGGGTTTAAGTTCTCATATAGGTATTTTAGCAAATGGTGATGTTGTCCCTTGTTGTTTAGATAATGAAGCAGTTATGAAATTAGGAAATTTAAATAATGATAACTTAGATAGTATTTTGCAAAACAAACGAACTGTAGCAATAAGAGATGGATTCAAGGAAGGTTATTGTATTGAGGAGATGTGCCAAAAGTGTTCTTATAAGAGTAGATTTAATAAATCTATAGTTTGTGAACTAGAGTAACTCAAATTTTAAAAATAGATTTATTATTTGAACTTCTATAAAAGCTTAAACTATGAAAATGTTATTATATGAGAACTCAGATTATAAAGGGAAAAATAATGAAAAAGATATTAGCTATGGCATTATTAATAGGTTTCATATCTCAATCTGCAATAGCAAGAGATGAATATGATAAAACTTTTGACTCTATTTATGTGGCTCAAAAGATTTACTACTCATTAGATAAAAAGCTTAATAAAGTCTATAGCAAATTAAGAAAAAAGCTTTCAAAAGAGGGTAAAAAAGTTTTAAGTAAAAGTGAAGCAGAGTGGGTAACTAGTAGAGACCATAAATGTGCCTACCCTGAGACAAATTCAGTTAATATTGGTTGTGCAGTATATGAAACAAAAGAGAGATTACATTTCTTAGAAGATAGGCTAAGAGAATGTGAAGAACTCGGATGTAAAATTCATAAGTTATAGTACTTTTATGAAACAAAAAAAATATATTAAACGAGGAATTTACAGACACTATAAGGGTAACCTATATCAGGTTCTATCAACAGGGCGACACTCTGAAACAGAGGAGTGGATGGTCATCTACAAAACACTCTATGGCGATGCAAGTATTTGGATTCGTCCTTTTGATATGTTTACAGGAGAGGTTGAAGTTGATGGTAAAATGCTAAAACGTTTTACCTATATGGGTAAATCGGAGTAATAATCAAGCAAGATTTAGGTAAAATCACGAAAAATATTAAAAACTAAACTCATTTGTTTAAGGAAAACTACTTATGTCTTGTCACAAATCATATATTACTACACCTATATACTACGTTAACGATGTTGCACACATTGGACACGCCTATACAACTATCATCGCTGATACTCTAGCTCGTTATGCTCGTCTTCTTGGTCAAGATACCTTCTTTTTAACAGGAACTGATGAACATGGTCAAAAGATTGAGGAGGCTGCAAAGTCAAGAGGAAAAGATACACAAGTCTATGCTGATGAAATCTCTAAAGCCTTTAGAGACCTTTGGGACGAGTTTGACATCTCTTACGATAAATTTATAAGAACTACAGATGAAGACCACAAAAAAGGTGTTCAAAAAGCATTTAGTGTAATGTATGACAACGGAGACATCTACAAAGATACCTACTCTGGTCACTACTGTATCTCATGTGAGACCTTTTTCCCTGAAACACAGCTTGTTGATGGTGAGTTCTGTCCAGATTGTGGTAAATCTACAAGTATTGTTGAGGAGGAGAGCTACTTCTTTAAACTCTCTGCTTATGAAGAGAAACTTCTTACTTGGTACAGAGAGAATCCAGAGTGTATTTTGCCAAAGAGCAAACGAAATGAGGTGATTCGTTTTGTAGAGGGTGGCTTAAATGACCTCTCTATTACAAGAACCTCTTTTGATTGGGGGGTTAAACTTCCTGAAAAATTTAATGACCCAAAACATGTTATGTATGTTTGGCTTGATGCGTTGATGAACTATGTTACAGCACTTGGCTATGGAACAGATGATGCTAAAATGGACTATTGGCCTGCACGTGTACATCTTATTGGTAAAGATATTTTACGTTTCCATGCTATATATTGGCCTGCATTTTTAATGAGTTTAAATCTTCCTCTTCCAAAACATATTGGGGCTCACGGTTGGTGGACACGTAATGGTGAGAAGATGTCAAAGTCTAAAGGAAATGTAGTTAACCCAAAAGAGGTAGCAGATGCTTATGGTTTAGAGAACTTCCGTTACTTTATGCTTCGTGAAGTACCTTTTGGAGGAGATGGTGACTTCTCTCAAAGAGCTTTAATAGACAGAATCAACTCTGACCTTGGAAATGACTTAGGAAACTTGCTAAATCGTCTTATTGGAATGAGTGGAAAGTACTTTGATGGGCGAGTGGAGTGTGACAATGTAGCAAAATATTACCAAGCAGAGCTTGATGAGATGCAAACCTCTTTAGAGAAGTTAAATCCTCTGATTTTTGAGTTACAACTTCACCGATATTTAGAGGAGCTTTGGAGACCACTTACTGTAGCAAATAAGGCTATTGATAAGTATCAACCTTGGACAATGATAAAAGAGGGTAAAACAGAAGAGACTATGGCTCTTAATGGGCTTATTGCTACTATTTTAGCAAAAGTCTCACTTATGCTTCATGCTGTTATGCCAAAGACAACTACAACCATCTGTAACGCTTTAGGGTTTGAAGTAACACCTGAAAACTTTGAGAAGATTGTTAAAAATGGTGAGATACTTGCTCCATTTACAACACAAAAGAGAGAGCCACTCTTTCCAAGAATAGAAAAAGAGCTTTTAGAAGAGGTTAAAAAAGAGACTCCTCCAAAAGAGGAGAAAAAAACTAAAAAAGCTAAAGAGTCTACCACAACAGAGGGTGTAGCTCTTATTGGGATTGACCAATTTTTCCAAACATCTTTAAAAGTTGGAACAGTAGTTGAGGCTAAGGAAGTTCCAAAAAGTAAAAAGCTTCTACTACTACAAGTAGATTTAGGAGAGGAGAAGCCACGACAGATTGTAGCAGGAATCAAAGAGTGGTATAGCCCAGAAGATATGCTAAACACGCAAGTCTGTGTAGTAGCAAATCTAAAACCTGCTAAACTTATGGGAATGGTAAGTGAGGGAATGCTCCTTGCTGCAAAAGATAAAGATGGACTATGTATGATACGTCCAGAAAAACCGAAAACCAACGGTACACTAATTGGTTAAAAAGGTAAGAGATTATATGAAAATTGAAGATTTATTAAACTTAACAGCAGGAGAGGTTGTTTCTAATCCAACTATTACTGCTGTAAACTCTGTTAGTGTATATCCATCTAAGATTGACCAAGGCGATTTGTTTATCTCTAATAATCAAGAGGAGATTGAACGAGCTTTAAAGAGAGGTGCTTACGGGATTATCTTTTCCGATAGTTCAATAGAGATTACCGATAGTGAAGTAGCTTGGATTAGAGTAGATAAGATTGAGAGTGCTGCTTTTAAGCTTATTCGTTATGTGTTGATTAGTAGAGAGGCTAGTTTTTATCTCTTTACAGAACATGAACTCTCTTTTTTAAAGATGATTGTAACTAAAAAGTCAAACTTAGAGATTTTGCCTAACGATTGGCGAAAGATGTTTGAGAAGATTCTAAACTCTGATGCTAAGATGTTTA
>JALWMP010000170.1 GCA_026996165.1 Campylobacteraceae bacterium
CTAGCAAGGGTATCTATGTGACTATCGGTATCATCTCCTGCTAAATAGCCATAATCTAACCACAAAACCCTTTTAGCTCCTAAATACTCTGATAATCTCTCTTCAACCTCTTCTTTAGAGAGTCCACCATTACGATTAGGGTTACAAAGACACTTTGAAGTAGTTAAAATAGTCCCCTCACCATCAGACTCAATAGAGCCACCCTCTAAAACAAAATCAATACTCTCTAATGGAGTAATGCCCATATATCCTTTTTTATGTAATACTCTATTGACTTCATTATCCAAAGAGGCTTCAAACTTTCCACCCCAACCATCAAAAGTAAAATCAAGCAGTTTAAGCTCTCCATCTTCAACCACAGAAATATACCCATAGTCACGAATCCAAGTATCGTTAGTGGGTATCTCTATAAAGCTCATATTGCGTGTAGAACAAAAGAGACCACTTATATCTTGGCTATTATCACAAATAATATAGACAGGAGTCTTATAGGCTATTGCTTGTGCTATACGTATAAAGGGTACTAGTGCAGAATTTAAATCACTGTTCCAATCGGTATCTTTATGGGGGAATGCCATTAATACAGCTCTTAGTTTTTGCCACTCAGCAGGTAAATATCTCATATCTTCTCCTCTTAAATCTAGCGTAGCATACTATAAAATATTAGCTTCAAGTTCCTTTTAGCTATAATTCTATATGGCATTTATAAAAATAAACAGAGAAAATTTCTTTCATAATCTATCTCAATTTCAACTAAAAACAGGCTCAAAAGAGTCCATAGCAATCGTTCTAAAAGATAACGCTTACGGTCATGGCTTAGAGCTTATGGCAAAACTCTCAGCAGAGTTTGGACTAACCCAAGCAGTGGTTCGTACTCATGATGAAGCACAAAAAATCAAACAATATTTTAAACAAATTCTCATCTTAGGTGATAAAGCAGTTATAGATGACTCCTGCTCTTTTGCAATTAATAGCCTAGAAGATATAGAAAAAGCCCAAATAGGCTCAAGAGTTGAACTAAAAGTAGACACAGGAATGCACCGAAATGGTGTAGCTATGGACGAAATAGAAGAGGCTATAAAACGTATAGAAAAAAGAGAGCTTATATTGGTAGGTCTAATGACCCATAACCGTTCAGCCGATGAATTAAGCTCAGAACTCTTTTGGCAACAAAAAAACTTTGAAAAAGCCGTAAGTGTGACCATGTCACACGTCAAAAATATACGTATTCACTCCTACAACTCTGCAACATCTCTACGTCTTCCATGCAATAACCAAGATACTATTCGCCTAGGCATTGGAGCTTATGGCTACTCTGAACTACCTGCTATTTATGATACTTTAGATTTAAAACCTGTTCTCTCACTTTGGGCAAAAAAAATCTCAACTAGAAAACTAAAAAAGGGTGAAAGAGTAGGATATGGTGGTCAATTTATAGCTCCAAAAGATATGACTGTCTCAACTTACGACTTAGGCTATGGTGATGGGTGGATGAGAAGTAACAGCTTTGAGCCATTTGTTACAGCAGAAGGCTTACCAATTTTAGGTCGTGTCTCTATGGACTATATTGTTTTAGAGTCTACTAAAGATGAAGTGTGTATATTTGACAATGCCCTAAGTGCAGGAAGAGAGCTTAAGACTATATCTTATGAAGTAACTACACAACTTAATAAGAAACTAAAACGAATAGTAACTTAACTTTTTAATAACTCCAAAAAGCTCTTATGAAGAGTAGATGTATACTCCTCTTGCTCCTCTTTTGTAATCTCTTTTCCTTTTCTAAGTTTAATATGTACCTTTTCTAAAATTTTTCGAGATTCAGAAGAGATTATCTCCTCTGTAAAAGAGATATTTTTTAACTCAATAACTCCTCTTGTTGCATGGGAACGTTTAGCCATAAGAGAAGCATGATACAAAGCACGTCCTAAAACAATATAAGGGAAATTTAGGTTTTGCATAGGTCCAACACTCAACTCTCTTTTTCCTATACTCTGTCCTAAAACCCTTAACTCATAAAGATTGTTAAAACCATACATTGCTCCAACACCACCCACAACACCACCAATAAGCGTACCTAAAAAAAATGATGAACCAGCAACTAAAAGGTCTAACCCTCCACCTGTAATAGCACCAGCTGAAGCTCCTGTTATGATTAACTCTTTTTGACTCAATCCAAAAATAGAAGCACTCTCTTCAGAAAAAAGTCCACATCTTTCAAGATTTAACTCCTCTTTACTCTTCTCTACACCATTATGTTGCCAAATTTTTTCTACACTCTCTTGCTCTTTATGCTCATAACTTAAAATCTTTTTCTTATAAGCCTCTTTAGCCCTCTTTTTTTCTGTAGGTGTTGCCTCTTCTCCTCTAATTTTCTGCTTATGTACAAAAGAGAGTACTTTTATCATATAGTCAGAAATTGTACTAATAGTCTGTTCAATCTTAAGCTCATAATGCCTATTTAGTGCATCAATAGCCTGTTTAATTGGCTTTGTCCAATCTTCATTAAGCTGTGCCATACTCTCTAAAAGCTCAATATGCTCTTTATAACTTGCTGTCATAGGATTATAGGTACGTACCAAACGAAAATATTGACCTAAAGCCCTACTCCACTCCTCTCTATAATCATCATCTCCAATTAGATTTAAAATTGCCATAGAGGGTTGCCCACACCAACGCAAAATCTCCATCTCTATCTCATACTCTGCACCATAAGGTTTTGACGCATCGACAACATAGATAACCCCTGCCCCATTAATAATTGGTTCAAGAAGCTCAACCTCATCTCTAAATCTTTCGTTATCACGATGTCTATGAACAAACTCTTTTACAACATCTACTCTTTTACTAGCAGGAACATCTCCATGCTCCTCTAGCCACGCATAGACACGTCTTGCTCTTTGAAATCCTGGAGTATCAAACAGCTCATAGACAATTTTTCCATCAACTTTAAGAGGAAAACCTCTTTTTACTTGTGTTGTTCCTGGGGTATTGCCAATCTGTATAGAGTCATCAAGAGCCAATGAAGCTACAATACTACTTTTCCCCTTATTTGGGTGACCAACAACAGCAAACTTAGGATAAGAACTAGACATTAACTACCCCCAATTTATCTGAATCTATACTCTCTAGTTTTCGTAACCAAATTTCCATATCTTCTTGGGTATACTTATATTGACTTTCAGCTGTTCCAAGTGGAGCTATGTTAACACTTTTAATTGAAGAGTTATCTAAAACATCTTCTAAGAAGTCCATAAAATCCATAGTTGGAGGCTCCCATGCTTTAACATAAATAAGTATATCTCCTTTTAGCTTATCTATAATCTTTTTATCATCTAAAAAAGAGTTTTTCCCTCCGACTGGCTCTTTGATTTTAGCTTTTATACTTAAACTATCTTCAATTAAAAGTAACTGTTCATCTGAAAAGTTCCAACCTAATATCGCCTGATACTCCTCATCTACATTCTCTTCTACCTTATGAACAATATTCTCTTTTATCTCAAGATGCTTTTCATCTTTATGTGATTGAGTTGAGACAAATGGTGTTTGAAACTCTTTAATAAGTTTTGAGACTCCATTAAGAGAGAGAAACTCTTTTTTAAGTTGCTGTTTAAATAGATAGCTAGTAACTCCCCAAAAAATTAGTCGTAAACCCAAAGCATAAGTTAGAGTTGCCATTGCTAAAAACTTCCACCAAGCACCAAGTTTATCGGCATTGTGAATCATATTACTATCAAGATGTTTACCCAATCGAAAGTAGTGACTAAGCTCTACTAACTCCAAAGATGGAACAGCAGAGGGTATAAACTCTCTCCAAGGAAGAGAGAGAGTAGCCAAGAGTGTTTGAAAACTTTTAGCATCGACTTGTAGAGTTGTACTCCAACCAAAAGCAATATCTTTAGATATTATCATAAGTATTAGAGCTAAAAATAGTCCTAATGAAAAGAGAAAAGAGAAGATTTGTACTCTTTGTAGAAATATCCACTTACTTAAAGTTGCAGAGAAAGGTAAGGAGGAGAACTCTATCTTTTTAGCAAAGGGTAAAAAATTAACTACTCTTTCTAAATAGTACAGAGGAGAGAGATGTGCAAAAAAATTAGCTCCTCTATTACCAAAAATTATAGATAGTAGAGAGAGTAGCATACTCAAAAGTGGCAACCCTACCATGACTAAAAGCAGGTAAATCACATTAACAGGTTCACTACCTGAGTACGAAAGCAGAGCAAACCCTGTTGAAAAGCCTAAAATAAGAGCTATGAATCCAAAGAGTGAAGAGAAAAGGGTTAAGTAGTGAAGATACTTAGCAGACTCTAATTCACTAGTAACCCTATATAAATTTTTTTCTAACCAAGCTAATAGAATAACTATAGAGTTTCTATTTTTTTGTGAAAGAGAAAAAAGCCTATTCTCCTCATGAGAACCCTTATATATTGTCAATAACTGATTTAAGTCCAAATATGATTTGAGTGATAATTGAGTCGTTTTCTGTTGCATTATACGCTTTTTATTTTTGACTCAATTATACGATTTTTGGACTTAAAAAACTGAATTTAAGGAGGCTACTAACCTGCATGAGGAACGTATGTTACTCTTTTTCTTTTTGTTCTTAACTCCTTTTTAAACTTCATTATTGCCTTTTCATGCTCTAAACGCTCTTTTTTTTCTAATCTCTCTTTCTCAAAAAATTTTTCCATCTCCATAAGTTTTTTTTTGAGTTTATATGATTCTAGTTTTAACTCTAAAGCTTGTTTTTCAGATTTTAACTCCTCTACATTAGAATTTTTATTTTGAATATTTTCTGCACAAGAAAAACTAATTACAATAAATAATACAATAATAGAATTTTTCATTACCTTATCTCCTTTTCATGTTTATTTATATTAATATAACATTATTACGCTTAATTTTTAATATAAAACAATATTTTTTATTAATATATAACAATATTTTAGTCTCTATTTTATTTTCAATTTAATCCATTAATAATTACAAACAAAGTATAATATAAAAAAATAATATATTTTTAATTTTAAGGATAAAAAATGAGTAAACTTAAAAAGGTAAAAAACGAAATTAAATGTGCAACTCAACAAATTATTGTAAGTCGTACCAATACTGATGGTGATATTGTTTACTGTAATCCAACATTTTTAGAAGTAAATGGATTTAAAAGTTCAGAAGTCATTCATAAAGCACATAGTATTGTACGACATCCTGATATGCCAAAGAGTATCTTTAAAGTTATATGGTCTATTATTAAACAAGGTTTACCCATTCAAGCTGTTATAAAAAACAAAACAAATGATGGTTACTACTACTGGACACTTATAACTATCAAACCACAAAAAGATAGAGACAACAAAATTATATCTTATGTAGCTTACGGTAAACAAGCTCCAGATGTAGTTATTAAAAAGATAGAACCTCTCTATAAAACTATGAAAGAGATAGAAGAAGAAGTCAATATTGATACAGCAATAGAATACTTAGAGTCATATCTAAAAGAGAAAAATATGACATACGCTCAATATATCAAACATCTTAATAAAAATCGAAAATTTAGATGTTTTTGTGATTTTATTAAACATGTGATTTTAAGATAACCCTATGTTAGGGTTATTTTAAATAATACGCCGTCCCCAAAGGAATCTATTTTTATAAAAAGCTCTTTGCTTAAAGCTAGTAATCATAACTCTCTTTCCACCTGAACTTGCATGAATAAACTTTCCATCTTCAAGATAGATACCAACATGATTAACTTCTCCTGTCTTTTTATGCTTTGTATCGAAAAAAATAATATCTCCTTTTTTTAATCTATCAAAGGAAACATACTTACCAACTTTAGCCTGTTCTCTTGATACACGAGGTAGATTAATTCCTACTATTTTAAAAACTTTTTGTGTAAAACCCGAACAATCAAACTTGTTTGGTCCTGTTGCACCCCAAACATATCTATAACCTAAAAATCTTTTAGCATTTTGTTCAATTTTTTTACAAATATTTTTATGAACTCTCTTCTCTTTCTCAGACTCTAAAAGAGCTAAATGTTCATTAATAAAATGTAAATTACAATATATTATTTTATCTTTACTAAGCTCATTTAAAAGGAAATCAATTAAAAGGTTATCCTTTTGAGAATCTTTTTTCTTTACAATACTAAGAGGATTCTTTAAAAAAGAATAATAGACATCTCCTTTTTCACTATTAATAAAATAGAGTTGTGCAACCACTAAAAGTTCTACTAAAATTACAACTACTAATGACTTTTGTAACAATTTCATTATAAACTTCCTATTGACAAATAAAATCAAATGTGAAATAATAGTGAAAAAAATATTATATTTAGTTAAAAATGAACAATTACTAATAGATATTTTATCTAATCTTCTTATATTGCTCATAATAACTCTCTATAAAAGTTATTTTTTTTATCTCATTTATCTATTTATTGAATTTCTTGCCTAGAAAAGAGTTTCATATAATATAACTAAATACAATCCTTAAAATCAATTTTATTTCTCAATCCATACATATAAAAAGAGTCATCATTTTTACTATCAAAAGCTTTTGAAGATAAAAAAAATATATTTTGCTCTATAGAAAATAATATAAATATACTTTTATTTCTATTTTCAAAAATTAAACTTTTTTCAGAAGAGACTCTTTTATAATGCTCATGATTAATAAAAAATATAGATATAAACATATGAGTTTCACCTTTTTCTATAGCCTGAAAAAGTTTCTTTATATCTTTTTTAATACACTCATTATCTACATGTTTAGGAGTAAAATTTAAATATTTTATAGCTATCTTATTTTTATCTACTAATATCATCTCTTCTTGAGTAACTTTAGAACTTTGACATGCACTAAAAAACAATATTAAGAAAAGAAAAAAGAGTTTTTTTTTCATAGTTTTATCTTTGTAACATTTCAATAATAGGCTTTGCTAACATTAAAGCTTTTCCTCGATGTGAAATAGACTTTTTTAATTCATCATCTAACTCACCTAATGTATGTTCAAATCCACTTGGTACAAACATAGGGTCATAACCAAAGCCATTGTCTCCTCTAGTAGTAGCTAAAATATCTCCATACATCCAACCATGAACAACATACTCACCAAATTTACTTACAATGGCAATAGCAGCAGTATAATAAGCAAGAGTTCGTTCTACTCCTGCCTCTTTTAGAGCATCAACTAATTTATAAAGATTCTCTTTATCACTTGCACCATCACCTGCATATCGTGCAGAATAGACCCCAGGAATACCACCAAGTAAAGGTACAGAGATACCACTGTCATCAGATACAACAATAGCATCTTTATCTTCTAGTTTTTCATAAATAGTTCGAGCTTTAATAAGTGCATTTCCTTTAAAGGTATCGGCATCTTCTATTATCTCTATATCTCCTAATATATCAGAAAAAGCAATAACCTCTGTATCACACATTTTTCTAAATTCTCTTAGTTTTCCCTTATTGCTTGTTGCTAAAATAATTTTCATTTACATTTAACCTTTTAATTATATAATAGGACAAATTTTATCTGATTGGAGATGTCATTATGATTAAAGAGATAATGCCTTTAAACTTTATTGTTGCATTACGATTTTTTGGACTATTTATTGTCCTACCTGTTCTTTCTGTCTATGCTCTAAAAATGGATGGTGCTACACCATTTTTAGCAGGAGTTACTGTTGGTGGGTATGCCCTTACCCAAGCAATTTTTCAAGTACCCTTTGGACTTATGTCAGATAAATTTGGAAGAAAACCTGTACTCTTTTTTGGGCTTATTATCTTTATTGTGGGTTCAGTCATTGCAGCGATAGCTGACAATATCTATATGTTAATGATAGGACGTTTTTTACAAGGAGCAGGTGCTATTGGTTCTGTAGTCTCAGCAATGATAGCTGATTTAGTAAAAGAAGAACAAAGAGCCCATGCTATGGCAATTATGGGTGGAACTATTGCTTTAAGTTTTGCTGTAGCTATGATAGTTGCTCCTATTGTAGGTGGAAATTGGGGAATAGATAAACTATTTTGGCTTACAGCTATTCTTTCAGTAATGGCAATAGGAGTACTCTTTACAGCTGTTCCAAAACCTCCTAAAATTATTCACACTTATGCCGAAGAGGAATCTAAATTTTTTGATGTCTTTAAAGATAAAGCACTAGTTAGAATGTATATTACATTTCTTTTTCACTCCTCAATTATGATGATGGCATTTTTTATTATTCCTATAGTTATGACTAATAGTATTGAAGATGGTGGATTTGGTTGGGAAAAAGCCGAACTATGGAAAGTCTATGTTCCTGCTATGATATTTGGTTTTGTAGCTATGGCTCCTGCTGCTATCTTTGGAGAAAAGTATGGAAAAGGTAGAGAGGTTTTTATGATTTCTATTATCACGATATTTATATCTTTTATGGCTATGGGATTTGCAACTACTCCATTAATCTTTAGTATGGGAGTTGTACTTTTCTTTATTGGCTTTAATATGTTTGAACCTCTACTTCAAAGTTTTGTTGCCAAATTTGCTAAAGTTCATCAAAAAGGAGCTGCACTTGGTGTAGCAAATATGTTTGCTTATTTTGGTACATTCTTTGGTGGTCTTATTGCTGGTTGGATTATGCAACATTATGACAAAATGGTACTCTCTATGATTGTTGGAGCTATTGCTATTTTATGGTTTGTTTGGGTCTATACTATGCCAAATCCAAATAATCGTGGGAATATTTATCTATCACTTGATATTTTTGACCGTAAAAAAATACAAGTTTTAAAAGAACATGAAGCTATTGTTGAAACTTATATTAATGAGACAGAAAATATTGCTGTTGTTAAATATGATAAAGATATGATAGATGAAGATGAAGTTCGTGGATTACTAAATTAAATCTAATTCTCCCAAATTAAAAATTATGGGAGAAAAGTAAAAAAAAATTTTATACAATATTTTTAGATATTGTTATTTTTCAGTTTCTGATTTTTTATCAGAACTCTTTTTTGAACTTTTTTCAGTTTCTGTTTTTTTACTAGAATTTTCTTTGGTTGATTCTTTTTTAGAACTCTTTTTTGAGCTTTTTTTAGTTTCTGTTTTTTTATTAGAATCTTCTTTAGTTAAGTCTTTTTTAGAATTCTTTTTTGAACTTTTTTTAATAGATGTTTTTTTAGCAGACTTTTTTCCACCACAAGCAACAGATTTGACATCATTCTTTACATTTTGAATAAGTACTTTACCCAAACCTTTGATATTAATAAGGTCATCAGCAGATTTTAGCTTATTTGACTTTCTATACTTAATAATAGCATCAGCCTTTTTATCACCAATACCTTTAATACACATTAACTCATCTTTTGATGCAGTCTGAACATTGATAGCCGAAAATAAAAATGAAACACTAAGAGCCATAAAAAATAAAATTTTTTTCATGTAATTCCTTAAAATTATAATTTTTTGGAGTAAAAAATCCAAGGAATCATTATAGTCATAATAAGTGGAAAAATAGTGAAAAAATATAAAATAAATAATATTAATAATAAAAAATCTAAGCAAAAATTAAATAGGAATAAAAAAGAAAGAAACTCAAAGAGGCAGCGACCTACATTCCCAACTCAGACAGAGTAAGTATTATCGGCGATGGGAGGCTTGACTGCTAGGTTCGGAATGGAGCTAGGTATAACCCTCCCTCTAAGCCC
>JALWMP010000171.1 GCA_026996165.1 Campylobacteraceae bacterium
AAATATTATGGGAAAAGAGTAAAAATTCCATGTAATCATAGATATAAAAAACTAAGATTAAAAGATGAAGCTCAGAAGCCTTGGTTATTTCAAGTCTATGTTCGTGCATATAGTCTATCTGCTCCTGCTATGTTATCACCATATTTTATTGTAGATGATAATAATAAAAAATTAGAATATAGAGTTAATAGCAAAGTAATAGATTGGGTTTATGAAAATAGATATGATAATAATACAACAAGAAAAGAGATAGAAGAGACCTATAAAATTTTTGAAAAAGATATGAGAGATGAAGTGGAGAAGATAAATAATGGAACTAAATGATTTAGAAAGACAAGCAATTAAATCATGGACATCTCCTGATGGACATCAATATCGCTATATAAAAGGTATTTTAAGAGGAGATTATGATGGTATATTAAAAAGTATTTATAAACCACAAGCTAAGGCATTAGTTGAACTTTTTAAAAAATATCCAGATAATACAAATAATCAAATATTATATAGAGGTGATATACTTGAAGATAAATTTAATAAGCTTTCCAAAAAAGATATATATGAACAATATCTATTAAATAATCCTATAGGAAAAACTATTATATTGGAAGATACAATTTTATCATTTACTTTTTCAAAAGATATTGCTATTAGCAGTTATACTAATAGTGATAAAAATAAGACTAATAATCGACCAATAATTTTATATGTTCTTAAAAACAGAAAATCAGTTTTTTTAGATATTAGCAAATTTTCAGAACTACCACATGAGCAAGAAGTATTGTGCAATCAAGGTATTAAATTTAAAGTTGTTAATATTAAAAAAAAAGATAATTATCATTTGCTTTATTTTTTGGAGGAGGTTTTATGATTTATTTTTATGATAGAAAAAATAACCCCAATCAACTAAATCTATAAAATATTTATCAAAGAACTAAAAAACAAGAACAATAATTATCACTTATATTTAATATATTTTCATATAAAATATTAAAAAATAACTAAAAGAGAGTTTACTATGGGAACAAGAGCAAAAATCAAAGTAACATATAATGACAAAGAGTTAATAGCCAAATATTATCCAATGGACGGTCATGTAGAAAATTGGTCTACTCAACTAACAGCAATACTAAAATCAATAGAACCAAAGAGTATACTAAAATTGAAGCTATTTTTAAATTTTTTTACTGAATATGAATATATAGAAGAGGATTTTTTATCTTATTTATGTGAAGTACAAATTTTAAAAGAGACAAATGAATATAATATTATTCTTACAGGGTTTAAAGGAGAGGCTATATTTGAGGGCAATTTAGATGAATTTGAAGATAGATTTTGCTGAATTTTATCTTGATTTAGAGAGTTTATACCTTAAAAATATAGGATTATAAATGTTTTTTTAATAAAAAGGAAACTTCACAATGATACCCCAAGACGTAAAACAGACAACCCAACAAAAGCTAGAAAACGCAAAGACAAAACTAATGTTAGAGAATCCATACTTTGGCTCTTTAGTAACCTCTATTGAGCTAAGAGTCAATAACAATATAGCCTCTATTAACCCTTTGGGTGATGTGTTGGAGTATAATGAGGAGTATTTAGATGTACTCTCTGTCAATGAGGTTAGTACCATCTTAGCCAATGGAGCAATGCACCAAGCACTTTTTCACTCTGAACGTGGAGAGGGAAAGGTTAGTTCTGTTTGGAGATTGGCTAGTGATTATGCCATTAATGATTTGTTGGTAGAGAATGGCTTTATGTTGCCACCTATGGCAAACTACTCTTCACGTTTTGAAAAGCTCTATGCAGAGCAGATTTATACTACTCTGTTGGGTGAGCTTGATTTGAGTGAAAATGATAATGAGCCTACAGATGAATATCGTAGTGAAGAGATTGAGGAGCAGGAGATACCAGAGGAGCTACTAACTCAAGAGGAGTATGAGTTACTCTTAGAACAGCTAACAATTAAACTTGAAAAGCATGGTGACCTACCTAAAGGGATAGAACGCTTTATAGAGCGTAAGGGGCAATCTAAAATTGCATGGAGAGATGAACTCTACCGATATGTTAACTCTCATGCAAAGAGTGACTACCGAATGTTTCCACCATCTAAAAAACATCTCTATCGAGGGGTAGCTTTACCCTCTATTTACGGTGAAGAGTTAAAGATAGTAGTCGCCGTAGATACTTCAGCTTCTATAGACAATGAACTCTTAGAGAGCTTTTTAGCTGAACTCTATGAGATAATGCAGGTCTTTACTCACTATATTATAGAGCTTATAGAGTGTGATGCAACTATTCAAAATATTCAAAGACTCACCCCTCAAGAGCCGTTAGAGCCAACACTAAAGGGGGGAGGGGGAACTAACTTTACTCCTGTCTTTGACCATATTATGCAGATAAATGAGGATTTTAAGTTTTTAATCTACTTTACCGATGGTAAGGGGAGTTTTCCTCACTATGAACCCAATATTGATGTGTTGTGGGTTGTGCCTAAAGTTGAGGGTGAGTTTCCTTTTGGGGAGGTTTTAGAGCTTGTTTAGTTTTATGCTATAATCTCTTTTATGAAAAGAGAGACAGAGATTTTAATTTTGGGTGCAGGTGCTAGTGGGTTGATGTTAACTGCACTGTTAGAGCGAGATGACTACCTTATAGTAGACAACAACCCTAAAGTGGGTTCTAAAATCTTGGTCTCTGGTGGAGGTAAGTGTAATATTACCAATGGAAATCTAAAAGCTAAAAACTATGTAGCAGAGCAACGCTTTGTGCGTAATGTACTTAAGCGTTTTGACAACTATGACCTTTTAGAGTGGTTGCAAAGGCGTGGTTTAAAACCGATTGTTCGTAAAAATCATCAATACTTTTGTGAAAACTCTGCTAAAGAGCTAGTTAATCTATTAAAAAAAGAGATAAATCCTAAAAATATTTTGCTTAATTGCGAGGTAAAAGAGGTTAAGAAGATAGAGAGAGGCTTTGAGGTAGTAACTAGTAGGGGTGCTATTTTTGCTAAAAAGGTAGTTTTAGCAACAGGTGGACTTAGTTTTCCAAAACTGGGGGCTACATCAATAGGTTATGAGGTAGCTAAATCTTTTGGTCATAAGGTCTCAACCCTCTCAGCAGGGCTAGTAGGTTTTACAGTGCAACCTGAAGAGTTCTTTTTTAAATCATTGAGTGGAATCTCTACAGAGGTTAAGATAAGAGTAGGTGAGAAGGAGATAGATGGCTCACTCCTTTTTACCCATAAGGGGGTCTCTGGACCAGCTGTTTTAAATGCTTCGCTATATTGGCAAAAGGGGAAGATAGCTATAGATTTTATTCCATCTGTTAATTTAGAGGCTGTTAAATCTTCTAAAAAAAATATCTCTCGTGTTTTAGGGCTTCCCAATAGGGTGGCTAAGGCATTTTTAGAGAATTTAGATGTAGAAGATAGAGCTTGTAGAGAGTTGAGTAGAGATGAGTGGAAAAAAATAGATAGATTAAAGTCATATAGTTTTGCCCCTGCTGGTACTTTTGGTTACTCTAAAGCAGAAGTGACTAAAGGTGGAGTAGTGGTAGATGAGATAGATGCTTCAGATATGATGAGCAAAAAGGTTAAAAATTTGTATTTTATAGGAGAGGTTTTGGACGTTACAGGTGAACTTGGTGGGTACAACTTTCAGTGGGCATTTTCGTCGGCTTATGTTTGTGCTAAGGGGTTAAATAGATGAAGAGTCTTATAGTAATAGCTGTTGTGTTGTTTATAACTGGGTGTGTGACACCTCAACCAAAAGAAAAAGTAGTAGTTAATAATGAACAAAACAACAGTAGCCAAATTTTAGAGCATAACAGAAGTGTAGTTAGAGAAAAAAAGGTAGTCCAAGAGGAGCAAAACGAAGAGGAAGAGGGGCATATTATAGAAAATGTTTTTGATGATAATCTGTATTTTGAAAAAGATAAAGCAGGGGTCGATAAAATAGCTGTAGTCATAAAGTATCTTCATGCCTATCCATGGGAGAAGAAAGCTCTAAAGAGAATCTATAAAAAATATAAACATCTTTGGTCAAAAAGACAATCAGAAACTTTTAAAAAGATACTTCAAGAGGATAAGTATGCTTCTCTATGCAGTGACCAACGTTATTGGGATAATTTGGAGTTTGAAGAGAATGAACCTGAACGTGATATTTTACAATCTATGTTGCTTTTAAGATATATTAATAATCTCTCTCATGGCTGTCCAAAATGGGTAGAGAGTAATGGGAAGGTTAAAGATGAAAATAGAAAAAAAGATGTTGAATCAAGATATATCTTCTCTCTTTTACCTCATAAAGTTTTAATAAAAAAACTGTTACTTTTATATGCTCCTAAGGAGAAAAAGTTTAAAACACTTTTATCTAAATATAAAGTATTGGTTGAGTCTGATGCAAATAGAGAGAAAATAAAAGAGAAGCGTTTAGAGTTAGAGCAGTTTAAAGCATCTGAAATACACCCAAACTATAGAAAAAGAGAGAGATAATGGCACTAAAAGAGATAGATTATAAAGAGCAAAAATTTAAGTTGAGTTATGAGATTGTTAATCCAACATCTAAAGAGACAATAGTGGTTCTTCATGGTTGGGGGAGTAAAAAAGAGATTATGAAACAAGCTTTTGGTAAAGAGTTAAAGGAGTATAGACATATTTACCTAGATATGCCAGGCTTTGGTGCAAGTACTAATGAGATGATACTTACTACTAAGGACTATGGAGAGATAGTTAAACTCTTTTTAGAGACTATTAGTATAGAACCTTTAGTGGTAATGGGACACTCCTTTGGTGGAAAAGTAGCTACTCTGCTTAATAGTCCATACCTTATATTGCTCTCTTCAGCTGGTGTGGTAACAGAAAAACCTTGGTCTATTAAGCTTAAGATTGCAACTTTTAAATTTTTAAAACCTCTTGGCATACAAAGAATTCGTCAACTTTTTGTTGCTCCTGATGTTCAAGGAATGAGCCATGAAATGTATGAAACTTTTAAGAACGTAGTAGATGAAGATTTTGAAGCAGAGTTTGCTAAGTCAAAGAGTGAAGCGTTATGTTTTTGGGGAATTGATGATACTGCTACACCTCTTTATACTGGTGAAAAAATTTCAAAATTAATAGAAAATGCAAAGTTTTATCCATTAGAAGGTGACCACTTTTTCTTTTTGAAACATGCTAAGTTTATTGCTAATGAAGTAGAAAAAGTATTAAAAAATGGATAAAAATTTTCTTAACTTAGTGAGATTATGGTATGATTTCGCAATTAAACTATCGGAGTGTAGAGAATGAATTTCGCAAATCTTTTTTCTAATATGATTAATACAGGAGATACTAAAGATGAAAAGAGTAATTGGGTAAAGTGTCCTAAATGTTTAGCTCTTATGTACTATAAAGAGGTTGACTCAAAACATAGTGTGTGTCCTAAATGTAACCATCACTTTAGAATAGATGCTTCAAAACGACAAGAGATTCTGTGTGATGAGGGGACATTTGTTGAACATGATGCTTCTCTTGCTCCGATTGACCCTTTAAAGTTTGTAGATAAAAAATCTTATAAAAAACGTTTAGATGAAGCTAAGGCAAAAACAGGAAAGACATCTTCTGTGTTGAGTGGTTCTTGTAAAATAAATGGTATGGAAGCAGAACTAGTTATATTTGATTTCTCTTTTATGGGAGGAAGTTTAGGCTCTGTTGAAGGTGAAAAAATTGTTCGTGGTATTAACCGAGCTATTGAGAAGAAGTGTGGGTTTATTATTGTTTCTGCTTCTGGTGGGGCTAGAATGCAAGAGAGTACCTTCTCTTTAATGCAGATGAGTAAAACATCAGCAGCACTTAATCGTCTTCATAATCACGGTTTACCTTTTATCTCTATTTTAACTGACCCAACTATGGGTGGTGTATCTGCATCATTTGCTATGTTAGGAGATATTATCATTGCTGAGCCTGGTGCATTAATAGGTTTTGCAGGACAGAGGGTTATAAAACAGACTGTTGGTGTTGATTTACCAGAAGGTTTTCAGCGTTCAGAGTTTCTACTTGAACATGGACTTATAGATATGATTGTTGATAGAAATGATATGAAAAAAACAGTTTCAGACCTTTTGAAACTCTTTTTAGAAGATAATCCAAAGGTTGAAAACGTCTCCTAATGAAAATTAATATATATATTATTGATAAAAAGTCAAAAGACAAGCTCTATGCTCCACTTATTGAACACTATATAAAAATTGCAAAGCCTTTTGCAAAAGTGGAGGTTTTTGAAATATATACTAAAGATATTAATAAAGCACATGACATCTCCACAGAAGCTTCACAAAAATCTTATACTCTTGCATTATCTCCTTATTTAAGTGGAGCTTACAATGTAGCCTTAAATCCTAATAGCAAAGAGTTAGATAGTTTTGGCTTTTCAAATTTGCTTAAGGATAGAGGGGTAGTTAATTTCTTTATTGGTGGAGCTTATGGGCTTGAGAGCGATTTTTTAGCTAAATGTAATATCAACCTATCTTTAGGTAAAATTACGATGTCACATAAGTTGGCAAAAGTAGTACTATTGGAACAGATATTTAGGGGTTTAACAATACTAAATAATCATCCGTATCATAAATAATATTAGGAGAATAATATGTTAACTGAAAAAGAACTAGAATTTTTTAAAAATGCCTTAGAAGAGCGTAAAGCAAGAATTGAAAAAAATTTAAATTGCACATCAAAAGAGATGAATCAAATACGTCGAAATGAGCTAAAAGATGAGGGAGACCATGCTGCAAGTTCACTTGAAACAGCAGTAGATAATGCAATTTTAGAGCAACAGTCTCTTGAATTAGCAGAAATTGAAGAAGCTTTAGATAGAATTAAAAATAATCTTTATGGAATATGTGAGATGTGTGGAGACGAGATTAATATTGAACGTCTAAAAGTAAAAAACTTTGCACGTTATTGCATTGCCTGTAGAGAGATTGT
Source organism: Campylobacteraceae bacterium (assembly GCA_026996165.1). Lineage (GTDB taxonomy): Bacteria > Campylobacterota > Campylobacteria > Campylobacterales > Sulfurovaceae > UBA1140. The sequence goes on from JALWMP010000171.1 coordinate 6,956, forward strand.
TGAGAAAGAGTAAAATCTAAATAAAGATTAAAACTAAAGGAGTCTCTATGCGTTTAGGCTTATATATTATAGCTTCTATCGTATTGATGTCAATTGTGGGGATTTTTGTCTATACAATAAATCCAGGGAACTATACTATTGAAAAGTTTGGAATTCCAGTTACAATTCCAGTTGCAGTTTGGGTTGTTGTCCCAATGATTATATTGATGTTTGCCTCTGTGGTACATATGATATTTTATGGAACAAAGAACTTTTTTAAATTTAAGAAATGGGAAAAAGATACCCAAAGTTTAGATGATGCCCTATATTGGTCGCTATTGCATGAGCCTAAAGCACATAAGTTTAATATTCCTCTTTTAAGACAGACAGCCTCTTTACTGTCTGTTGCTTCTGTTAAAGTCGATGGTGCAGTTGATGATACTTCCGATAAGTTAAGAGGTGCATTGACATTGGTATCTGAGATTAATCGGGGAGAGTATGTTGATTTAAAAGCTAGAAAACTATCTAATGAACTCTCTTCAGATAATCCTCTTGTCATTCAAAATTTGATAAATCGACTTAAAAAAGATGAAAATTTTGCTGAAGAGGTTCTTCAAAATAGAGAGGCTTATAATAAAAAGGTCTTTAAAGAAGCATTACGTCTTTTTGTTCAAAAAGCTAACTTTCCAAAAGCTAAAAAATATATTAATGCTTTTGACAAAGAGGCATTTCTTGCTTTGCTTTCAAGAGTAACCAAAGATGATAACTTAGAACTTACAAAAGAGATATTAGATGAGTTTATTACTCACCTTGAACCAACTTTAGAGTGTAGTGATTATCTAAAAATCTCTACTTTAATGATGCAACATCTTTCACCTGATGACAATTTAAAATTATGGCGAGAGTACCAAAAAAAGTACTCAAAAGCTGAAATTGCTTACCTTTATCTGCTATTTGAATATGAGATGATAGATAAAGCAGGTGAGTATCTTGAAGAACATGATGAAGATGAGTTTAAACGCTTTAGAGCCTTATATGATTTGAAAAAAGAACATAAAAAATATAAAATTACAGATTTGATGGATATTCGTCATATCTGTTATGTTTAAATAGTAGGTACATCAGTGCCTACATTAGATTTTTCTAAACCCCTTTTTGTACTTGCACCCTTAGCAGGTTTTACAGACCTTCCTTTCCGTAGTGTTGTTAAAAAGTTTGGAGCTGACCTAACGGTTTCAGAGATGATAAGTTCAAACGCTCTAGCCTTTAAGAGTAAAAAGACTTTAAAGATGTTAGAAAAGAGTGAGATTGAAAGCCCATATAGTATTCAAATAGCAGGTTCAGACCAAGAGGTTATTCGTCAAGCTGTTGAACTACTAAATGGGAGAGATGGAATAGATATTATAGATTTAAACTGTGGCTGTCCTGCACCTAAGATAGTTAACAACCTTCAAGGCTCTTCACTTCTAACCGATTTACCTAAAATGGCAAAGACCATACGAACTATTAAAAAGTACTCAAACAAAGAGTATACCTCTGTAAAGATGCGTTTAGGTTTTAATGAAAAGAATCATATAGAACAAGCTAAATTGTGCGAAGATAATGGAGCAGATTTTATAGCTGTGCATGGGCGTACAAGGGCAGGAAAATATAAAGTAGAGGTTGACTACGATGCAATTAAAGAGGTTGTTGAAGCAGTAAATATACCTGTGATAGCCAATGGAGATATAGATACTCCTCAAAAGGCAAAATGGGTACTTGAGTATACAGGTGCATCAGGAGTGATGGTTGGTCGTGGTGCTGTTGGTCGTCCTTGGATATTTCAGCTTATGAAAAACTATATTTATGGTACAGGTTCAGCAGAGTTGACTTCTGCTTTAGTGCAAGAGGTAATCTTAGAGCACTTTGACCAGATGATTAACCACTATGGTGACCATGGAGCTATTGTTTTTCGTAAACATCTTCATACCTACTCAAAGGCAGGTTATAATGGTGCTTCTAAATTTAGAGATTTGGTTAATAGAATAGATGATGTTAAAGAGATGAGAGAAGTAACTAAAGAGTTTTTTGGGCAAGAGTATGTTGGTCTATAGTAATAATTTGATTAGATAAGAGTTAGATACCTTGGTTTATGGTCTTTTCTCAAACGCCTATAGAGGTTAAAGCTGAGAGCTTTAGATATTATCAAATTGTAGCGTAAAACCATCTCTTTCAAGTGCTGGATATAAGCTACATTTTCCTTAGCAAATATTAGTCGGGTGTTTTTTGCTGTTCAATGTATTGCGTTACTATTTCAAGTGGAGCACCACCCAGACTACCTGCAAAATAACTTCTATGCCAAAGTCCTGCTTTTTCCCAATATCTTTCTTTAATATCAGGCATATCTCTTCGTAGTAGCCTACTTGACCTACCTTTTAACCTGAGTTCGATGGAATACCATATCCACAATTTTATGAGGTTTTTCATAGGCAACGGCAGATTTTTGCAGGACTAACTAGTTAATTCAAAAAAATCTGTCTAAGCATATGGGAAACCTCATAAAACCCGAAGGGAAGCCTAAAAATAGACAATCTTTCCCAAATAAAATTCTTGAATTAGCTACGAGAGTGTGAAAGAACATTCTAAAAGTAATTTTAAAAAGGTAGGCAAAAAGCCTACCAAATTCCCATAAAATCATTAAAATCAAACAGGGAAAATGCTATAATTACACTAAGCA
>JALWMP010000172.1 GCA_026996165.1 Campylobacteraceae bacterium
AAGATACACTACACTATGTACACAATTAAAGAGACTGAAATATTTTCAAAATGGTTACTAAAACTTAGAGACACAAAAGGTAAAGTTTCTATTTTAAGAAGAATCAAAAGAGTAACACAAGGTAATTTTGGAGACCATAAATCTGTTGGTGACGGTGTAAGTGAACTTAGGATAACAACTGGTCCAGGTTATCGTGTCTATTATACCCAAAGAGGTAGTGAAATTATAGTTTTACTAATAGGTGGCGACAAATCAAGCCAATCAAAAGATATAGAAAAAGCAAAAGAGTTAGCAAAGGAGTACCAAGATGAGTAGTGAATTAAATACATTTGATATAGCAAAATATCTTGATAGCAATGAAGTTATTGCAGAGTATCTTTCTCAAATATTGGAAGATGGTGATTTAGATGAGCTTTTATCAGCTATAGGAGATATTGCAAGAGCCAAAGGAATGACTCAAATTGCAAAAGATACAGGGCTTGGTAGAGAGAGTCTTTATAAATCATTTACTGTAGGAGCAAGACCTAGATTTGATACTGTTTTAAAAGTTTTAAACTCTTTTGGTCTTCGCCTACAGGCTGTTTCTTGAGTCTAGTCTAGGTGTCTATCTTCGAGACCATAAACTAGTAGATGTGTCAGGTGATAATGATAACTCAAACCCCACCTCTCTATTTACTATGTAATAATACCCTATTATCTCTATTCTTATTTTTCTTGGCATGGGGTCTCTTTGATTTTTTTGTATTATAGGGTAAAGTTACTTGAGTTATCATTATCACCTGACCCACCCCTTTTTTGATAGACCCCTTTATTCTTATTTTTTTTAAACTACTAAACTACGGGATTACTTTATCTCCCACTCTCTTACCACTTCAATATTATATTTTTCTATATAATCTTCAAAACATTTTCCACAAGTTACACCTAATTGAGGAATTTTTTTATCAAATTTAGCTTCTTCTTCTTCTGTACTAATTCGATATAAATGTTTTAATTTATATTTATAAATATTTTCCTCTGAAATATAATGATTTATATTAAATACTTCCATTTCTTCAGATTCATCAAATACGCATTGAAGTGTCACTACAAATATTTTTTTTTCTTTTTCTGGAGGTAAACCTTGATAATCGAACCTTATATTATTTACAATTTTTTCATCTATCCAAGGATTAACTCCTACTTCTCCATGTACTTTACATCTAACTATACCCATTTTTTTCCTTTATTATTTTTTAACTTCTAGACGTTCAAAACCTTCTCTTCTCAAAAACTTACCATATCCTAACCTTGTTTTGCTAATAGTTCGATGACCACCTACTTCAAGAACATCACAAACATGAGATAAACAACTATTAGAATACTTGTCATAAGCTCCCAACTCTTTATTTATTAAACTTCTCTGATAATTCATCGCACTTGTTGGATTTTTAATTGAAATTGTAGTTTCATGAACAAATGGATCATTCCTCAGCATATTTGCATTAACAATAGTTGTACTTTTATTATTAGGATAATCATTTATAACCTGATGTGTAGAAAATGAAGTTCCATAGTTTTTATCATAAATTTCTACACTAAAATGTCCTTCTGGATATCCATTTTCATATTGTCTAATAGTTTCTGTCCCTCCTGGAGCAGGTAACAACAACTGATTTCCATTAGCATCAATAGCTATATTATCAGTCTGCTTCTCACTCCACTTAACAACATCACCAACTTCATCAAGGGCTTCTAATCCATATTTAGTTCCAGTAGCTTCCCATCCTATAAAAGGAAGTACTGCTGCAGTAGAAAAACCTGCATTAGTATAGTCACCCTCTGTTAAATACCATAAAGCATTTACTGCATCGGCAGGTTCTCCAAAACCTGGTAGAAGACCAATAAAATCTAAGTCTTCATGAGTAATACCTGAAGATATTATTTGTGATACGTTTGTACTTGAGTAATCATACCTACCATCAGGAGTCGTTATACCACCTTCAAATGCATCAATATACATATTTGAACTTGGAGATAAAATATCAACATCTCTTATTGTATCAAATCTAAAGCTTCCAACAGCCCTAGTCCCCATAGGGTCAAGATACCTCAAAGGATTATTCTTCACATAAGCATAAAGATTATACCCATCTACATACCCCTTAGGGTCAGTCTGTATAAACCTTCCTAAGGTAGGTGAGTATACCCTATTTC
>JALWMP010000173.1 GCA_026996165.1 Campylobacteraceae bacterium
ATTAGACAAACATTAGACCAATCAGATTTAGTTGTACTATTTTTGTTAAAGCCATTCACTAAAGATGGATTACGTTATGATGTACGTTATGATGCTATTTTAACTTTTATTGAGAACTTTTTACCAACCAATAAAGTTATTATTGTGCCACTAGAGAACTCTTATATCTTTGCAGGATACAATGAACTCATTTTAGATGCACTAGTAGCAAAAAATTATGGCTGTAACCGTTTAGTTATTGGTAAAAATCATGCTGGTCTTGGACTTTTTTATGATAACAATACACTAAACTCTATATTTGATGCTACAAAAGATATTGATATTGAGGTAAATACATTTGAAGAGTATGTATACTGCAATAAGTGTCGAACTTTAGTAAGTACAACAACTTGTCCTCATGGACAACATCACCATATTCATTACCATTCTCCATCTATTTTAAGTCTAATTAAAGAGGGAATGATGCCACCATCAATATTGGTAAGACGTGAAGTTTCAGCCTCTATTTTAAGTGCTATGTTTCCAGACAGATTTGAAAATCTTCAAAAGATTTATGATTCACTTATGCCAAATGATGGGCTTATGGAGGAGCATACAGAAGAGGATTTCTACATAAACTTAATGGGACTTTACCAAACAACTTCATTAACCTAATAAAGAAGGAAATATGACTTTAAATCGACTTTTTATAACCTTTGGAGCAACAGGTCTTGCTCCTAAAGCTCCTGGAACTGTAGGCTCATTTGCAGCTCTTGTTGTGGGTTTACTTATTTTACAACTGCTTCCTATGCCGACATTTTTTATGTTGACTCTAGTTATTACTATTATTGGTATATTTGAGATTAACAAATATGAAAAACTAACTAATTCACATGATGACAAAAGCATTGTAATAGATGAAGTATCTGGTATGTGGATAACTCTGATGTTTGCTCTACCTACTGTAGATATTGTCAATTTCCCTTATGCTTATGAGACTGCTGTTGTTGCTTCCTTTGGAGCTTTTAGACTCTTTGATATTTGGAAACCATCACTTATTGGTGTTATTGACCGTAAAGTTAAAGGTGGTTTAGGTGTTATGGGTGATGATGTGTTAGCAGGTATAGCAGGTGGGATGTTAACAGTTCTGTTGCTTCGTGGGTTAGATATGGTGTTGTAAAAAAACACCCTATCTATAGGCAATCACAACCCCATCAACTCCAACTTTTGCCATCTCTTCAATCTCATCTTTTTTAATATATGCTAAAATTTGTGTATCAAAAAGATAGTGTTGAGCTATGGGCATAATCTCTCTTGCTAATTTTTTTTCACATAAAACATAGGTAGCATCAAGTAAATTAGCAAAGATTGCTTCTTCTATATTATCTATGGCTACTGCATAACGTAGTTCATTAGATTGACAATACTTTACAAGCTCTAAAGAGCTAGAGAGACCTCCCTCTATCTTTAAAAGAGCATTGCTAGGAGTCTTTTTAATGTCATTTACTTTATTGATAGCATAAAAACGTTCACTATCTATCCATTCATGTCCAAAAATCTTCATAAACTACTTTACCTTTTCTAAGCATTCTGTAGAACAGTAAGTTCTTTTTTTATATATTAATGCGTCCTCTTCGGTTACATAAGTTCCACAAACGGTACAAGAGGAGGTTGCTTCTATTTTACCAAACTCATGTTCCTCTTTTGACTCTTTTATCTCTTTATCTAAAAATGGTACTTTTCCCCCAAAAAATCGGTAGAGTGCCACACCTGCAATTACTAAAATAAGTAGTTTAAACCACATCTTAACCCTTTATATATAGATAGTTTCGTTGATTTTTTTCGATTATATCATAATCTAAATCTTCTGTCACCAACTCTAATTCAGATAAGAGATGTTCTCCTTTATAAAAAAGGAATTGTGTCTTTTTATCTTGAAGATGTTTAGTTAACTCCAACAACATTTTAGTATCGGTCACAGCTCGTGAACTAATAAGCCCAAAAGGCTCACTTCTATACTGCTCTACTCTCTTTTTAACAACCTCAACATTAGAGAGTTCTAACTCCATTGCCACATACTTCAAAAAAGAGGCACGTTTGAGTCTTGGTTCACATAGTACAGTTCTAACATCAGGATAAGCAATAGCCAAAATCATTCCAGGAAAACCTGCACCTGTTCCTACATCTAAAATAGAGCTAGGCTTTTTTATAAATGTAGTAGGAAACAGAGAATCCTCAATATTTTTTTCAACATCAAAAGAAGTTTTTGCACCTGTTAAGTTATGAATTTTATTCCACTCCAAGAGAAGTTCGGTAAATTGTTTTAGTTTTTTTTCCATATTATAATAGATGCCCCATCTGCTCTTTTTTAACCTGTAAATACTCTTCATTATAAGGATTAGACTCTACAACAATAGGAATTCTTTTTGTAATCTCCACATTTTTTAATGAGTCTATTTTAGTAGGATTGTTAGTTAAGAGTTGAATCTTCTTAATTCCAAAATAGTCCAAAATATACTCAACCATCTCATAACTACGCTCATCGGCACGAAATCCTAACTGATGATTGGCTTCTACTGTATCAAATCCCTTATCTTGTAGAGCATAGGCATTTACCTTACCTAAAAGCCCAATGTTTCTTCCCTCTTGGCGTAGATAGATTATCATACCACTCTCTTTAGCTATTAAGTTTTGTGCAAAAGCTAGTTGCTCTCCACAATCGCATTTTTTAGAGCCTAGTGCATCGCCTGTTAGACACTCTGAGTGAACACGAACAATAGGATTTTCTCCTAACTCATCTGTAAATATAACCAAATGCTCTTTCTCTGCCTCTTTAAAGGCTTGAATATTAAATATACCATAGCGTGTAGGGAGTTTTGCAACTTTTGAAATATCAATCTGTCTCATGGTCAAAATTATATCAGTTTATGATAAAATTCAACAAATTTAACCTAAGGGAATAAAATGTTTACACGATTTAGAAGAAAAAGACTCAACCCAGTACTACGTGACCTTCTACAAGAGACTCATTTAACAGTCAATGACTTTATCTATCCACTCTTTATACGAAGTGGTGAGGGAGTTAAAAATGAAGTTGGCTCTATGCCAGGTGTTTTTCAAATGAGTGTTGATGAGATTATTAAAGAGTGTGAAGTTCTAAAATCTTTAGGAATCTACTCTATTCTTCTCTTTGGTATTCCAGATGTCAAAGACTCTGTTGGAAGTGATGCAATGTGTGACCATGGCATTATTGCTTCAAGTATTCGTGCCATAAAAGAGGCACACCCTGATATGTTTGTAGTTACTGACTTATGTTTTTGTGAATATACCGACCATGGACACTGTGGAGTGCTTGACCCTGTTTTAGAGACAGTTGACAATGACATCACCCTTGGAAATCTTGCTAAACAGGCTTTGGTTCATGCAAAAGCAGGGGCAGATATGATTGCACCAAGTGGAATGATGGACGGAATGATAACAGCTATTAGAGAGGGGCTTGATGCAGGTGGATTTAGCCATATACCTATTATGTCCTACTCTACAAAATTTGCTTCAGCATACTATGGACCTTTTAGAGATGTAGCAGAGTCTGCTCCTAGCTTTGGTGACAGAAGAAGCTATCAGATGAATCCAGCAAACAGAAAAGAGGCAATCTTAGAGAGTTTAGCCGATGAGGCAGAGGGAGCAGATATTTTAATGGTAAAACCTGCTTTGGCTTATCTTGATATAGTCCGTGATATAAAAGAGAGTTCCTCTTTGCCTCTTGCTATATATAATGTAAGTGGAGAGTACTCTATGTTAAAGATGGCTGCAAAGGCAGGAGTAATTGACTACGAAAGAGTAATGATGGAGACAATGATTGGATTTAAACGAGCTGGAGCAGATATTATTATTAGCTATCATGCTAAAGAGGTAGCTGAACTACTAAATAAGTAAAACCATTTTGGTTTTACTTGTTTTTTTTATCTATCTCTTTAGAGAGCTTTGCTAAATCTTCTAAATATTTAGCTTCTGGACTATTTGGAACAGGAACTTCTAAACTCTTTTCTTGAATTATATTCTCTTTATTTTCTTGAGTTATAGATTTGTTTTTTTCTTTCTCCTCCTCTTTAGCAATAGCAATTTTTACATCATTTGCAATTTTATCTATGTCAGATTCATTCATAATAGATACACTAGCAGGTTTTTCAATGGACTCTTTTTTTTCAATTATAGTTGGTAAATTCTTTGTTTCTTGAATAGTATTTTGGATTTCATCTATCTCTTCTGTTTCATCAATTACTTTTAATTCTTCATCTGATATTTGGATTGAAGAGGGAGGTGTCAATATGCTATTAGCATCTTCTCCCTTTATGTTCATAAAATAGTTATATCCATAAATTGATAGACCAACAATTATTGCCAACAATACTAAAATAGTTAAAATCTTTAATACTGTACCAAAAGAAGAACTTTTCTTTTCGGTAACATTATTTAATATTTGCGATTTATATGACTCACAAAAGTCTATTTCCTCTTCTGTTTTATTATTGAACAAATTGTTCCTTTTTTACTTAAAGTTTAAATTTTATAGAACTATTTTAACATAAATTTGGCTAAGTTAGCTTTTAATTCACATTTTTTCAACTTTACTATAGCGTCTAATACATTTATTGGCTATAATAATAATCAAAATATAATATATCTTAGGCTTTTGGAAGTAGAAAATAATATTTATAAATATTTATATTATTTTTTATGTTTCTTTAAAAATAAAATAAAAAGGAGAAGATATTATGGAACCTGTCTACTGGTGGCTTATTGCCATATTTTCGATTATTGCTATCTTAGTTGTTGTCTATTATACTGTTGGATTTGACAAGTTTATGCCTGTTGTTGTTGTAGACTCGCAAGAGGCATGGGTTATAGAGAACCGTTTAGGTGCAGATAGAGTCATCTATGAAGGGCTTAATCACATTATGCCTTGGAGAGATGTTGTGGTGAGAAAAGTAAGCCTTAAAGAGCTAACTATTGACCCACCAGCACAAGAGATTATTACTCAAGACAATATTAATATTATTGTTGATATGATTGCTTCTGTTAAGATAGTTGATGCAGTTAAAGCTGTTATGGACGTTGATGATTTTGAAAAATCTGTTAAGAGTTTGGTTATGAGTAGTACACTAAGTAGACTTGGACAGATGAATTTTTCAGATATTCAAAAACAACAAGACCAAATTGCTAAAGATATTAAAGAGCATATGAAAGAGGATTGTGCAAGATGGGGACTAGAAGTAGTACAAGTTAGATTTGAAAAGATTACTCCTCCTGCATCTATTAAACAGGCTATGGAAAAAGAGATTGTTGCAGAGAAAGAGAGAAGAGCAGCTATTCTTAAAGCTGAAGGAGAGCATAAAGTTCATGAACTCAATGCTGATAGTGAAAAGATTCTTATTGAAAAAAGAGCTGAAGCAACACGTAAAGTGATTAAAGAGTTAAAAGAGCTTATGCCTACACTTTCAGATGAGAAGATTATGCACTTCTTAACATCTACAGCCTATATTGATTCGATGAAAGAGCTATCTAGCTCAAGTAATTCAAAATTTGTACTTTATCCATCAGATGTTCAACAACCGATGGAAAAAATTATGAATGCAGAGTATATGTCACGTCATGCTGCTTCTACCAATAAATAAAAATAAATCAACAAAAAAAGGAAATACAATGTTTTTTATTACAGGAATATCAACTTTCACTTGGATTCTTCTAGCTTATGTTCTTATGAGTATGGGTCATGTTCATCATTTTGGACCGCTTCAAGATATTACACTTAACACTCCTGTACTGATTCACCATATTAGTCAAAATCAAGACTTTGTTATAAGAGTAAGAGAACTCTTTTTAATTATAGGTTCACTAGCTCTATTTATTGAGATTGCAAAAGCTGCAACAGCTAACAGCTTTGGTGCTTCTGAGACACTTTTAAGTTTTATGGTAGCAATTATCTTTGTTGTTCTATTCTTTATGGTTGATTGGGCACAAAACGCAACCTTTTTAATCTTAGGAATGATGTCACTTATTGATGCTACAGGTGGGTTCATTATTGAGCTTAATGCCGCACGGCGAGATATTAATATTAAGTAGTATATGATACTCCCTTCAAATTATGAGTACATCGTTATTGGCGATGTACATGGTTGTGTTGATGAGTTAAAGAGCCTTCTTGCAAAACAGGGCTTTAAGACAAATCATGAAAATCTACTTCAAATTACTCCTAAAAACCAATACAAATCTATTGTTCTTTTAGGAGACTTCATAGATAAAGCTTCAGATGAAAAATTAACCCAAACTATTGAATTTATCTACAATAACTACAAACATCTTAATCAAGATAGAAAACGTTTTTATCTTATTGAGGGGAATCATGAAGCAATGGTCTATCGTTATATTACTAAAGACCCTACTCTAATCATTACTCCTAAAACTATTAGAGATAAAGAGAGATACTACAATACTGTAGCACTACTAGAAAAAAATTCAAAACTTAAAAAACTATTTTTAGAGCTTTATAGAGAGTGTTCAGTTTGGTATAAATATATCTATCAAGAGTATTTTTCAGTTACCTTAACTCATGCACCCTGTCCAGAGAGGTATCTTGCAAAAGATGATATTGTCTCTCAGAAAAAAATGATTAAGTGTGTCTCTCGTTCTAGAAATCCAAATGTATCCTTAGATGAACTTCTACCATATACTCATAAAGAAGCAAAAGATAATCAGCATTACCATATTTTTGGACATCTTTCTCAACCAAATATACGTCAATATAAAAATAAAATTTGTATTGATACTTCAGCTATATATGGTGGCTATCTCTCTTGTGCTATTATTAAAAAAGATATTATCTCTTTTGATTCAACTCCATTTGAGTTTAAACAAAAAAAAGCTAAACAGAGCTATAACCTTTTATTCAATTTTTAATCTTAAATAAGTTATGGTAAAATGGCTTCCTTAATTTATAGTTAACTTACTATATAAGTAAGTACGAGGAACTCCCAATGAGACACTTTTTAACACTAAAAGATTTCACAAAAGATGAAATTTTAGAGATGATTACCCTAGCTCAACAAATCAAAGCTGAAACTAAAAGCAAAAACTTTGTACCATATATGAAAAATCAAACACTTGGTATGATTTTTGAAAAAAGCTCAACAAGAACTCGTGTTAGCTTTGAGACAGGTATTTACCAACTTGGTGGAATTGGTCTATTTTTATCTTCAAACGATATTCAGCTCGGACGAGGAGAGCCAATGAAAGATACAGCTAGAGTTATTAGTCGTATGGTAGATATGGTGATGATTCGTACTTTTGAACAGAGTAATATTGAAGAGTTTGCTAACTACTCAAAAGTACCTGTCATTAATGGCTTAACTGACTCCTACCACCCTGTGCAACTTATGACAGACTATCTTACTATGCTAGAGTGTGGTATTGAAAATCCAATAGTTGCTTATGTTGGAGATGGAAATAACATGACCCACTCTTGGCTTATGTTAGCATCTAAACTTGGTTTTGAGCTAAGAGTGGCTACTCCAAAAGGGTATGAGTGTGACTCAAAAGTAGTAGAAGAGGCACTAGAGTTTGCTAAAAGCTCAGGAGCAAAGATTAGTTTTGGATATGACCCTAAAGAGGCTGTCAAAGGAGCTAATGTAGTTACTACCGATACTTGGGTCTCAATGGGTCAAGAGGCTGAAAAAGAGGAGCGTTTAAAAGCTTTTGATGGTTTTATTGTAGATAGCAATTTAATGAGTTTAGCACAAAAAGATGCTATCTTCTTGCATTGTCTTCCTGCCTATCGTGGTTATGAGGTTAGTGAAGAGGTATTTGAAGAACATGCCGACAGTATCTTTTTAGAGGCTGAAAATAGGCTTCATGCCCAAAAAGGTATTATGGTTTGGTTAGATAGACATAGATTTTAAAATATTTGGTATACCGATGTGGGCAGACACCTATACATTAAAATGTAAATACCTGTAGGGGCGACCTCTGTGTCTGCCCCTGTTTATCATGCCAATAGAATAAAAAAACAAAAATTAAAACAAAAAGAAATTCATGAAAAAAGTAGAAGATATTTTTAATTTCCAAGCTACATCAGATGAGTGTGTCAAGTGTGGAAAGTGTATACCTGTTTGTACTATTCACCAAGTCAATGCAGACGAAGTAACCTCTCCAAGAGGTTTTATTGACCTACTTGGACAATACCAACAAGGAAATTTAGAGCTTGACAAAACAGCCAAAGATATTTTTGAGAGCTGTTTTTTGTGTACAGCATGTACAGAGGTATGTCCTAACTCTTTACCTACCGATATGGTAATAGAGGAGGTTCGAGCTGATATTGCTGAGAAGTTTGGTATTGCATGGTTTAAAAAGGTTATATTTTATCTACTAGAACATCGTAAAGTGATGGATATTGTAATGAAGTTTGGCTTTATGTTTAAGACATGTGCCTTAGCTGAAGATGAGAAAGGAAGAGGATTAAGAGCTAGATTTAGTATGCCAATGGTCAAAAAAGGACGACTTCTTCCATCTATCTCAAAGGTCTCCTTTTTAAACTCACACCCAGAGGAGATTTTAGCTCCAAACCAAGAGAAGAAAAATATGCGTGTAGCACTCTTTATTGGTTGTCTTGCAAACTACAACTACTTAGGTATTGGTGAGAGTCTAGTAGAGATTTTAAAAGAGTTAAATATTGATATATTTATTCCAAAAGAGCAACTCTGTTGTGGAGCACCTGCTTACTTTACAGGTGCTGTTGACTCTGTTGAACGTATGACAAAAGCCAATATTGAGTACTTTGAGAGCTTTATGGAGGAGTGTGATGCTATGCTTATTCCAGAGGCTACATGTTCTGCTATGGTTAAACACGATTGGCAGGTATTTTTTAAAAATCACAATATGCCAGAGTGGGAGGCTAGAGCTAAAAAGGTAGCCAAAAAGATTTACATGGCAACAGAGTGGTTAGATAACCATACAGAGCTACAAGAGCTTCTAAAAACAAAAGGTTTTATTAATAAAAGTGTCACTTACCACGACCCATGTCATGCAAGAAAGGTACAAGGTATCTACAAAGAGCCAAGAAATCTTTTAGCTCCTAACTACCAAATGGTAGAGATGAGCGACCCTAATCGTTGTTGTGGTTTTGGTGGTGTAACTATGCAGACTGAAAAGTTCCATTTTGCTGAGTTAGCAGGGAAACCAAAAGCAGAAATGATAAAAGAGACAAAAGCTAACTATGTAAGTGCTGAGTGTTCTGCTTGTCGTGTTCAGTTAAGTGAAGCTATGAATAGTGCAGAGGTTGAGACTATTTTTAAGAATCCACTAGAATTAATTGCCGAGGCTTTGAAGAAATAATTGTAGGGTGTAGACGCTGTCTACACCCTTGTATAATACAAATAGAGGTAAAAATGATAAAATACCTCTAAAGGATTAAGGGTAAATCGACGCACCCTAAAGCATTAAAATAGTCAAGAATATTGCGAAGATATAATTGAGTATTTC
>JALWMP010000174.1 GCA_026996165.1 Campylobacteraceae bacterium
TCTTTGACACTATATCATCAAAAACATAAACTGGACTGTACAATATATCATCTACATAATTCTCTATAGCCATCTTTAAGTCCTTATTTTAGTTTATATTGTTTATAATAACTAAAATATGTTAAATTATGTTTTAATTTTTAAAAAAAATTGCCAATAATTAAAAAAATTATTGGCATTAAAATTAACGAGGAGAGATATTAGAGATAGTTCCACCAGACATAAATACATTAACTGCCTGACCAGGAGTTAACAGAGGTGTTGTTTTATTTATTGGTAAAACAGTTGCAAGAGTTCTTCCACTATTTAACTTAACAATAACTTGTTGACCATAATTTGTATCGAGTTCATCTCCCACAGACCCTCCTACAACACTACCTATTGCTGCACCTAAAACAGATGCTACTACTTGACCTGAACCTCCACCAACTTGTCGTCCTGCTGCACCACCTGCAACAGTACCAACTATTCCACCAAGAGTATTTCCTACACCATCTCCATCTATTACTACCTGTCTGACTGACTGAACTATACCTGGCTCTACCTGCATAGTCTGACCTACAGTTGCACGAGAATATCCTTTAGGAGCACAACCTGTTCCTGCAATCATTATCAACGCTAAGGCTGAACTTACTAATATCTTTTTCATCTTTTGTCCTTATATATAAAATGACATTTATTCTATCATAAATCTTTTTTGTGTAATTTTTGTGAAGTCTATTTCATTAACCAATTTTGTTTAATCTTTCTCTTAAGTGCTTCTTTAACTTCTTTTATTAAACTATTTGCTTTATTATCAAACACAAATTTAGCCAAATATTCACTCTCTAGCTCTTTAAACCTGAGTTCTACGGAATACCATATCCACAAAAGCCTAAAAATAGGTAAGATTTTCAAAATCAAATTTGCAGGACTAGCTGTAGCTAATTCAAAAATTTTATTTTGGGAAGATTACCTATTTTTAGGCTTCCCTACGGGTTTTACGAGGTTTCCCATATGCTTAGATAGATTTTTTTGGTAAAACTCCACAACGAAGTGAGGACAATTAACTAGTTAGTCCTGCAAAAATCTATCGTTGCCTATGCAGTGCTTTGCACTCTCTTCGAGAAAAACCTCGTAAAATTGTGGATATGGTATTCCGTCGAACTCAGGTTTTAATATACTCACTACAATACTGATATTATCATAATTTTTCTGTAGAGATTAGTAAAAGATTATAAGTAACACAAAAAAAACACAATTTTACTCTATTATCAGACCATTTAATCTAAAGGATATTAATATGAAATTTTTAACTTCCACTATAGCTACACTAATGATAATAAGTATTACTACTTATGCAGAGACACCAAATCAACCTCACAAACCCAAAAAGAGTTTAGAGCAAAAAAAAGCTCTTAAAATCTCTAGAATTGACGAACATCTTAGCAAAATAAAAAAACGTAGAGAGTGCATAAATTCAGCTACCTCTTTAGAAAAAATGCAAAGTTGTAGAGTTGCTAAAAATAGAAACAAACCATTTAAACTAAAAAAAGGTATGACTTTTGAGCAGAAAAAGAGCAGAATTATAGCTAGAATTGACAAACGCATTGCAAAAGTTGAAGCTGTCAAGTCTTGTGTTCAAAATGCTCTTTCTATAAAAGATATTAAGGCTTGTCTACCTAAAAATCATGGGAAAAAATAGACTTTTTTTCTTTTTAAATTTGAAGTTTAAGGACATCTTCTTAAGCTTCACTATAAGGTGTACAAATAATATAAATACACAAGATATATATATTTAATACTAATTTGACACAGAATAAACCATCTATTTAAATTTTTTAAATAGAAGAAAGACAATCGAACTCTATATAAAATCTGATATGTTATAATAGAGTTAAAAAGGTCTATAACTCTTGCACGAACTGTTTAATACTCTTTCTAATTTAGATTTAGCCCCCTTTAGTCTGTCGTTTAAACTTGCAACTATTACAACACTTATACTCTTTGTTGTTACCCTACCCTTAGCTTGGGTACTCTCTCAAAGTAAATCAAAAGTTAAACCTATTATTGAATCTATAGTCTCTTTACCTCTTGTTTTACCTCCATCTGTTTTGGGTTTTTACCTTTTAGTGGCATTTAGCTCTTTTGATTTGGCATTTACCTTTAAAGGGTTGGTAATTGCTAGTTGTTTCTACTCTTTACCTTTTATGGTACAGCCTATGCAAGGTGGATTTGAAAGCCTCAATAAAAACATGATAGAGTCTTCTTACATTGCAGGTAAAAGTAAGTGGATAACACTTTTTAGAGTGGCTTTACCAAATATTAAACCTGCACTTATGACTGCACTGATTATTACATTTGCTCATACAGTTGGAGAGTTTGGTGTGGTGTTAATGATAGGAGGGAGCATTCCTGATGAGACAAGAGTAGCCTCTATTGCTATCTATGACTTGATGAATAATTTAGAGTATGAAAAAGCTCATATCTACTCTGCTATTATGTTACTTATTAGTTTCTTTGTACTTTTGACTGTTTATATATTTAACCATAAACACTTTAAAAGAGTTCGTGCATGATTTCTTTAAAAATAAACAAAACTCTTTGTGGTGCTAAAGGAGAGATGAGCTTAGAGATTGACTTAGAGATAAGGCAAGGTGAGTTTCTAGCTATTTCTGGTGAGAGTGGAGCTGGGAAAAGTACACTTTTACGAATTTTAGCAGGTCTTGAAGAGGCAGAAGGAAAAGTGGTTGTAAATGGTCAAAATTGGAATAACTTTCCTGTGCAAAAACGTCAAATTGGTTTTGTCTTTCAAGACTTTGGACTCTTTGAAAATATGAGTGTAGAACAGAATCTACTCTTTGTTGCAAAAGATAAAGCTTTAGCAGAGGAGCTTTTAAAGATTACTCAACTAAGTGAACTTAAAAACAGAAAACCCAATACTTTAAGTGGAGGACAAAAACAGCGTGTAGCTTTGGCTAGAGCCTTTATGAATCGTCCTAAAATTCTACTACTAGATGAACCTCTCTCTGCTCTCAATCCTGAAATGAGACTCAAACTACAAAAAGAGATAGTTAAGCTACATCAACGATTTGGTTGTACTACTCTAATGGTAAGTCATGACTCTTCTGATATTTATCGTATGGCTTCTCGTGTTATTGTAATGGAGTTGGGAAAAGTTATAAAAGAGGGAACGGCTAAAGAGGTTTTATCTACAGATAGCTCTTACTTAAGTGGTGAAGTTTTAGAGATTCAAAAAGATAAAGTTGTTGTTTTGGTTGGGCAACAGTTGATTGAGTTAAAAGTCTCCAAAGATAAACAACTTAATATTGGAGACTATATTGAAATAGAAGGCTATTTGGCTTTTTGAGCCTCTACATACTCAGGAGTACAAAAGATTCCACAGTGACACACACCATCTTCGGGAATCTCTTTTTCAATAGCAGGTTTACAAGGACAAATTCTATTATCAGCCTCTTTTTGCTCCTCTTTTGTTTCTCCTATTACCATAAAACAGGGACAAAAACGTTTACCATATATGAGCTTGTTTCGTGCAAGACCCATAACAACACCTTCATTTACATCTTCATTAGGATTTTGAACCCAACCTCTACTCTCATTAACTTTTTTAACAAATCTCCAAGTTTTTTCAAGTTCTGTTTTAAACTCCTCTGAGTTCATATCTACATTTTTCATGCTCTTCTTCCTTACAATATTATATATATGAATACTACTATATTATTATTAATGAAGAGTACTATTTTTATCTAAAAGTATATCTTTCATAAGAGTATTTATCTGTTGTAACATATCTTTAGTTTTATTTAAATCAATCAATACACTATCTCCATTAACCTCAACACCTAGCCCTTTAGTAAAATTAATATCTTTAATTTTATGCTCTATCTTATTAGCACGACTCTGCATTTGATTCTCTATTTTTTTCATAAACTCTGTTGTTTTATTCATATCAATAGTAACTTTTTGACCATTAATTTCAAATCCAAGCTCTTTTAAAAGGTTTTCTTCCTTAACTTCTGAAACTTCTTTTTTTGTTAATTCTTTTTCTTCATTTATTTGAGTTGACCCCTCTGTTCTCTGCTCACAACCACTAAACAATAATAATGTTAGTAAAAATAGCTTTTTTTTCATTATGTATATCCTATAAAATTAAACTTATCTATACTATACCAGTATTACTTAAGTATTTATTATATTTAACTATTTATAGTTAAAATTTGTATCTATTTTTACTTAAAAGTAAATATTAATTTTTCACTTTTTCTACACAATTTTCACACAATTATCTTGTAAATTTTTTTTACATGAACATAATCGTTCTAAAACTATTAATTAAAAAAGGAAACTTTTTGAGAAAAATCAAAGAAGTTTCTCTAGCATTTGTGGTTGTTACACCTATCCTTTTTTCAGGATGTATGCAAGAGAAAATATCAACGATTATCCCAGAGAAGTCTACGGATAAAAAAATAGTACTCAACCTCACCCCAAAAGAGAAGAGTCAACAAGTACTAAGGCGTAATAGAACAAACAACAGAGAAGAAAAGCTCCCTTTAGCAAAAGTTTATCCTCTACAAGAAGATAATAAAACATTAACTCCATTATCATTAGATTCAACTAACACTTCTAATCCACTTGATGAAATTATAAACAATATTGAAGAGACTCATGTAGAGAACATCTACTCCATTAAAGAGCTTACTACTCAGTCACTTCCTGTAGATAATAACTGGATAGAAGAGACTAAAGAAGATGAAATTATTAAAACAGCTGAAAAATTTTTAGGTGTTAAGTATGTTTGGGCAGCTAATGGACCTTCAGCATTTGATTGTTCTGGTTTTACAAAATATGTTTTTAAAGAAAATGGTATTAACCTACCACGTCACTCTAGCCGTCAGGCAATGATAGGAGAAAAGATTAGTTTTTCAGAGTTACAAAAAGGTGATTTAGTATTTTTTGATACAACAAAAGAGTTTAAACATATAGTTAATCATGTAGGCATTTATATTGGAGATAATAAATTTATTCATGCTAGTTCAGGTGGGAAAAAAGTCATAATCACCTCTTTCGATAAGAAAAAATTCTATAAGAATAAATTTCTTTATGCTAGAAGAGTAATAAATCAATATGGTAATATTGCTATGAATACTATAAAATAGAGTACTTATATCAATTAAGTACCTTTTTAAAGTTATCAATTAATATATTTAGAACTCCTTTAGGTTTAGCTAAATCTTCTAAAAATTTATCGTAACTTATCTGTTTTTGCTCTAAAAATGTTTCTAGGTAACGAAGAGACTCGTCTATTCCTCCTCTTTTTTCAGCTAAAATCATGTTTTTATACAAATCTTCAAAAAGATTACTAACATGAGTAGGAGCAATTCGGCTATAAGAGTTAAAGCTTCTTAAATCTCCTTTATCATTATGCTCAACTAAAATATCTGTAGTTAACCAATAATATTCACCATTTTTTGATAAATTTTTAATAACTACAGAAATATCTTTTCCAGCAAGAATTGATTTCCATATCATATAGAAAATCGCTTTTGGCATATCTGGATGACGTAAAATATTATGTTCTACTCCTATTAACTCTGTAGCTGTGTAGCCAGAAACATCACAAAAATTTTTATTAACAAAAGTAATTCTTCCTTTACTATCTGTTTTACTAACTATAAATTTTTTCTTTGAGAATTCTACCTCTTTATTTTGAATAATTGGTCTATATAGCATTTAATTGTCGCCTTTTATATTATAAAAATTATTTTAACCTATTATTTATAAATAGATTATTTAATAAAAAAATTATATTTAAAACTGATAGTTTATTTAATCACAAAAAACAATAAAAAATAAGTATAGATTTTTCTTTAAAAAAATGCTAAACTATATAACTATTGATAAAATAAGAAAGGTCTATTATGTTAAAAAAGCTCCATCTATTTTTTATGTTTCCTCTGCTTCTAATACTCTTTACAGGTTGTAACCATGAACCTGTTGCTAAAGGTGAAGGCTCAAAAATCATTGGTACAGTTACTTATGATAGAATCCCTAGTAAGACAAATGCTTATGGTGAAGTAAAGCTTGATTATGACAATATCAAACAAAAAACAGCTAAATATGTTGTAGTCAAAGCAGTTGATGAAAATGGTCAAGAACTAGCAAAAACGACAACAAATGATAAGGGAGAATATGTTCTCTATGTTCCTAAAAATACTGATGTAAAAATTCGTGTCTATGCAAGAATGTTTAAAGAAGGAGTTTGGGACTTATCGGTTGTAGATAATACAAATATGAAAGCTATGTATGTTATAGAAGGAGGACTGCATAACAGTGGTGATGGAACAACAAAAAGAGACTTAAGAGCTGCTTCTGGTTGGGACGGTCATAGTTATTCAAAACCAAGAGATGCTGCTCCATTTGCTATCTTAGATAGTATCAATACTATTATGCAAAAAATACTTAAAGCTAATCCAAACATTAAATTTCCACACTTATTAGTTGACTGGTCACCAAATAATGTAGCAGCAGGAGGAGACCCATCACTTGGACAAATTGTTACTTCTAACTATGATGGAAACAATAATCTTTGGATTTTAGGAGATGCAAACTCAGATACAGATGAGTACGATGACCATATTATTATTCATGAATGGTCACACTTTTTTGAAGATAAATTTTCACGTTCAGACTCTATAGGAGGACCTCACTCTGCTGGAGATTCTCTTGATATTCGTGTTGCATTTGGAGAAGGATTTGCTAATGCCATGTCAGCTATTGCTACAGATAACCCAATCTATTTTGATACCTCTGGACCAAATCAATCTACTGGTTGGTATATGAACATTGAGAGTGCAACTAGAGAAAATCCTGGTTGGTTTTCAGAGGCTTCAGTGCAGAGAATTCTTTATGATTTATATGATGCTCACAATGATGGAACAGACAATTTACATTTAGGATTTAAACCTATATTTAATGCTATGGTAACTAAAGAGCGTAATGCTAATGCTTTTACTAGCCTATTTACCTTTATTACAGCAATTAAAAGTGAAAACCCTTCTAAGAAAGATGACATAGATAATGTTGTTGCAGGAGAAAGCATTAACTCTATTAAAGATATTTATGGAAACTATAGAACTAATTCTGCTCAAGGAATGTATACAAAACCTGTCTATCGAAATTTAGAAGTGGGAAAATGGGTAACTGAATGTAACCAAAATACCTTTGGTGTCTATAACAAATTAGGAAACCGTACTTATATGAAAATCAATATTGATTCACCTGATATATATACTATCTCTGCAAAACCTTATGGTGGAGAGTATGGTGACCCAGATATTGTACTTTATAAAGCAAAGTATCCTTTTAAATCAATGGGAATGTCTCCTCTTGAAGGAACAAGTAGTGATGAATTAACCATTAATCTAACCCCTGGTAAATACATTGCAGAAGTTTATGATGCCTCTTTTAATAATAGCTGTTTTGTTGTAGCACTCAAAAAAGGTATGGGTACTCTTCAAAAAACAAAAGGTAAAATACTTAAACCTATGATGAAGAGAAGACCTATGAGAATGCCTCAGTACTAAGAGATATTATCACAAAAATAGGGTAAAATTTAACATATTAATTAAAAGGAAAAATACCATGAAAAAAATGATATTCATCTTAGTTCCACTATTTATAGTTGGACTATATGCTAACAGCAAAAAAATAAAGTTAGATGACAATACTACTATAAAAAAGAGTATAGATAGTAAAAATATAGTTGAAGGTACAACCGTTGGAAAATACTCTAAACCAGGTGCACCTATTGATATGAGCTATAAAACGACTAAAGTAGACAGTAATGAAACTGCCGATGTTAATATTACATTAACAACTACAGCTAGAAATGGGAAAGTATTGGTTAGTATGAGTATTGATAACAACTTAACATTAGTAAATAGTGTAGATACTAACCAAAGTTTTGATATTTCACCAGATAATAAATCTTTTCATATTAATATGAAAGTTCGTTCAGAAAAGGAAGGGCTTTATTATATTCGTCTTCTTACAAAAGTTGAAACAGGACTACATCCAAAATTACGCTCTTTTGCAGTACCTGTTATGATTGGAGAAAATCCAAGACCAAAAACAAAAGCTGGAGTAACTTTTCTAAAAGCAAAAAGTGGAGAGAACATCTCCGTCTCTAAAGCTATTGAGACTATTGAAGTTATTAAATAAAAACAATACTTTCTTCTACTAACTCCCATAAAATTGGGAGTTAATTTATCTAATATTATGGTTAGGTAGTTAAAATCAAAAATACCAAAATTTTATCTTTTTTCGATATAATACGCGACCTCATTCTCTATGAGCAATAAATTTAGAAAGGAACGAACATGCCAAAAATGAAAAGCGTTAAAGGTGCTGTAAAGCGTTTTAAGGTTAAAAAATCTGGTAAAATCAAAAGAGGGACTGCATTTAGAAGTCACATTTTGACAAAAGTAGATGGTGCACACCATAGAGCTAGTAGAAAAGCTAAATATGTAGACCAAGCAGATGCTAAAAAAATTAAAGAGATGATTGTTAACTAATTTTAGTTAAACTTCAAAAAAGACAAAGACTCCTAAAATTATTAGGACAAGTTCATTTTTTAAAAAATTAAAAATGACACCAATACTAAAAATATAGTAATTAGGTAAAGGAAATATAATGAGAGTAAAAACTGGTACAGTTAGACATAGACGTCATAAAAAACTATTAAAACAAGCAAGAGGATTCTACTCAGGTAGAAGAAAACACTTTAGAAAAGCTAAAGAGCAATTAGAACGTTCATTAGTTTATGCTTATAGAGACAGAAGACAGAAAAAAAGAGATTTCAGAAGACTTTGGATTGTTAGAATTAATGCTGCTGCAAGACTAAATGGAATGAACTACTCAACATTTATGCACGGTCTTAAAGTTGCTAACATTGAACTTGATAGAAAAATCTTAGCAGATATGGCAATGAATGCACCTGAAGCATTTACAAAAGTTGCAGAAGCTTCTAAAGCTGCACTTTCTGCATAAGTCAATAGTAACTATTTAAGGAGAGTAAAATCTCTCCTTATTTTTACTTCCCATATCCATATCCATATCCATAAGCATCTTTACCATTTCTTTTACTACTATAGTTCAAAATAAAACCAATGTTTTTCAAATTATTCTTTTGACTAATATCTTCTAGTACAGATACAAATGATTTTTCAGCTTTTCCCTCTCTAAAAACTATTAAGTTTAAATCTGCTAATTTCATTAGATGAATGGTATCGCTTACTAACCCTACAGGAGCAGAATCAATAAAAATATAATCATAACGTCTCTTCAAAATATCTAAAAGCTCTGTAAGTCGTGAAGAGAGTATCAATTCAGCAGGGTTTTCAGGTATTGGTCCAGAGGTAATTACATGTAAATTGGTATATTTAGTTGCAAAAATAATATCTTGAATAGTATCTTCTCCATTTAAATAACTACTCATTCCTCTATTATTTTTAAGACCAAAATAGGTATGAAGAGTAGGTTTACGTAAATCTAAATTTAAAATAATAGATTTATATCCAGCCATTTGAGTAATAGCTGCTAAGTTTGCAGTAATAGTTGTTTTTCCTTCACTTGCTTCAATAGATGTCAATAAAATAACTTTAGCTAAACCAGATTCATCTTTTTTAGGAAGATAAGAGCGTAAAGTTCTATAACTCTCAGTAAAAGGTGAATTTTTTTCATTATAAACTTCTAGTTGAACACTTTTTTTATTAAGTTGTGGAACAACTCCTAAAATAGGATATTTACCTAAACTCTCTAACTCCTCTTTACTATTAATTTTTACATTAAGAGTTTGTAGTATAACAGCCAATACAATACCAACTAAAAGCCCTATAAGAAATGAAGAAATTAGAATTAATGTTCTCTTTGGCTTAATTGGGTTAGATAGAGTATGAGCGTGTTCTACTACTTTATAATCAGATAGAGTTGAAACAATAAGTAATTCACTCTCTGTTTTTTTCTTTAATAAATAATCATACATAGAAGAGGAGACCGCATAGCCTCTTTTAATATTTACCATCTTTTTTTCTTTAATAGGTAAATGTTGAATCTGTTTCTCTAAAGTTCTCTTTTCTTGAATTAAAAAACTATTTTTCTGCTTTAGACTCGATTTTAAATTTTTCATATTTAAAATAATCTTTTTTCTAATATTTAAAATTTGTCTTCTAATATTAATAAGTTTAGGGAATTTATCTGTATATTCAATCTTTAATTCGCTCTCTTTTAACTGGAGTGATTGTAAAGATTCAATAAGCTTAATAGTAGGTTTGTCATTAAGTTCTACTAGAGATGGTGCTATTGAGTCTAAAGTTTGATTGTGTCGTGCAAAGATAATAAGGTTTTCTAATAACTTCTCTTTTAACTGATTTTCTGAAATCTGAACCTCTAAGTCTGCCAATTTTTTAATATAGTCATTAGCTTGACTTGATGACTTTACAATTTTATTTTTAATTTTAAAATTTTTTAATTTACTCTCTGAACTCTCTAAATCTTTACGAATTAAATCTAAACGCTCATTAATAAAAGTAAGTATCTTATTATTCTGTTCATTTTTAGCATTGATACTCTGTTCAATAAAACTCTCCATTAAGGCATCAATATAGGCACTAGCACGTTCAGGGATATTATCTTCATAAGATATTTTAATTAATGGACTATCTGGACTCATCTGTGAAATTTTCAATTTACTCTTAACTATTTCATCAAAGACAAGACGAGAATCTCCATTAAACTTTACTTTTATTGGTTCTTTAAAATCAAAATTTTTATGAACTACAAAAGAGAAGTCCTTATTTTTTATCTCTTTATCATAATCAAATATTTTATTCTCTTCTAGCTCACTCTTATCACCTATTAATGAGAGAAGGAAGTCTTTAATTGAAGATGGATAACGAAGTATAAAGCCTTTTTCTTTTGGAATAATTATAAACTTCTTTCCAATAATTTTTCTATTTATAATATTTATATTTTTTATCTCAATAGGAGTATTTTTATATATCTCTATATCTCGATAATCCTCTGTTTTATAATAGTTAACATCTAAAGTAACTTTTTCTAAAGCTTTCTTATTTACTAAAAATGTTTTTAAAATTTCTGTCTCTTTCTCTGTTTTACCTGAATTACTACTAAAAGAGAAGGTATTTAACAATAAATCATTAACCGTTGCTCCTTTTGATTTTGATTTAACTTCTAAAATACTATTCGCCTGATAAATTGACGGTGTAAAATATAACTTAACAAACATTAATAATGTACTTATTAATGTAAAAGATATAATTAACCACTTATAGTTTTTAATAATTTTAAAAAACTTCTCTAAATTTAATTCACTCTCATCTCTCTTATGTTCCATCTTAAAAAAATCCTCTGTATATTAAAATTGTTTACTTCTATAATATCTTAAATATTATATCATATTTTATAACAATAAAAGAAGTCATTTCAAACTTTTCTTTAAAATATAAATTAATTTTTTATTTATATATTTTTTTCTATTAAAAAATGTTTCTATAAAGTTATATATGATACACTTTGAAATAAATTTCAATAAAAACTAAGATAATAAATTAAAGGATACTTATGAAAAAGTTACTAATTCTCATTGCACTATTTACATATTCTCTTGTTGCTAATACCATAACATTAACTTCAGATAATGAACAATCTGGTGTTATTAATCAAGGAGATACACAATACTATAAAATAGTAGCTACAGCAAATGAAACTTTAGATGTATTACTAAATCAACTATCTAATGATGCTGACCTATATGTAAAAATAGGAGAAAAACCAACACAAAATAATTATGATTGTAAATCAGAAAACAGTGATCAAAATAATGAGACTTGTCTCTTAAGCATACCACAAAATAGTGATGTATTTATTGCTGTTTATGGTTTTAGAACAGCTCAATATACCATAAAAGCAACACTCTCTATACCAAATAATGAAACAATGGTTCTACACTCAGGAGTAGCTACAACTGATACTGTTATTAAAAATGCTATGAAATATTATAAGATTGCAGCTACAGCAAATGAAACCTTTAATCTACTACTAAATCAACTATCTGATGATGCTGACCTTTATGTTAAGATAGGTGAAAAACCAACTTCTAGTAGTTACGATTGTAAATCAGAGAATAGTGGTCAAGATAATGAGACTTGTCTCTTAAGCATACCAGAAGATAGTGATGTATTTATTGCTGTTTATGGTTTTAGAACAGCTCAATACAATATAAAAGCAACACTATCTACACCAAATAATGAAACAACTATACTACACTCTGGAGTACCTGTAACTAATACTGTTATTAAAAATGCTATGAAATATTATAAGATTGCAGCTACAGCAAACGATACCTTAGATGTACTACTAAATCAACTATCTGATGATGCTGACCTTTATGTTAAGATAGGTGAAAAACCAACTTCTAGTAATTATGATTGTAAATCAGAAAATAGTAATCAAAACAATGAAAACTGTCTACTAAATATTACAGAAAATAGTGATGTTTTTATTGGTATTTATGGATTTAAAACAGCTGATTATCAACTAGAGGCTAATATAGAATCCTCTGAAGCACCTACTTCAATTATATATGAAGATGCTGAAGACCAAACTACAGATAGATGGAGTATTACAGACAACACTCCCGATGGTGCAACAGTAAGTAATGTATATGATGCAGATAGAGCAAGTAGAGTTATTAAATTTACAGGAACTGATAACTATGAAAACCAATATCAAATAGGAGGAGAGTGGAATAATGTTACAAATAAAAATCTTCTTTTTGACCTTAAAACTACACAAGGATATATTATTGATGTTACAGTCTCTACTCCAAATGGTGAAAGATACTTAAGATATATAGACAACAATTTATCATTTATAGAGTCTGAATCTGACATGATAACTCATGGTTTAGGTTATTTCTCTACTGATGGTAAATGGCACAGACATCAACGTAATTTAGAAAAAGATTTAAAAGATTTAGAACCAAACAATACAATTACATCTGTAGACTCTTTTGCTATTCGTGCTATTGCAAGTATTGATAACATAGAACTCTTTAGTAGCCCTAAAAAAGTTTATGAAAATGCAGAAGACCAACAAACTAGTCGATGGAGCATTGCAAGTGGACCTCAAAATGCAACTATAGAGAATCAGTATAATCAAGCTAAAGCTAGTCGAGTTATCTCATTTCAAGGAGACAATACAACAAATAGCTATATTATTGGTGCAAAATCTGATGATAATAATTCTTGGAATGATACAATACATCATAATTTAAAATTTAGTTTTTTAAGTAGTAATAGTTTTGAAATATCTCTCTTTATTAAAACCCAAAAAGGAGATAAAGTACTCAAATATACTAATCAACAAATTAGCTATAAAGAGACTCAAAATGATACTATATCTTATGGATTAGGAGAAACTGCCTCAGATGGAAATTGGCATACTTTTATTAGGGACATTGATAGTGACATTAAATATTTTGATAATAACAATAGCCTATTAGCTATATATGGTCTTCTTGTTGTTGGTAACTCTAAAATTGATGATTTGGAACTCTTTAATGTTTTTCAACCTAAAGGACATAAGGCTGGATTTTCCTTAACTTTTGATGACTATGGTGTAGATAGTTGGTACTCAATGAGAGATATATTTTTAAAATATAATGTAAAAGCTACATTTTTTGTTAGTCAATTCCATACTCTATCAGATAGAGAGGTTAACAAACTAAAAACATTAAAACAAGATGGTCATGAGATAGGGTGTCATACATATAGTCATTTAGGTATAGGAAGAGATTTTAATTATGATAATAATCGTATTGATGAGTATTTAAACTCTCAAATAATACCAGCTTACAATAATATGAAAAATGCAGGGTTTAATCCTGTTAGTCTTGCCTACCCTTATGGAGAACACAATGATGCCTATGATAATGCAGTAAGAAGCTATTTCCCTTATTTAAGAACTACTGCATCTGATGACAATAGAAGACTTTCTCAACTTGATGAGATATTTCATAAAAAAGGAGAACACTATAATATATTGGCTGGAGATGGAATAGACAATCATTATAATAATGATATTGAAGAGGTAAGAGAAGCCTTAATAAAAGCTAGAGAAAATGGAGAGATTATTACTCTTTATGCACACAGAGTAGAAGATGATAATAGTAGTTATGCTATCTCTCCTCAAAAATTAGAAAATATTATAAAAATAGCACAAGAGGTAGGTTTAAAGTTCTATACATTTAAAGAATCGTATACTATAGGACAATAATTATGAAATTAAAACTATTAAGTACTATCTTTATAATAACAAATATATATGGAACACCTAATCTACTTTTTAAATCATCTTTTGAAGATGGGGTATATTTAGAAAAACCAGATAGAAAAGATAGTACTGTATGGTGGCAAAATATAAAAGGACATGACAATAGTAATTTTGAATGGCCTATAACCTTAAATGGTGAAAAAGGCGAATTTCAGATGATTATCAATGATAAAAATATTACAAAATATATTCAAAACAGTTTAGTAGTTGTTAATGGTATTGATAACAATAAGAGTCGTGTATTGCATCAAAAAGTAATAAAAAAGGAGCATCGTTGGTCACAAGACCCTTACGTTGTATATACTAAAAATAGAGAACAAAAGAGACTCTACATTCGTTACTCTCTAAAATATCCTAGAGATTTAGCCCAAAAGTTGGGAAGAGACGGTTGGTTAACTTTCTGTCAATATAAAACTACTAGTGATGACCGTTTAACCTATTATATATATACAGATAAAAATAAAAAACTCTACTGGCATGTTCATGAAGATAATGTAGTTGTAGATGGTGTTCCATATAAAGAGTATTGGCATCAAGATAACTACAGTAAAGTAAAACAAGGAGAGTGGTTTGATGTAGAGATATATTGGAATAGAAGTAAAAACAGTGATGGAAGAGTTTGGTTAGCAGTTGATGGTAAAGTTGTTATTGATTATAAAGGACAAACTATGAGAAAAGACCCAATCAATGAGATGATGTTATTTACAAATTATGCTATTGCTCCTATTGAACAGTGGGTTGACAATATAGAAATTTGGGACGATTTTCCTTGTGGCATAGGAAAAAGTTGTCATAAAAAAAGATAAATATAATGAAATAGAAAGAAAATAAATGAAGTTAATTAAATATATTTTTATAATTTTAGGATTTTTACTACTTATACTTTTCGTCAATAATCTTTATTATCATTATAAAGAGGAGAAGGTCATAACTAAATATATATCTGATATGAATATCAAAAGAAGTGATTTTAATACCACTACAGAGTACTTCTCTAGCATATCAGACTACGTTAATAATGATTTTAATACAGATATAAAGACTTGGAAACACTCAGATTTATTAGGAAGGTCTTTTTTAAGAAATAGCGTCCTAGAACTTTTTGAAATCAAAGAGGGTGTTTGTGGGGAAGGAACAAGGGTTATGATTAGAATTTTGCAATCACTTGGATATAACGCTTCTCGAATCGCTTTTTACGATAAAGAGTTTGGAGCTGCTCATGCACTAGTATCTGTTATGATAGGAGATAACGAAATAATTGTAGATAGTATTAACTTTAATAAAGAGTTACATAAAATTTTAAGAAACAATAAAATAAATATGAAAATGATAAATATAGTTCACTACAACAACAGATTTTCAGACTCAAACAAAACTAAATCTTCAGAGTTTTCTAACTTTTTTAAAGAGCATTACTCAATCTACTCTTATGAATCAATTCCCTATGTTAAGTTTGCATCAAAACTAGGTGCAGATAAACTTATATTTAACCTTAGTAGACCAAACAGATATATATCATACTTAGCTGAATCAGTTTATCTTATTAAAGCTTTATTAGCCTTTATAGCACTTATTTTCTTAATATTTATCTATTATTTCTTAAAAAGAGTAATGAACAGAAATCTTTAAAAAAATAATATCAAAACTTAAGCTAAAAAACAGTATATTTTATTTAAGAAATAAATTTAATATTGTTTTTTATATAATATTAAAATAATATCAATAATTATTTTAAATTAATATATTATGTGATATTATGTTATAAATAAAATTAGGATACTGTATTTAGATGAAAGAGATATTTAGAGGTTCATTTATAATTTTTATATTTAAAATACTAGGTGCATCTTCACTGTTTTTAACCTATATCATGATTCCTCGATATTATGGAGTTGAGATTTTTGGTATTTTTAACCTTACATTTGCACTCATAATGGTAGCTACTGTTATCTCTAGGGTTGGTTTAGATATTTATGTTGTTCGTGTTATTGCTACATTAAAAGAGAAAAGAGACATATCTCTCTTTATAAAATCTATTTTAAAAATTTTGTTTATAACAAGTATTTTAGTCTCTATACTAATACTTCTTCTATCAGGAGTTATAAATAAATACCTTTTTAAATCAATAGATGCAACGACTTATCTTACTTTTTTGGCAATAATGGTTCTACCATATACACTATTTAATGTACTTGTTGAGATATTTAGAGCATTAGATGATATTAAAATATACTCTTTTTTTAGAAACCTTTCTCAAAATGGTTCTATTGCTCTACTTTTAGCAATCTCCATATTTTTTTCTCTAAATTGGAATCCTGTCTATATTCTCTTTAGTGCAATTACTATTATAAGCCTCTCATTGATTATTGTACTCTATAGATTTCTAAAAATACGAGATATATCTATATTAATAAAAGGCTTCTACCAAGATAAGATACTAAAACACTCCTATCCTATGTTTTTAACAGCATCAGTTATGTTTCTAATGGGGTATGTAGATAGTTTTATGATTTCATACTACTTAGATGAGTATCAAGTTGGTATTTATGGTGCATGTATTAGTCTCTCTATGATTATTACCTTTATACCTATGGCAATAGGTGGATACATTTCACCTAAAGTTGCTCAAGCCTATAGTAACAAAGAGACTCAACAGGTCAAATCAATCTTTAAAGAC
Source organism: Campylobacteraceae bacterium (assembly GCA_026996165.1). Lineage (GTDB taxonomy): Bacteria > Campylobacterota > Campylobacteria > Campylobacterales > Sulfurovaceae > UBA1140. The sequence continues at coordinate 17,090 of JALWMP010000174.1, forward strand.
TCAGTAAAACTTATTGCTATTACTACTATTCCTATCTTTATAGCTATTTTATACTTTTCAGATTTCTTTCTAGGACTATTTGGTCAAGAGTTTACTATTGCAACTACAACACTTATGATTGTCTCTATTGGGTATCTCTCTGAGTCTCTTTGTGGACCTGTTGGATTTATCTTAAATATGACAGACAATCAGCATATTTTTATGAAGATATTATTGATTTCTCTATTTATTAATATTTTATTTAATGCTCTATTGATTCCAATCTATGGCATTAATGGTGCTGCTATTGCGCTAATGCTCTCTATGCTCTTTTGGACAATCTCTAGTCTTATAGTTCTAAAAAAGAAGAAGATAATATGACTCTAAAACTAATTCTTTTCTATATTATTGGATTTATTATTTTATATCTTGAACCTATTCATGTTGCAGGAGTATCTTTTGGAATTTTATGGAAACTAGTACTGATAATGTTGCTGTTTTTACCAATTTTATACAAAATTTTAAAAGAGAAGTATATGGAGACATTTACTTTTTTAATAATTATTTTTGCATTAAAAATATTAATCTCATATACCTCTATGGACTATATTGTTAGTACGCTAACTCTCTTTACAAAAGAGCTAATGCTTCCAATACTATACTTTTTCTTTATACTTAAGCTTGATGAAAAGAGTTTACTATTTTTAGCTAAACACTTCTCTATATTGATTATCCTCTCATTTGTACCATATATGCTACATATTTTAACTCCACTATGTCATGGTTATAACTTAAGTGCCTATGGTCTTGATAATCAATATGGTTTAGTTGGACCATTTATGAATCCACATACTGCATCAATATCATTAGCATTTGCACTTATTGTTATAACTAGACATATTAGTAGAGATAATACAAAAATAGAAAATGCTTTTCTTCTTTTTATTTTACTTCTTGGTCTATATGAGATTCTACTTACCTATGTTAGAACAGGGTTTGTTGTATATATAATTGTCGGATTATACCTGCTCCTTAAAAATATTACTCTAAAAAAGATGGTTTTACTTATTACTCTTGCTATTACCCTATTTATGGGAGGTGTTTACCTATATAACACAAATGATATTGTGCGAATGAGATTAAGTGATAAAAATAAATATGTTAAAAAAGCACAACCTGGTTCAGGTAGGTTACAGTATTGGCAGTCAGCTGTTGAAAATTGGTTAGATGATGAAGATATTGTAATTTTTATTGGATTAGGTGAGGTATATGCTATGGATAAAATGGAAGATAGAATAGGAGAGAGACTATTTGCTCATAATAAATTTTTTCAAGTGCTTCAACGAGAAGGTTTAATTGGGTTTGGTCTTCTGTTAGCCATCTTATTTTCTTTAAAATCTTTTTTATCAAAACATAGAGAGTCCAAATACTATACTACTTCTGTTGCAATATTTATAGGAATACTTACTGAAATGATGTTTCAAGGTGGATTCTATTTTAACGTAATGTTCCTCTTTGCTATCTATCTAGCTCTACTTAAAAAAGATTATCTTGAACATATAAATAAAGGTAAAAACTAATGACAACTAAACATAAAGTATTAATAAGCGTACCGAGTCTATCGGGTACAGGTGGAGTTACCTCTTTTTGGAATGCACTCTTTAAATCTTTTAAAGAGTATAAAGATATTGAGTTTAAAATCTTAGAGATTGGAGGACATGGAAAAAATATATTTGGTCCTATTGTAGACCAGTGGAGATTTCATAACTCTTGCACAAAAGAGATAGATATAGCACTAATAAATCCATCTCTACTAAATAGAAGCTTTTTTAGAGATGGACTCTTTGCTAAACAACTTAGCTCTAAAGATATCCCTTTTATTGTATTTTTTCATGGTTGGGATTTAGAGTTTGAAAAGGTTGTTGAGAGACGCTATATTAACTTTTTTTTAAACTCTTTTGGTAAGGCTAAGACCATATTTACACTCTCTCAAGACTTTAAAGAGAAGATGATTGAGTGGGGTTATAGAGGAGAGATTGTAGTAGAGACAACAACAGTAGATGACTCTTTAATCTCAAATTTTTCTTTTGAAGATAGAGAAAAAAATTTAAAGAGAAAAGAGACCATAAAAATTCTATTTTTAGCTCGTATTGTAAAGACAAAAGGTGTCTTTAGAACCATAGAAGCGTTTAAAAATCTATCAAAAGAGATAGATAATATAGAACTAATTATTGCAGGTGATGGAGAGGATTTTGATGAGGTTAAAAGAGTTTCATCAGGCATAAAAAATATCCATATAGTAGGAAATGTTCAAGGTCAAGAGAAGATAGATATTTTTAAAGAGTGTGACATCTACTCTTTCCCTACTAATTATGGAGAGGGTTTACCTATCTCTGTACTAGAATCTATGCTATTTGGTATGGCAATTATAACAACTAATGATGGTGGATTAAAATATTTCTTTCAAGATGAAAAGATGGGATACCAAATCGACCCTACAGATATTGATGAGTTAACAAAAAGGCTAAAAAGATTAATTTTAAACAGAGATAAGATTTTAGAGTTTGGTAAGTTTAACTTTAACTATGCACAAGAGCATTTAACAAATACTACAGCAGTAAAACGTCTATACCCATATTTAACAAGAGAGAAGAGCAATGTCAACAAATAAACTATTAGAGTCCTATCTACTTTGTGATAATTTAGAAACCTATGACCCATATGATATTTGGAAGAGCAGTATTGGAATGAAAATAAAAAAACTCTACTATAAAAATAAATATCTAGGATTACTACCAGCAGGAGTATTAACTATTTATGACTTCTATATTAATAACCAACTCAGAATAGGTTATAGAAAACAGGAGTATCCAGTTGTTAGAGCTCAAGCTGTATTAGCTTTACTAAATCTATATAAAAAAGAGAGAGATGAGAAATATCTTAAGTATGCAAAACTACACATTGACTGGTTACTAAAAAATAGCTCAAAAGGATATAGTGGTTACTGTTGGGGAACAGGGTTTAAAATAGTTATCTCCGATACGCTTATATATGATGAAAATACACCATTTAGTACAAATACACCATACATTTTAGAAGCACTATTTAACTACTATAAGACTACTCACGATAATGAAATTTTAAATGTTTTAAAAAGTGTTTATCAATTTTATGAAAAAGATTTAGTTGTACTAGAAGAGGATGATAATCTCTTAATTACCTCTTATGGACCATTTAAAGACAGAGTTGTTACTAACTCTGTTTCATACACAATGTTTGCTTACTCTATTTTTTATCAAATAATAGATGAAAAAGAGTATATTGAGAAAAAAATAAAAAAGATGTATAACTTTATTGTCTCTGTTCAAAAGGAAAATGGTAGCTGGTTCTATGCTCCTTATGATAACAACTCTTTTATAGACTGTTTTCATTCTGTTTTTGTACTCAAAAATATTATAAAAACCCAAAAAGTAGTTCAGCTTGAAGCTAATGATACTATTGAAAAAGGGTATAGATATATTCAAGAGAACTTCTACAATAACCAATATGGACTCTACAAAAGATTCTCTGTCTCCAATAAACCATCTATTGTTAAGTTTGACCTCTATGACAATGCAGAGATGCTACTCCTTGCTAAACTAAAAGAGGATTTTGAAACAGTAGAGAGACTTGAAAAGAGTATCTTACAGTTTATCAAAAGAGACCAAATATACTCTATTATAGATTTTTTTGGATTTAAAAAAAATAGAAATACTCTAAGATGGGCAGCAATGCCTTATATATTAGCAAGGAGCTTATAGTGAAACCTCTACAACTAGTTGTATACTACTTAATTATATCTAAACTACCCCACTCAAGATTTCATATTATCTTTAATAAGATTCGATGTTGGTATGTCTGTAGAGTATTAAAGATAATGAAAGAAGATACAAATAACTATTTTGAAGAGAATGTATATATAGGAGATACTTCTAAATTGACAATAGGGAAACATTGTCATATCAATGAAAATATCTTTATACAAGGAGCTAACATAGGTAACTACGTAATGATAGCTCCTAATGTAACCCTATTAAACTCTCTTCATAACTACCAAAATGTAGATGTTCCAATGATTATGCAAGGGGGTGTAGAGAATCTAAACCCAACTATTGAAGATGATGTATGGATAGGAAGAAATGCAATTATAATGCCAAATATTACAATAGGAGAAGGCTCAGTAGTTGGTGCTGGTTCTGTTGTAACAAAAGATGTAGAACCCTATACTGTAGTAGGTGGAATTCCTGCAAAGCTCATTAAAAGGAGAAAAAGATGTGTGGAATCTTAGGCTCAGTCAATAAAACTTTTGAAAATGATACATTAGAGTTAATTTCACATAGAGGACCTGATGATAGTGATATTGTTAAACTTGTTCATCAAAACAATACCATTTCTCTAGGTCATGTTCGTTTAGCTATTCAAGACCTATCAGAGGCTGGACATCAACCAATGTACTCAGCTTCAAAAAAGTATATTATTATTTTTAATGGTGAAATCTATAATCACCTTGAACTAAGAGAAGAGCTTAAAGAGATAGAGTTTAGAGGACACTCAGATACAGAGACTATTGTTAACTATATTGAGAAGTTTGGTATTGACTCTATTAGAAAATTTAATGGTATCTTTGGTTTAGCAATTTTTGATATAGAGCATCAAAAGCTATACTTAGCCAGAGATAGATTTGGAGTTAAACCTCTCTACTACTACCATAATGATAAAGAGCTTATATTCTCTTCTGAAATGAAACCTATTTTAAAGTTAGTTCCTAATTTAAAATTAGATATAGATGCACTTAACGAGTATTTAGTTTTACGCTATAACCCATCTCCAAAAACTATGGTTCAAAATATAAAAAAAGTATATCCAGGAGAGATACTAGAGTATAGTCTAAATCAATACACTTTAAATAGAGTTACAAATATAAATGAGAAACTTATCTCTTCTATTAAAATAGATGAAAGCAAAAGTGAAGCCTACTGGGTAGATGCAGTTAGTGATGCCTTAGAGTCAGCAGTAGAACGACAAATGATAGGAGATGTTGAAGTAGGTAGTTTTCTCTCAGGCGGCATAGACTCTGCACTTATTACTGCTATTGCTTCAAAATACTCAAAACATAAAATAAAAACGTACTGTATTGGATTTAATGGTTCTGCAAAATTCAATGAAGCCAACGATGCAAAAAGGTCTGCTGAAATTTTAGGTACTCAACACTATGATATTATTGCAAACTCAAATGAGTATATGAAAATTTTAGAAAAGTCCACCTACATTAATGAAGAGCCTAATGGAACAGAAAATACTTTTGCTCAATATGAAGTGAGTAGACTTGGTGCTAAATATACTAAAGTTATATTAGCAGGACAAGGTGCTGATGAAATTTTTATGGGTTATGGAAAATACTCAGCCGAATTAAAAAGAGAGAAGTACCTCCTACTTATTCAATTAGCTAAACAGTTTAAATTTCTATTCTCCTCTCCAAAGTACCATAAACTTCAACGTGCAATCTACAGTTTGACAGAGCAAGACCCACTAAAACGTTTTGAAAAAATATATACCGTCTATCAAGAAGAGGAGAGACAGAGACTCTTGAAGAGTAGATTTATTAACCAAGAAACAGGAGTTAGCTACTTCTATAATCTTATTCCAAATGAATTAAATGCTTTAGATAAGATGTCCATTCTTGATACCTATACCTCATTAAGCGATGAACTTCTTATGTATGGAGACAAAATGACTATGGCTACCTCTATTGAGATGAGAGTTCCTTTTTTAGACAATGACCTTGTTTCACTTGTTCAAAAAATACCTCACCACTACAAAATAAAAAATGGAATACATAAATATATCTTAAAAGAGGTAGCAAAAAAATATCTGCCTGATGAGATTATAAATCGTCCTAAAAAGGGGTTTGATATGCCTAGCTTAGAGTGGTTTCAAAATGAACTCAATGGAGATATTATGGAGCTTCTTACCTCAAAAGAGTCTCTTATTGCAAACTATGTAGATAAAAAAGAGATAGAACAGATTGTCTTAAACTATAAAAATAGAATGGAGTTTGATGTCCGTAAAATTTATCTACTTATGAGTATTGAACATCTACTTCAACTACTAAAAAAAAGTATATAAAGGTTATAAAAGAGATGAATAAAAAGATAGAAAAGCAATCTAGTAGTGTTACACTAGTTCACCATGAACCCAAAGAGAAGTTGCCTATTTTTGCAACTAAAAACTTCCTTAAATCAAAAAGTACAATATATGGTTGGTTTGTTAGTGATGATTTTATACTCCCTTTTACTATAGACAAAAAACTCATTTTTAAAAGGTTGATTTTTACAACAGAAACCATCTACTTAAATAAAGATTTAACTTTGTCCAAAGAGAGAGAGTTTCTAAATAGTGTTGTTACATATTGTAAAAGAAACAATATAGCCGACTTTATTTTTAAGGCTCAAGCTAATGCCATATTTAATACTTATCCTGATGGCTCAGAAGTAGTTAAATGGGGAACATACCAACTCAAACTTGACAAATCAATGGAGGAGATATTAAGTAAATTTTATGCTAGAGATAGAACAAAAGTAAGAAAAGCCATTAAGCTTGGTGCTACTGTAAGAACAACAAATGATATAAAAAGTGTCTATGAAAATATTAAAGAGACATTTTTAAGACAAAATAGTCTTCTATATCCAAGTTTAGATTATTTAGAGACATTAAATAATAATTTAGAAAACAACTTTGTACTATTTGTTGTTGAACACGATAGTAAAATACAAGGCTCTATGGTTATTATTTATGATGAAAATAGAGCTTATTATCTCTATGGAGGAAGCATTAGAAAACCTATTACAGGAAGTATTAACCTTATGCACTATAGAGCAATGGAGTATTTTAAAGAGAAAAATCTTGACTATTACGATTTTGTAGGAGCAAGAGAGTGTGTAGAAGAGGGTTCAAAATATGAAGCACTTCAAAAGTTTAAAAGCAGATTTGGAACAACACTAAAAATGGGATATGCGTTTAGAGTGGTTATTAACCCTTTTAAATATAAGCTATTTAATCTAACTGTTCAGAGCTATTTTAAAATAAAAAAGAGTTCATATATAGACCCAATAGATAGCATAAGGAGATGCAATGAACAACATACTAATAACTCTTGACTATGAGCTATTTTTTGGTTCAAAAGTTGGAACTATAGAAAATTGTATTTTAACCCCTACTGCAAAACTACTAAAGGTTTTAAATAGATATAAGATTAAAGCTACTTTTTTTGTAGATAGTGGCTATCTTGTTAAACTAGAAGAGTTAAAAGAGCAGTTTCCTATATTGGAGAAAGAGTATAAAGCTATCTATTCTCAAATCAAAACATTAGATAGAGATGGTCACTCAATTCAACTTCATATTCACCCACATTGGGAAGATAGTACCTTTGATGGAAAAAGATGGAATATGAATACTAAGAGATTTAGACTTCATCAATTTTCTGAAACAGAGATAGACAATATCGTATATCGTTATAAAAAAGTTTTAACTAATATAGTGGGAGATAAAGTCTTTGCATATCGTGCAGGTGGGTGGTCTATTCAACCATTTCCAAAAATCAAAAATGCACTAAAAAAACATAATATCTATTTAGATAGTACTCTTTTTAAAAATGGAAAAAATGATAGTCATACTCACTATTTTAACTTTGAAAATATGCCTAACAAAACAGAGTGGAGATTTGAAGATGACCCATTAGAAGAGAAGAAAGATGGCTTTTTTAAAGAGATACCTATTAGCGACTATAGGCTCTCTCCTCTCTTCTTTTGGAAGTTGGTATATTTTAAAAAATTTGGAGGAGAAGAACATAAGAGTTTTGGAGATGGCTCAGCTGCTGGTGGTTCAAAACTTGATAAATTAAGAATGTTAACAAGATATACTCACAGTGTTGTCTCTATAGATAGTTACAAATCCTCTTTCTTAAAAAATGCTTATCAATCTTTTTTAAAAAGAAAAGATAATAAAAACTTTGTTATTATAGGACATCCAAAATCTATGAGTGAATATTCATTGAAAAAATTAGAAGAATTTATTTTAAGTAATAAGAAAAGAAATTATATAACCATAAGGAGCTTTAAAAATGAATCATAAAATAATAAACAACTATAAAATCAATGCCTTTGAATCAAAAGAGAAGTTTCTACAAGAGATTGCAGAGACTAAAGCTATCTTAGTAGCTATGAATGCTGAAAAAATTATTAAAAATGATGAAAAACTAAGGTCTATTGTCAACAATAATATTGGCTACCCTGATGGTATAGGAGCTGTTCTTGCACTACGACACAAAGGAGTAAAAGCTATAAAAATAGCAGGTAGCGAATTTTGGCTAGATATTATAAAAAGATTTAAAAAAGAGAAAAAATTCTACTTAATTGGCTCAACAGAACAAGTAATTAAATCAACAGTAAAAAGATTAAAAAGAGAGTACCCTGAGATTCAAATTGTTGGGTATCAAAATGGTTTTTTAAAAAAAGGAGACAAAGAGAGGTTAGAGCAGTCTCTACAAAAGAGTAAACCAGATATTGTTTTTGTAGCACAAGGAAGTCCAAGACAAGAATTTTTAATGAATGATTTGATGAAAAAATACCCAGCTCTATATATGGGATTAGGTGGTAGTTTTGATATATATGGAGGAGATAAAAAGAGAGCCCCTCGCCTTTTTTTAAAATTGGAACTTGAGTGGTTCTATCGACTCCTGAAAGAACCTACACGACTTGGTAGACAACTATCTCTAGTAAAATTTATTTTTCATATGGGAACAAATAGATTATAAAGTTTTAAGCTCTCTATATGAGAGCTTGAAAAAATTACTATCTAAACTCCTGGTGCTTTCCACATACTTTTTGTTAACCCTTTTTCAACCAATTTCAACTGACTTTTGTAAATATCTTGCCACTTTTTTTGTAAAACTTGATAGACTCTATAATTATCTTGATTTGGAGTATACTCTCTTTGCCAACGTACTAATTTTTTAGAAGCACTAGAGATAGAGTCGTAAACCCCTGCCCCAACTCCTGCAGCCATAGCTGTACCAAGAGCAGTAGCCTCTGTTACTTTTGGAATTTTTACTCTACACCCTGTAACATCAGCTAAGATTTGACACCATAACTCTCCTTTACTTGCTCCACCTGCAAAAACAATCTCTTTCGCTTTTATATTGGTAAACTCCTCTATCTTTTTTAGATTAATTGCAGAGACAATACAAGCGTTCTCTTCCAATGCTCTAAACATAGAAGCTTTATTACAAACATTAGGGTCAATAGAGAGATTAATAAAACTTGGACTAGCATGATACCACTTGCCATAGTTCATAACATCAGAGAAGATAGGCATAATCTCATAAGAGCCAATAGGAACATCTTTTGCCTTCTCTTCTAAAATCTTATAGACATCTATATCTTTCTCTTTAGATTCAAGTTTCTCTATATCACAGAAAGCATCTCTAAACCAACGCATTACTAAACCAGAGAAAAAGGTAATCCCCTCTGCTTGTGAAAGTCCCTTAATTACATGAGGGTTAATACGCATAGAGATATTTTCTGGTGGTTTAGTATATGAGCTAATATTTACTACCTGTTGCCAAAAAGAGCCACCTAAAATTGCAACTTGTCCTAGTTCTGTTACTCCTAATCCTGCTGAACCTAACTGAACATCACCTCCACCCATTACTACTTTAGTAGAGCTATGAAGCACCGTCTCTTCATTTGTAACATTTCCAATAACTGTACCTGTCTCATAAACAGGAGGAAATATATCATATTTTAGTCCTACCTCTTTTGCCATCTCTTTAACCCATTGACGCTTTTTAAGAGAGAAAATTCCTGTAGTTCCTCCATTACTTGGTTCTGTTGCAATAACCCCTGAAAGTTTTGCCAAAACCCAGTCACTAATCATAGAGATATAAGCTACTCTCTCATATAACTCAGGTTCATGATTTTTAAGCCATAACAAACGAGGCAATGCCCCCAAAGCAAAAGTCTGTCCAGAGATAGCATAAAACTCCTCTTCTACACCTTTAAAATGCTCTCTAAGATACTTTACCTCATCAGAAGCACGAGCATCAACATTGGCAACTGCCCAAAGCTCTTTTCCCTCTTTGTCATAAAGTACAATACCCTCACGCATAGATGTTGCAGAAACAGCTACAATATGCTCCGACATCAAACCTGATAAAGCCTTAGCCTCTTTAATACACTCTTTTATTAATTCCCAATTTTTCTTAGTATCAAAGCCCATAGAGTTAGGAACTCCATCAACCTCTAAATGCGTCCATTCACGACTTGCTACAGAGATTTGATTTCCCTCATCATCAAAAATTACAGCACGAACAGAACCTGTTCCTGCGTCTATTGCCATTAGGTATTGCATTTTATTTTCCTATTTTTTTATTGGGCTGACATGGTAGAGGTCGCCACTACTTAATTTTTAAAGGGCAGACACGGAGGTCACCCCTACTTAACTCTCAAAGGGCAGACACGGAGGTCGCCCCTACATTTTATTTTTTTGTAATTTTGCCTGTTCTAGTTCCCAATACTCCATAGCAAAACTATCTTCTAACGAAATTGATTCATACCCTCCAAGCCTATCGGCTCTCATAACAGCTAACATAGTATGCTCTACAATATCATTAATAATATTTGCCTCTTTCTCATCTCTTCCGATAGATATAACCCCAAACCCTTGAACTACAGCATAGTTAGGAGCAGGATTAAGCATAATCATATCAGGTTTTGCAAAAGTTTCAAAATACTCTTTATAACCCTCTACAAAATCCTCTAGTTGCTCATCTAAATTATTGTTATCAACAATAAGTGGTTGATGTTTAGTACGAATAATATGCTCTGGGGTTAAAACTCCACGAGTAGCAAACTCCTCTAGGTAAGGATTAGAAGCATAGTTAAGAGCTAGTTGTGTTTGGTTAAGCTTAAGAACTACTTTATGCTCTTTTATATCTTTTATTTTATGCTTAAACTCCTGCATATCAAATCCTGTAGGTTCAATTTCATCGAACGTCAAATCTGCATTGGCAAGTAAAAAATCTTCTGCTTTTGAAACAGCCTCAATCATCTTATTGTAAGAGTTTTTAGCATCATTATCAAATGTAAAAATCCCATGATTGAGTAAAATAATTCCCTCACAACTCTCCCAATCAAACTCTCTTGTCATCTTATATATCTCATGAGCTAAAATAAACCCTGGCATAACATAAGGAACAATTAAAAAGTTAGGATAGAGTTTTTCAATATATTCTCGACCATTAACTGAATTTGAAATAGTTACTATAGCATCAGCATGAGTATGGTCAACAAACTTAAAAGGAATAATTGCATGTAAAATTGCCTCAACAGATGGATTAGGTGCAGAGCTATCAATCATTGCTCTCTTTTGTTCTGCTACCATATCGGTATCACTCAACTTTTCAAGCTTTGCCATCTCTAAAAGAGAAGAGAGTTTTACAGGTGCAAATCCTTCAGCCTTAATAGTTGCTAAATCCCAACCAGAACCTTTTACATATAGTATCTCTTCATTATCTACCTTGCTCTTAACAGAGGTATTTCCCCCACCATGAAGTACCAACTCGCTATTTTGTCCAAGTAGATTTGAGGAGTAGACACGCAGTTCTAAATCACTTTTATAGTCACTTGCCTCTTTATCATTCCATAAATTTTCCATTTAACCTAAAACCTCTAGCTCATTGGTATATTTATGTTCACAGTATGGCTCATAACTTGATTTGTAAATTGCATAATGCTCACTTGCCTTATGACCATCTAAAGCCTCTTCACTCTCCCAAGACTCATACGCCATAAATTTTCTAGGGTTATCTTTATACTGAAAAATTTCATAGAAAATTACACCTTTTTCTGCTTTGCTTGGTTTTACCATTGCTGTTAGCAACTCCTTCATCTTTGCTATACTTGTCTCATCATCTTTTGCTATAAAGGTTACACGTTTTGTTATTGTCATCTGTTTCTCCATATTTTTAATAACAGATTATAGCAAAGGAACTCCTTTTTCCAAAAACAAATTTAATAAAAAAAGAAGATAATTACCTTCGACAGACATTCACTTTTTCTTTTTTTTGGTTACTTTTCTTTCTTTGTAATGAAACAAAGAAAAAAAAGTAATAGAAAACAATAATATCAAAAAGAGTCACGAACCCTCAAAAAAACAGGAAACCTCGGTTTTCCATACCTAGTAAAGCCATTATATTTAAATGTAACATTAGAATCTAAAGCAGGAGGACTCTTCCTCTCCTCTAAAGAAAGACCAGAACCAATCTTTAAAAGCTCACCATGCCAAGAGCAAATCAAAGCTCCAACCATTTCCTTAAATTTCCCATGCCCTTTAGTATAACCACGAACTACACACTCATCATCTTGAAATGATTTTACCTTTAAAGCCTCAGAAGTTCTCTTCTCAATATAGATAGCTAAAGGATTACGAACTACTAACCCCTCACCTCCCATCTTCTCTACTCTTTTCAGTTCACTCTTTAGATGTTCACCACCTTTACAGATATGCTGAGGAATAATCTTTATAAATTTATTAGGATGTTTTTTAAGCCACTTTTTTAAAACCTCTAGCCTCTCCATAACTCCACCCTTTTGATGAGGCACTTCAAAAATATTGTAGCTTATCTCTTGCCACCCATCATGAGCAGTTTGACTATTTACAATAGAGCTAATATGTTCAAACTCTCCTCGCTTTGTCCACAACTCACCATCTATCTCAAAGGGTGGGAAATCTTTAATAAACCACTTAGGAACAGTAAACTCTTTTCCACTACGCGATATAAGTTTTTTTCCTGTCCAGTAGCCACGAATACCATCGAGCTTTTCACTCATTAACCACCCTGTTACATTTACATCCCCTCTATAGCTTTTTAGAAGTAAGAGATTTGGTTTTTCTGCAAACAGAAACAAAGAAAAAAGGAAATATAGAACTATTTTATACATCTTTAATAACCCCATCAATATCATCAACACACAATAACCGATACTCTACCTCATACCCCTTAAACTTCTGCAATATATTAACCGACTTTCTAACAAGTTCATCTCTATTTAGTCGTTTAGCCGATAACTTTACCTCACAGAGCAGTAACTTCTTATCTATCTCATCTACAGCAACAATGTCTATCTCATTTTGATTGCCACGCTCCCAATAGTTACCAATGCTTGTATATATCTGCTTCTCTCTTAAAAGTTCCATAAAGAGTTTTTCTAAAAACTTCCCTTTAAAGGTAGAAAAATCTCTATGTATAATGCTCTTTAAACGCTCATATGCCTCTGCTTCAACTATGGAGTTATACTTATAGATAAAGCGAAACCAAAAGGCTAAGAAGTTATCTGTTATCTCATACTTTTGTACTTTAGCATTTGGTTTTGAACCTATAGGCTTAATGCTTTTTATGATGTTATAGTCACTCTCCAAACGACTCAAATGCCCTGAAATATTTTTTTCTAATATAGACTCTATCTCTGTTTTAGAGGTTTTTGACGACGCAATAAGACTCAAAATAGAAAAGTAAGTACCATACTCTTTTCCAAACTCTTCAATGAGCCTATTTTTACCCTCATCTAAAAAGAGTGAATTGGCTCGTACTATCTCATCTATCATGCTCTGTTCATTAAAGCTATCATAAAGAACAAAGAGTTCTATATACTTTGCTACCCCTCCTGTAAGTACATAAAAGTCCAATAGATTTTGAGGAGTGTAAGCATTATGGTCTTCTAATATCTCTTTTAACACCGAAACTCTTAAAGGCTTTAGGTCAATCTTAAAATCAGCACGACCAAAAAGTGGCTCTTTTTTATCTTCATAGATTTTTTTCATTAACGAATAGACCGACCCACAAGCTATAAAATGCACTCTACTCTCATTTTTATACAAATCCCAAAGTTTTTGAATAGAGGAGTAGATGCTCTCATTGATTTTATAAAACTCTTGAAACTCATCAATAATCACAGTAAAAGCCTGTTTTTTACCTAACTCTAACAGATACTCAAAAAGCTGTTCAAACTTTTTTATCTCGCCTACTATTTTAACCCCTAACTTCTCCTCTATCTCTTGGGCAAACTCTTCACACAAAAGAGCTTCATTCTTTTTAGAGACAAAAAAGTAGACTCTTTTATCTGTTGAAAAGTTTTGCAGAGCCAAAGTAGTTTTACCCACACGCCTACGACCTATAAGCATGGTCATAATGGATTGTTTGCTTTTAAGTTTGTCTGCTCGTTGTAGAAGAGCTAGTTCATCTTCTCGATTGTAGAATTTCATATAATAACCTTTATTATGATAACTTGGGTTATTATAACATATAATTTATTTTAAGCAATATTCTACCCCACCAACTCCAAAGCCAACCTTTTAGCCCCTTTAAAATCTGCCTTACCTGTTCCAAGCTTTGGAACCTCATTAACCTTAAAATAACTACTAGGAACAAAAAGAGGATTCATCTCTAACTCTTTGATTTTACTCTTTAACTCCTCTAAATCTTGCTCTCCTTCTAACAATAGAACCACTCTTTCGCCCTTTTTGCTATCTGGAATAGCTGTAATAGCAATATGACTCTCCTCATCAATACATTTTCTAATCTCTTGCTCAACTAAACCAAGACTTACCATCTCTCCACCAATCTTAGCGAAACGGCTATAACGGTCAACAATAGTTAAAAAACCATCTTCGTCTAAATGACCTTTGTCACCTGTAATATACCATCTAATACCATCTATCTCTTTTATCACCTCATCTGTTTTTTTATCATTTTTAAGGTAACCCTTCATAACTTGCACCCCACCAATAAGTATCATGCCATCTTCACCTACAGGTAGAGGCTCAAAACTCTCAGGCTCTACAATCATAATAGCAGTTCCCGATATTGGCATACCAATAGTTCCTGCTTTTGCTCCTACTTGAATATGGTAGGTATCAGGAACAATGGCATCATGAACATTACATGAGGCTACAGGAGTTGTCTCTGTTGCTCCATACCCCTCCCAAATATCTTTTCCAAAACGCTCTTTAAAGAGTTTAGCTATCTCTTTTGGTAGCTTCTCTGCACCTGCAACGACCATTCGTAGTGTCTCAAACATCTTTGGGTGAATTTTTCTATTTCTTGCATAGAGTCTATAGAATGTTGCTGTACCAAAAAGCAAGGTTGCTCTATATTTGGTAGCTAACTTAGCAATAGCTAAACCATCAGTTGGGTCTGGGTGGCACACAACAGGTATTCCCTCTACTAAAGGTGCAAAAGTAGTAACAGTTAGACCTAAAGAGTGAAAAATTGGTAAATTTCCAATCATTACATCATTTTGGGTAGGGTTAACTAGATTGGTAAACTGCTTAATATTACCTAAGATATTTTGATGGGTTAGCTCTATGCCTTTTGGTGTCCCCTCACTTCCACTTGAGTATAAAATAGATGCCACACTAGAGTTAGAGACCGATTTAATATAGAACAGACGCAATAAAGCAGTAGGTAGAAACTTTGCTTGAAGAAAGGTGAACAACTGTTCTGCTTTAGAGATAGTAGTTTTTATATCTTCTAAGTAAAAGACCTCAACCCCCTCTAGTGCCTCAGTTAAGTCAAACCCTTTAGCTTTAAGCTTGGTTATAAACTGTTTAGAGCTTATTATCTGTTTTATATCGGCTAGTTCAATAGCATACTTTAGACTCTGTGTTCC
>JALWMP010000175.1 GCA_026996165.1 Campylobacteraceae bacterium
TGTTTGAGTACTCAGCCTCTATTGCCTCTTGAACTCTTTGTGCTTGGTGGTAGAGTACAACAGTAATGTCATCTGAGAGTTTTTGTGCTGCATCAATGGCATGAGAGAGCATTGATTTACCTGAAATAGTATGAAGAACTTTAGGGGTAGTAGATTTCATTCTACTCCCTTTACCTGCTGCTAAAATAACGATGCTAATAGACATATTATAAACCTTATAAAGTATATTATTTTTTTGATTATATCTAAGGTGGAGTAAAAATATAGTATACTTTTTTAAAAACAAGGTATATAGAGTGAAAAAAGTTGGTATTAAATTTTTACAAAATATTGAATATGAGCCATTTGAGTCCTTTCAGTATCTATTAGATTATGACTTTGACTATTTTGATTTGGAAGAGTATGTTTACAAAGGTAAGATTTTAGAGCTTGATTTGGAAGATGAAGATAAAGAGGATAGGGTAGAAGATATAGAGGTTTTAAATGAGCTTTTAGGAGAGTTTGATAAGCAGGGTATAGAGTATGAACTTTTTGTTTTTGATAATGGCTGGAGAAAAGAGGAGTTGAAAAATATTTTTTAATTTATAACCGTTTAATATGTTTATCTATCAATTTTTTGATTTATGCTTGTTTATGTCGGGAAGAGGAGAACCCGACTTACAAGTATTATCCTTCTCCACGAATCTGATAAGTAATATCTCCTGCACCAAAAGCAGTAATTAAATCTTCTTGATACTCTTGAATAATATTATTATCTTTAATAATTTGTACTACACCATCTTTTCGTGTAACTCTATCTGCCATATGTAGTTTATATCGTGAAAATGCCCCTTTGAGGTCAATGTCAACTTTAAGTTCTCCTGCTGACCAAATAGGCAAAATAACTAACTCATCAACCCCTTCAAAACACTCTACAAAACCTTGTAAGTTATCTAATGTTCGACTATATTTATGAGGTTGCCAAATTACATTTAATTTGTTAAATCCTTTTAATTTCTTATATATTTGAAGAGACTTCATTGTTGCTTTTATTTCAGTTGGATGATGACCATAATCGTCAATAACTACACAATCTTTACTATTTTGAACTATATCAAAACGTTTTTTAATCCCTTTATAATGTAAGAGATTTTTACGAATCTCTTCAATACTCTTACCTATTTCTAAAGCTCCTAATATGGCTAATGAGGCATCAAGTGCAATATGCTCTCCAAATCCAAAGACCTCAAATTCTCCAAACTCTTTAAATTTAAATTTAGTATGAGGCTCACCATTAACCAAGATAAACTCTATATCGGTAATATCTTTACTAGGGTATAGTTTAACTGAATCTATATCTAATGAGTCTAAAAACTTATCTTCAGCATTAATTATGCGAATTTTAGCAAGATTTAAAAAATTTTTATAAGCATTGTAAAAACGCTCCTCATCATATTCATAATACTCCATATGTTCAGGCTCTACATTAGTAACTATGGCAAGGTATGGGTTAGAGTTTAAAAAACTTTCATCACTCTCATCTGCTTCAAAAACTACTCTATTATTGTCTGCATGACGAACATTTGAACCAAACTCTTTAGATATAGCTCCAATAAGTGCATTAGAGTCAGGGATTAGTGAAGAGAGCATAGCAGAAGTTGTACTTTTACCATGAGCGCCACCTACAGCATAAACTTCTTTGTCTCCTAATATGCTTTTGAGTGACTCTTTTCGAGAAAGAAGCTCTATTCCAAGCTCTTTTGCACGTTGATATTCAGGGTTATTTGGACGAACAGCTGCTGAATATATAATTTGGTCAACTCCTTCAACAGCATCAGCATGATGAGGTATAGTAATCTTTGCTCCAAAGTTTAAAGCTAAGTCATTTGTAATTTCTGTCTGTTTAATGTCAGAACCTGATATTTGGTGACCATCGTTGGCTAAAAGTTTACCTAAAGCAGAGAGACCAATGCCTCCAATACCTATAAAATGTATCTTCATAAATTTATCTCTTTTCTAAAAAATTATTATAAACGTGAAATAGTAACATACTTTTTATGCTTTTAAAATATATAATTTACTTAATTATATTTTGTTTTATGACAAAAGAATTAAAATATAATTAATATTCAAGAAAGAATAAGCTTTCTATTGCTATCATGATAATGTAAATTTATTAGATTAATTAGTTCCCCCTTAAATCATGGAGAGCTTGTTTCTGTATATAAATTTAAACATTAAAGGAGAAAAGATGAAAATTACAAACTTAAGTTTAGTAGCAATAGCTGCAATGGCTTTTACAACAGGTGCAATGGCTGAAGACAAAGGAATCGATTTTAATATTGGTGGACAAGCAGTTATTTATTATCAAACAGCTGATGCTGGAGATGCTGATTTATTTAGTGAAGACTCTTCAAACGCAAATGCTGGACTTCAGTTAAATGCAAACTCTGACTTAGGTAATGGCTTTGGATTAGGATTACAAGCTACTGCTCTTAGTACAGATGGTCTAGAAGGTAACCTTGTTGATAATGTTATGCAAGTTGGTGGAGGTGATATATCAAATGCTTCTGACTATTTTGCATTTAGTAAAGCATACTTAACAAAAAAAGTTGGGAATACAACACTTAAATTGGGTCGTCAAGAGCTTCCAAAAAATCTTTCACCTCTAGCATTCTCTGAAAACTGGAATGTATTCAAAAATACATTTGATGCTATAGTAGCAGTTAATAGTGATATCCCTGATACAACTTTAGTTGGTGCTTATGTTTCAAGATCTAATAAACATGCTGATCTTAGTAAATTTACTCCACTTATTGGTACAGTTGCAGGTTCAGATGGTCAAAATAATGGTGCATATATGTTAACTGCTGCAAATAAATCAGTTGCAAATACACCTATTACAGTTAGTTATTATCAATTACCAAGTTCAGATTTAAGTGCGTTTTGGGCAGATGTAAAAGCAAATAAATTAGGTCCAGTAAATCTTGCTCTTCAAGGTGGTACAGTAATGAATGGTGCTACTGGTGGAAAAGATACAACAGCTTATGGTGCAAAAGTTGCTGCAAAAGCAGGTCCAGTAAATCTATCTTTAGCATATTCGACTGTAGATGATGGTGATGTTCCTATTGTTAACTTAGGTACAGGTGTAAAAACTCCACTTTATACACAAATGGTTGCTAACCAAGGTGCAATTAACAGTGACAATGATACTTTTGTGCTTAAAGCAGTAGCACCTGCAGGTCCTGGTAAACTAATAGCTCAATATGGTATGACTAGTGATGATTCATCAGCTGAAAATGATTACAATGAGTTAGATGTTCTATATAAATTCAAAGCTCTTGGAACAAATATGTTAGCTGGATATGTTATGCAAAAGTATGATAAAAAAACATTTGCTAATGGTACAGATGATACAAACAATATTATCCGTGTATGGTCAAGATACAACTTTTAATCTCTAAAAGTTTATCTACTTCTTTCCACCTCTTTTGGGGTGGGAGCTTTTTCTCTATTTTCTTAAATTTTTTAATTTAGATAAAATAAATTATGCAAATATCTCAACCGAGTATAGATTATATCTCTTATGTAGATGTAACTTCTAACTATATTTTAGAGAGTCTTATTTATTCTAATATGCACAAAAATTATTATTGGTCTGATAACTTTTCAGCTAAGAACTATATAGCGTTGGCTAAAGCAGGGTTTATATCAGTGACTGAAAAGTATAAGGGAAAAGAGTTCTTAATACCTGAAATACAGTATAGATACGCTCTTTTAGATTTTAAAGATTTACATATAAGCAAAAAAGTAAAAAAAATACTTAATCAAAAAACTTTTGATTTAGAATTTAGTGATGAATTAGATGAAGTTTTTGAAGCTATAAATTCCTTTCATAAAAACTCTTGGCTAACACCTAAATATTTAAATACGCTAAAAGAGACACAGAAATTCAAAAGTATATTTAAAGTGAAATCAGTGCTTTTAAAAGAAAATGGAAATCTATTAGCAGGTGAAATAGGCTATATAATAGGTAAAACTTATACAAGTTTAAGTGGTTTTTCTAGTAGAGAGAAGCATCATAGAAACTATGGAACAGTTCAATTAGTACTTTTAGCAAAATATTTGGAGAATAAAAATTTTGATTTTTGGAACTTAGGACACCCATTTATGGACTATAAACTGGTATTGGGTGCTAAAGTTTATGAGCGTAAAGATTTTTTAAAGCGTTGGAAAGAGTCTATATTAAAGTAATTTTCCTGCTAAATATCCACTAGCAAATGCCCATTGAAGATTGTATCCTCCACATGGTCCATCTATGTTTATAATTTCTCCACAAAAGTAAAGTCCTTTTATCTTTTTACTCTGCATAGTATTTGGGTCTATCTCCTTTAACGAGACTCCTCCACGAGTAATCATTGCCATTTTAAAACCATCGTGACCATTAATCGTTAGGGGTGTCCATGCTAAAAGTTTAATTAGTTGATCACGATTTTGACCCTTCTGTTTTCCTAAGCTAAGCTCAGGTTTACAGTTAGCTAATTTGCAAAGTTCCAAACTTAATGACTCAGGAAGTAAGGTTTTAATTAACTCTAGTGTAGAGAGAGTAGGTTTGGCTTTAAAAGCTTGACGTATCTGCTCTTCATTTAGACCTTTTGTTAGGTTTATTACTATGGGAACTTCATTATATTTAGCAAGAAGTGGAGTAATTTCTCGTGAGAAGTCTAATACTACAGGTCCACGAATTCCATTTTTTGTAAATATTAAATCACCTTTGGCATAGAGTTTTTTATATTTTTTAAGATTTACTCTCATCTCTACCTTTGTAATGGTATCTGCACGACAGTTTGCACCCCAACGCTCTTTGGTTTTTAGTGGCATCATAGCAGGGTATAGCTCTGTTACTTGGTGTCCTATCTTTTGTACTAGTTTGTATCCATCACCCTCTGCACCAAGCATTGGGTAACCCATTCCACCTGTAGCTACAATGACATGATTAGATATAAACTCTCTCTCTTGTGTTTTAACACCTTTTATTTTATTGTCATCTACAAGTAAAGCTTCTACTTTTTGAGAACAAATTACTTTAATGTTTAAACGTTTTATCTCTTGTTTTAGCCCATTAATAATTTCAATAGCATTATGACTTACAGGAAAGACTCTAAAACCGTCAGGTGAATGTGTTTGAACTCCAAGATTATGAAAAAACTCTTCTAAGGATTGGGAACTCATAAGAGTAAGAGCAGGAGTCATAAAACGCCCATTTTTTCCAAAATGTTGCATAAATTCTTCATTTGAGAGAGTATTTGTAAGGTTACAGCGTCCACCACCTGTTGCTTTTAGTTTTGTAGCAACTTTTGGTAGTTTTTCTAGGAGTAGAACATTTGAGTTGTTTTTGGCTACTTCAAGGGCAGCCATTATACCAGATGCTCCAGCACCTATAATAATACAGTTGTAATGTTTCATAAACTACTTAAGAGGCTATATGTTCAGCAATAGGGTAAATTTTTTCATGTAAGAAAAGAGCTAAAAGAATTATTAATGAAATACCTGCTGGTTTACTATATAGTTTGTTAGCTGTAATATAGACAAGTATAACAGATGAAACAGTCATAAGTGCCATATCAAATAGGTATTTACTCAAATTAATAGTTAGTGTATTGACCATTGCTGCTCCACCAATAACCATAGTTGTATTTGCCAAGTTTGAACCAATAATATTTCCAATAACCATACCTACTTTGCCTTTTCGAGCAGCAGAAATAGAGACAATAAGTTCAGGTAAAGAAGTTCCAAAAGCGATAACTACTACACCAATAAGCCATTGACTTACGCCAAACTGAGTTGCAATATTTGAAGCCGAATCAATAGCAAAATTTGCACCAATAACAACCATTCCAAATCCAAGCATAAGAAGTAGGCTACTTTTAATCCATGAGAAATTTTTTTTAAACTCTTCATCTACACTTTGAAGTATATCATCTTTTGCGTTTCTAAATAAAAATAGAAGATAGGCAAACATAAGTGTAAAGAGTAAAGAGGCATCAAATCTATCAATATTACCATCTAAACTCATAAGTATAAAGATAAAGACGGGCATTAATGCCCAAAGACTATCTTTTGCAAAAAAATCTCTTACAGATACAAAAGGTTTGGAGATAAGAAAAACAACCCCTAAAACAAGTGTAATATTTATAATATTACTTCCTACCGCATTAGCAATAGCTAAATCTGCTTTATTGTCAAGACTCGCAGCCATACTTGTAGCCATTTCAGGTAGTGAAGTTCCTAAAGCAATAAGTGTTGAACCTATAATAAATTCAGAAATATTAAAACGTAAAGCAATACGTTCACTTTGATTGATAATAAAATCAGCTCCAAAAATTAGTGCAGCCATAGATAAAATAAAAATAACAAAATCCATTACCCCTCCTCTTCTGTACGTACAATTAAACTTTTAGGAAGTCCAAACCCTTTGATTATTTGGGCTTCCTTTTTTCGCATCTCTCCATTGTCAATTTCATGGTCATATCCTAAAATATGGAGTAGACCATGTATAAAAAGAAGTGCCAACTCATCGTCGCTACTGTGTCCAAACTCTTTTGCATTTTTAGTGACATAATCTACAGATATGACTATTGAGCCTAAAGGTAGGGCAAACTCATCTGAGACAACAAGGTCATTTTCAATGGGAAAACTTAAGACATCAGTAGGCTGATTCTTTTGGCGATGCTCTTTGTTGTAAGCTTGTATGGTATTATTGTAGCACAGAGTTAAATCAATATCCCTTGAAGTTAGTGAATTTGCAATATTTTCTAATAATTTAATTGGAACAGAGTAATCTGTAAGGTTTTCTATATTTAACATAACTAAGATTTTACCTAATTAGAGGTAAAATAGCTGTAAAAAATAGGTTAAATTTAATGAAAAATGTTAAAAAAAAAGCTGTATGTATTATCTCTGGTGGTATGGACAGTGCTTTGAGTGCAACTATTGCAAGAAATGAGGGTTATGAGATTATTGCTTTGCACTTTAACTATGGGCAGAGAACCCAACAAAAGGAGCTTGAAGCCTTTAGAAAGATTGCTAAAAAGTTAGAGTGCATAGAGTCGTATGAGATAGATTTAGATTTCTTTAAACAGATAGGAGCTTCTGCTCTAATTGACAACTCTTTAGAAGTTCCAACAGGTGGCATAGAGGAGGGCATCCCCATTACCTATGTACCCTTTAGAAATGGTATCTTTATCTCCATTGCTACAGCCATTGCAGAAAAGCATGGAGCAGAGGCACTCTACATTGGTGTAGTAGAGGAGGACAGCTCTGGTTACCCTGATTGTCGAGACACCTACATAAAAAGCATGGAGCAGTCCATAAACTTAGGAACAAAAGATGAAACAAAACTAGCAATAAAGATGCCTTTAGTCCACATGAAAAAGTCAGAGATAGTCTCTAAAGCCATAGAGTTAGGTGTTCCACTAGAAGATACTTGGTCATGTTATAAAAATGAAGATAGAGCCTGTGGTGTTTGTGACTCTTGCCGTTTGCGTTTGAATGGGTTTAAGGTTGCTGGTGTTAGTGACCCTTTGGAGTATGAGTAGAGTAGTAGATTGAACAAACTTTTCGCTATAATTTGCCCAATAATTAATAAGGGTATATAGATGAAAATAGCAATTATAGGTGCAGGGAAATGGGGTCAGGCACTCTACCATGCTTATAGTCAAAATAACGATGTAGTCATAACCTCACGTTCAACAAAAAATATTGAAAACTTTGTCTCCCTCGATGAGGCACTCTCTTATGAATATCTGGTCATGGCGATACCTGCTCAAGCTGTTCGTTCATGGATGGAGGAGAACTTTGAAGATAGAGGACAAAAACTTTTAGTAGCTGCAAAGGGAATAGAGACCTCAACAGGTGCTTTTTTAAATGAAGTTTACGGTTCATTTGTTTTAGATGATAGGTTGGCGTTTATCTCTGGTCCATCATTTGCAGCAGAGGTTCAGAAGTCTCTACCTACAGCACTTATAATCTCTTCATCTAACTTAGAACTTGCCAAGATATTTGTTAAGGCTCTACCAACATTTATTAAAGGTTATATAGATGACGATGTAGTGGGTGCAGAGGTAGCAGGGGCTTACAAAAATGTAATTGCCATTGCAGGGGGTGTTTGTGATGGGTTGGAGCTTGGAAACAATGCTCGTGCAGCATTAATTTCACGAGGTTTAGTTGAGATGACACGTTTTGGAGAACACTTTGGTGCTAAAACTGAGACCTTTTTGTCTTTGGGTGGAGCAGGAGACCTGTTTTTAACTGCCTCTTCTGTGCTTTCACGAAACTATCGTGTTGGGTTGGGTTTGTCTAAAGGTAAAAGTTTAGAGAAGATTTTAGAGGAGTTGGGTGAAGTGGCAGAGGGAATTCCTACTACTAAAGCACTCTATAATATTGCTCAAAAAGAGAATATCTATCTACCTATTGCAAATGAAGTCTATAATATGTTAGAGGGAAAAGACCCCTTGGTTTGTGTTCAAGATTTGCTCAATGATTAAATTTATAAGAAAAAAGATAAAAAAATTTTTTCGAGAGTTCCTTCTTTATCATAATAGTTCATTGGAGTATCGAGCTAAGGTTCTAACCCTTGTAGTAGCAGTAAATAAGAAGATTACACCTTGTGAAGAGGAGTTGCTATATCAAACAGCTTATAAAATTTATCATCAAGATGAGGAACGCTCAGAGATATTGGTTGAGATGGTTAAAGAGTATTTTCAAAAAATCATTACTCATAATGGTTTAGACTTTGAACATCTTGTTTTTGATATTGAAAAAGAGACAAAACTAGTTAGACGATTTGCTAAGAAGATAGATATTGACCTCTTGATGGAGTTTCAAAAGTGTATTGATGATG
This sequence comes from Campylobacteraceae bacterium, assembly GCA_026996165.1. Classification (GTDB taxonomy): domain Bacteria; phylum Campylobacterota; class Campylobacteria; order Campylobacterales; family Sulfurovaceae; genus UBA1140. The sequence continues at coordinate 8,882 of JALWMP010000175.1, forward strand.
AAGAGGATAGAGTTTATCAGCTAAGAGTTATTGAGTTCTTAGCTGATTTAAAAGAGCGTTATACTCTAGCTCAATAGGGCTTTTACGCATACATTAATGCGTCCACCATCTGCTCTACTACCAATAGTCTTTTTAGCTGTACCCATTACTTTTCCCATATCTTTCATAGAGGTAGCACCTACAGAAGCTATAATCTCTTTTAAGACCTCCTCTAGCTCCTCATCACTCATAGGTTCAGGTAGGTAGGACTTTACAATAGCAAGTTCAGCTCTCTCTTGCTCTACTAAGTCTTCTCTACCTGCCTCTTGAAACTGTTTCATTGCATCTTCACGCTGTTTAGCATACTTCATTAAGATGGCTTCAACATCAGCATCGGTCACCTCACGTCTCTCATTGACCTCAATATCTTTAACAGCAACTTGAATATTTCTTAAAGTATTACGTCTTTGAACATCTTTAGCTCTCATAGCCTCTTTGATGTCAGCTTTGATTTTTGCATTTAAATTACTCATATTATTTTCCTACTTATTGTATAAATTTGCAGATATTATACTATAATTCA
>JALWMP010000176.1 GCA_026996165.1 Campylobacteraceae bacterium
TAAAAACCTAATACTGACTCAAAAAAGAGTTTAAAGACTCTAAACTTCTCTTTACCATTTTCATCTGCTGTAATCTGCTCTAAACACTGTGTCATCATCTTTTGAAAATCATCGTTAATAACCTTTCGTGTAACACCATAAGCAACTTTTGAATTTAACATTTTTATAAATGGATAAACATCATTGAACCCATCCTCTTTTATCTGCTTTTCTAAATCCAAAATTTTGTCATAAAAGCCTCGCACTTGAGTCTTCTTTGTACCGTTAATAACTTTTGCCCAATCCTCTGCTGTTGTATTGAACAACTCTTTATCAATGTTATAATCTAACTTAATCTCTTTTGGCATTACGCTTTTCTCCTTTTATAAATAAATTCACTCAAAAACATCTTTGTCTCTTCAGGATGTTTTTCTATCTCATAATTTAAGTTCTTTAGAATATCTGTATATCGCTTATCCATATTTCGCGAAAAACTATAATTTAGTTTTGATTTCCACATGGTATCTTCTATTTTAAAATCATCACTTTTATTTTTAATACGTTTTGCCATATCACATAAATCAAGTAGACGATATAAAAATGCCATACTAATATCTTGCTCTGCAATAGCATTAAATTTTTCTTCTAAATGATTAAAAGTTTCTCTATAGCTATCCCATTTAACTGTCTCACCAAAAAGAGTAATAGCATCTTTATGCTCATCAATCTCTTTGGCTTTTTCTAAAAGCTTTTCTGTATGTTCAGCCAAATAACTAATAGGAGTTGATGGTTTAGCAATAGCAATACCAAAGGAGATAGTCAACTCATTTTTATTTTTCATAAAAAGTTTAAAATCACGTTCTATCTCTCGTGCTAACGCTAAAATCTCATCCCACGCACCAAGTAAAAAGAGGTCATCACCTCCTGCAAAAACAGTATAAGTATTTTTAAACTTATCTTTCATTAACTTTTGAGGAATATAAATTGAAAAAAAGTTATCTATTGTTTTAGAAAATCTATCAAAGTTTTCAAAACTCTCAGTGACACTATTTGTTTCATCTTTTAAAAACTTTCCCATATTGTCAACATCTGCTTTTAAAATAGCTAATGACTTAATACCATCTTTCTCGTTGCTACAACTACTTTTAGCCAAATTTTCAAAAGTGGCTATCTCATTTCCATCTTTTTGAACATAAGATTTTAACTTATCAGTTAATTTTATCTCTATATCAAAGTCATTAAAATATGAGGTATCTATACCTAGTTTAGAACTCAAATAAGAACTTTCTTCCCTAACAAGATACTCTCCAAGTCGAACAAAACTATCACAAACCCTACATCGTTCATCTTTAGATTTTTCTCTAAAATTACAAACCTTACAAAGCGTTTGATTGGTTAAGTTACTGTTGTAGTTTTCTAAAATAGGAGGTTGATTTAGTAACTTAAATTTTGAAAACTTATTCAACTCCTCTTTTTTACTAATACGCTCTCTTAACTTTCGATAATTTTTAGCTGGACTAAAGTTACTCTCTTCTATAGATTCATAAAAAATAGCTACACCACTTAAACCAAAAAATATATCAATAAAGTAGTTATCTATCTGCTCTTGTATCTTATCTAGTTGAGAGCGTTCAATATCTTCAACTAAAATTTCAAATTTACCAGCATTGGTAGCTAATATATTTTCACTATCTACCTTTAAACTACTACAGATATATCTTGCTAAATAGTATGTAAAAATCTCTACAAAAGCCGACTTTGAGCGTAATACCTTACTTGCATTTTTCGTTGACAAATTTTCAAAAATAAACTTTTGAATACCATAAAAGTTTCCAGAAACTATATATTTACTTGTCTTCAATACTTTCTTTATATCTTTTGGTTTTTTTACCACTATACCTTCAAACTTTTCATCATCACTAAAATAACTCATTCCATCAATTCCCTCCATTTCCTAGTTTAAATCCTCAACCTCAATCTTCCCAAGCCCCATAACGGTCTGCTTACCAACACCAATAACCTCACCCAACTTCAAAAGCTCATAGCTTCTCTTATCTAGCCCCATTAAAGCTAACTCTCCTACAATACCGTCCATATTCATGCGTTGTCTTTGTCGGTTGCTGTTACGCATTAATGGTTTATAACTTAAA
>JALWMP010000177.1 GCA_026996165.1 Campylobacteraceae bacterium
GTATTATCTTCATAAATAACTCTTTTGTAAATTTAATCTCTAAACAAAGTGCTTTTTTATAAATATTAAACTCAGGAGAGTATTTATATGATTTAATCAAAAATGATTTACTATTAAATTTTACTTTTTCCAATATTTCACTTTTTGATACAGATGGATGAAAATGTAATCTAGCAATAGCATTTTGCTCATTGGTTAAATAGTCATCAATACAAATCACTTCATCTGAAAAAGTCCACTTTCTAGTATGTAAAATTGGTTTATATCCATTATGTGTAGCTTCTATAAAACTTTTATTCTCTTTAATATCTATAATATTGGCTCTATCTCCTACTCTAAAAGCACCCCAAACTTCACTTTGATTTTGAGAATTAATATCTACTGTATTGTGAGCTAAAGTAGAGCGTTCAATAGCTCGTCTATTGTTAGCCTCATAAGTACTTAGTCCCATATCTACAATAAAAGGTTTACCATTTATTCTAAGTTCAAAATTAAAGGTATCAGCATGTGCATGACCTGGAATATAACTCGCTCCTATCTCTCCCGCATCAACTATACACTCATAATTCTCTTTAGAAATTTTTCTATATCCACTCTCTTTAAGTTCTACCTCTTTTCTCTCAATATTTAAACGTTTAGCATAATCAAATAGTTGGTTTGTTGTTGGAGCAATTTTATTGGTACTGTCATTAAAAAGAGGAATATCACCATTTTTATAGCTAATACTCTCTAACCAACCTAACATTATTTGAGCTTTTGAAATAAGAAAGTTTAATAGGTCTTCCTCTTTCCAACTATTATTCTGAAGTAGATTAATAGAATCTAAAAGCCTAAAAAGCATAATCTGATGGTACATTGGACTAAGTTCAAAGTGTCCACCATCATTTAAAATCTGCTCCCTTAACTCTTGTTCTAGGATTTTCTTAGCATTTTTATAGAGTACCTCATCTTGAAAATAGTAAGCTCCAAAGAGCAAAGAGAAACCATTCTCTAAAAGATGATTTCCCAAAAGATGATACTCTAAATTGTCTAGTAAAATGTAGTATTGAGCATATAGTGAGTCATCTATCTTTTTATCTCTTATATTATAAAAAGAGAGATACTTAATCCAATTAACTCCTCTTAAACTAATAGGAAAAGGCTCTAACCCATCTTTTATGGTATCTATTTTGTCTATAAAATCATATATTAAAGATATATCATCTCTTGTAGATAAAAAATCAAAATATGTAAGGTTATATGTCCATAGTTTGCCATACTCGCTATAGTTCCAATCTATATCTTTAAATCTCTTAGATAGATTTAAAAATCTAAACTCTCCATTAGAATAGGTAGAGTCAACTCTAATAGAGTTTTGTAATTTTAATATATTTGAGTTTGAATTTTTAAAGTAGATATACTCTATTTTAAATTTTTTTCTAGCTCTATTTCTAATAAAATAGTAAAGCCTATAATAGATTTGAGTTGGCTTCAAAAATTTAACTGTATTGAAAAGTCTAATGTAGTTCATCAATGCTCATCTCTCTATACTCTAATATTTTATTAATTATATCTTCTCTTAATTTATCTAAATCTCCATTGCAATCTATACTTTTTATCCAACTATCTAATTTAGAGGTATCTTTTCCTTTAGATTTTAATCTATCTCTTAGATTTTCTAATGTTGAAATATACCTTACATCAGTTATTGCCTCTCTAAACCCTTCCCATTGAATAGTACCAATAATACCATCTGTAGTAGGATAGGTAAATGCCTCTTCTCTATAAGGTGATGGATACTTTACAAACTGGTCAAAATCATTCCAAAAAGCTCCTCTATGTGCTTGATATGCCCAATTCATTGCACCATCAAAACCTTTTTTCCATAGTTTACAGCCAAAGTTTCTTCTATATATTTCAGGGTTTTCCACTCCTGCTTGTGGTGAAGCATAGACAAAAATCTCCTTACCTTGTTTATGCCAATTTTTAATTTGCTCTTGAGTATCTTTTTTTGTAATACCTTCAGCATAATTAAAAACATCTAAAGTGTTTCCTAAATATTTGTAGGTATATCCATATCCAGCAACAAATGTTTTTGCATGATTTTTATGTACTTTTTGCATAAAAATTTTCTCTTTTTTTAACTCTTCAGCTGGGGCTTCATCTATTCCATAAACAAATAATGAATTTTTATCATAACCATATTTTGCTAATATCTTTTGATAGGCATTTATTTTTTTAGCTAAATCTGAAGCCATAACATTAAAGCCTAAAGTATAAAATCTATCTTTAGGTAATCCAACCTTTTCTCTTAAAATTAAAGTTTTTTCTAACTGTTCCAATTTTTCATAACTTGTAGGGTACATTACCCCATGAGCTTTCATATCTTTTAACTCTAACTCTTGCTGTTTTTCACTTTTACTATAGGAGTCAAGAGGTTTTACTTTGCTATTTGTTAATTTTCCTGTATAGTATAAAGAGTAGCTCACTTTTGGGGCATCTAAAGTAAATGGTAAAACATCTACTCTAATAGGAAAAGATAGAACAACCTCTTCTTTACTATTTTTAATTGTAAATTGTGATGTATAGACTCCCTCTTTTGTCCCTTTAGGTACATGAACAATTCCCCATAACAATTTATGCCTCATTGCATCTAAAACAAATGGTTGTAGAGTTTTACTGTCGTTAAAAGTAATACTATCTTCTGGAGGAAATTTATCTAACGCATCAGATATTTTAATATACTTTATTGCATTATCTTTATTTTGTTTGACTCGTAAATAGTTACTCTTACTTTTATAGTCAACCTTTACAAGTGTTTCATCTTTTAGTAGTAGCTCTTGAGTTAAGTATTTTCCTGTTTTTAATGTACTGTTACGACCACTTTGATACCAAATTTTTGCAATATATACATCTAAATTATCTTTGGAAAAACTGCCTTGCTCTCCTTTAAAATCAGAAAAGTCAACATGATATTTACCATACTTACTTCCTGCCTCTAACAAAACAGCTATTGATTTATATTCATTCTCTGTCATTTTTAGATTAAAAGATTTAACTCTATCTAAAAGAGGTGTATTGTATCCATTTAATCTATAGTATTTCATAGCAGGTATCTTATAGGCATTTATCTCTACAGAGGTATAGAGACTTTTTAATCGCCTTAAATAGAAGTCTAACTGTTCTACTTTTGATATTTTTAAAATTTTATTTTTAGCTAAAATATTATCAATCTCATTAAATATTGTCTCAATCTTTTTTTGATACTCTATCTTCTCTGTTGAGTTACTTTTGATATTACTCTTTTTAAGTAACTTTGAATAGAGTATTTTCTTCTCTTTAATATCTCTTCTGACATTAGTAATATATTTTAACCAACTCTTTTTGGATTGAGTATTAAAATCAACTATTGGCATTATTTTTCCCTCAAGTCTTAAATTATCTAAATTGATTTCGTACTTTTGTTTTCCTCGCCCTTTAATCAATATAAGTACATTAGAGATAGTTCGTCCAAAACTATCTAGTTTTGCTTTATAGATATTTGATATAAAATAGTTAGCATGTTTAGTTGTAAGTAGTTTTCCTAAATCATCACTTTTAATAGTTGTCCATCTATTATAATCTTTATAATTTAATTTATCAAAAGCATAAATTCCTGTACTAAGAGGACGATATTGTAGATTAAAACCAACCTGTATATTATTTGCACTATGTTTATCCATTTTTACATCTATAGAAAAGCTTAATTTATTTTTAAGATTAGGTATTGGTTTTAAAGGAATTTCTAAATAGTAATACCACTCTTTTGTTGTATCAGAAAAGCCTTTAGAGTTAATAGTAAGTTTTAAGGAACTCTTACCTTCACTAAAACTTTTTTTATTAATACTATAAACAATATCAATATCTCTACTTCTATTTAAATCTGTTGCCCAAAATTTAATAGGTATTGAGTTTTCATTTTCAAACATTTCAGTAAATAGATATTTATCACTATTTTCCATTGCATTTAAAGTCATAGTTAAAAAAACAATAAGAAACAAAATCATATCTTTACTCCCTTTTATTATCTATTTGCAGAGTCTCCAAAAACTTAATAGTCTGCCTATCTGAATCAAAAAGTGAAAACTTCTCTTTAGCTCTTTTTGACATCTCCTTATAATTATCTTTATTGATAGAGAGTACAGCATTTAAAAGTTGCTCTACATTTTTAGGTTCTACTATAACTCCTGTCTTGCCATTATCTACAATCTCACTTAATCCAGTTAAGTTAGTAACAATAACAGGTATACCTACAGAGTAACTCTCAATAACAATTCCTGGGTATCCCTCTCCTTTATAATAGGTTGGTAGTAACAGTACATCATACTTTTGTAAAGTGCTTAACACTTGATTAGAAGTTAATGCGCCACAGTAGTTTACAGAAGAGTTTTGAAAATAGTCTTCTGTGTATCTCTCATCTTTAATAGGACCATATAAATCTATAGTATATCCATCAGGCAAATCTCTTGCCATCTCTATAATTTCATCAACTCCCTTCTCTTTAAATATTTGACTAATAAAGACAAACCTTTTTCTAAAAAGTTTAGGATAATATCTCTCTTTTGGTACTCTTCTTACATTTGGAAACCAGTGAGTATTTGAGTTTATAGATTTAAAACTATTGACTATATTTTTCATTTCAAAAAATAGAAAATCAATATGTTTAAAGATATATAGACGAATTCTCTTCTCTAAACCTGTTGAAGAGGAGTAGACTCTCCAAGCCTCACCACCAAACTTTCTTAAACTAGTATTAATATTTAATATCTTAGCCATTACAATAATAAAAGGTGCAAAAAATATATAGTCTCTTGAACTGTGCAAAGAGATATGTTTTACTTGAAAACTTTTAAAAAAAATAGATACAAAAATAGCTAAATAGGCAATAAGAGTATTACTATAGTTTTTTTTATTGCTATCAATAAGTATATAGTCAACTCTCTTTTCGTTAAACTCCTCTAAGAGATTATTAAACAGAACAATAGCCCCACCTGTTTTAGTAGAGTCTTTTCTATTTACACATGGTCCAATTAACAATATATCATGTCTACTTTTCATAACTATTTTCCTTTTTTATATTGCAAATATATCTCTATTTAGTAAAATACTCTCATTAATAAACCCTCTACTTCCAGATAAATTTTTAAAATTTAAAATTGCATTTGCCAACTGTTCAATATTTTCAACATCAACCAAAAATCCATTTTCACCATCTTTAATAAGCTCTTCCATAAAAGGTATACATCTTGTTGCTACTACTGGTTTTTTTAAATAGAGATTCTCTAAAACTGTATTTGGTAACCCCTCTCTTCTTGATGATAGAACAAATAGGTCACAATGCTTATAAAAACTATATGGATTCTCTTGAAAACCTAAAAACTTAACTACATCATACAAACTATGCTCTTTTATAATCTCTTGATACTTATCCATCTCATTTGCATTGTCTGCACCAATAATATAGAGTCTATATTTTGAATCTTTTTGATAGACTTTAGAAAAAGCCTTTAATAAAATATCATACCCTTTCTCATGACTTAGTCGACCTGAAGCAACAATATTAATATAGTTTTTATCAAATAGACTCACAGTTGAACTACTCTTTTTATCAATCATTTTTGTATCTAATGGATTAATAAATACCTCTATTTTATTTTTATTGATACCATGATATTTGCAAATCTCATCTCTCATCTCTGGTGTTTGAGCAATTATCAAATCTGCTTTTTTTAAAGCCATATCTAACAATATCTTAAAAGGTCTACTCATCTCATTGTATTTAAAAACTAACTTAGGTGAACTTGGCATTCTAAGTATTGTTTTAGGTTTTTTAATAAGGGTTTTTAAACTAAAATATAGGGCAATATGAGTTCTATAGAGTGAAGAAAAAACAATATCTGGAGCAATCTCTTTAATCTTTTTTCTCAATTTAAACAAAGAGTAGATTGTTCGTGCAGAATCTAAATTATGCACATAAATATCTTGAGGTAAAAGATGTAATGCCTCTCCCTCCATAATACCCAACACCAAATGAAGCTCATATTTTTCTCGATTTAATCGGTTTAAAATATTTATACTTACTCTCTCAGCACCACCTCCACATAGATTAGGGAGATAAAACATAATTTTTCTCTTCATAGCTTAAATCTTCATATAATTAAAAATTAATACAAGAGCAACATAAAGCATTAACATCGTCACCCAAACTTTTGTTCGTTCAGAAACTGTCATTTTTAAATAACTAAAGACCATAATTAAATATAAAATAGGATAAACAACAGCTTGTCTTCTTTGATTAAACTCAATAACAGATACTAGAACTAAATAAACAATAGAGAATATAAACATTATATTAATTTTTAAATCTAAATCATATAAAATTTTCTTAACAAATATTCCATATAGTAAGAAACCCCACCCAAAAAACCATGCAATACCTGCTAAAAGATAGGTAAAACTAAAAAATCCATTTTTTGAAGTAAAGATAAGAGATGGAGGAAAAGGCTGTATCTGCCCAAAACCTAAAAGAGCAATATAGTTTAACCCAAATGGCAATTTAGCTACTTTTGCTCCCATAGAACCTGCTGGTGCTGACTCTGCTATTCTCTCTGATGAACTCTGAAAAATCATATTAAACATATTGATTAATTCATTAGAACTTAAGACAACTATTGTACCTAATATTAGCAAACCAAATACAAATAAAATTTTTAAATATCTATTTTTAATAAAAGTATCTACAAAATGGAAAAAATAGACTGAGGTAAATCCAATCATAAACACACCTGTCTCTAAACGTAAAGTATATGAGAAGAAAGAGACAAAGATTAAAATTAGTAAATTTTTAAATGATAGTTTCTCTAAAATAATATAAAATGTAATAATAAACATTAATCCGACATGAACATCACGTAGTAAGAGACCAGACAGATAAGGAACAAAAGAGAAAAACCCATAAATAATTGCTACCATAAAAGAGATTTTTTCAGAAAAGTATAGTCTACTTATAGAGTACATAACAGAAGGAATCAATGCAGCAATCATAACTACACCTATTTTTTGAACCAACATAGTTACCTCTCCTCCCAACATATCTGAGAGTAGTTCTAAATAGACATAAAAGTTAATAGCTCCATAAACCTCTTGATATATAAAAATATTTTTAGTATCAAAAAGACTGAAACCATTCTCTTTAAATTTATGGAAAATATCTTGTGTAGCTAAAAAAAATACCTCATCATCTCCTTCTATATAAGGATTTTGCACATTATAAACCTCTATATACAAAAAATGTATTATAAAGGCATAAGCTAAATAGACAATAAAAAATATTAAAAATATATCAATAGCATTTTTAATATTTTCAACTCTATTTAACAAAGTAATAACCACAATACCAAAAAGCATACAGATTAAAGATAATGGTGCAATAGACTCATTATGGTCTAATACCCCTCCTATAAAACCTACAATAACTGTAAAAAATATAATCCAAGCGATATTATAGTTATCTAGTATCTTTTTAGACTCTTCTATCATCTCTTTTACCCTATTGTATGGTTGTTTATATACTTTTTATACCACATTTGAAAAACCAAAACAAACCAAAGTGTATTTACATTTTTACTGCTTAATCTATTGTACTCTTCTATAACATGCTCTGTATTTAATAAGCAATGCCTATTGAGTTCCTCTTTATTTAAGTTTTTCTTGAATAAATCTTTCAACTCTGAGTTAAACCACTCAAATATAGGTATTCCAAACCCCTGTTTTGGACGCTCTATCATCTCTCTTGGAATATATCTTTCCAAAACTTTTTTTAAAAGATATTTGCTATCGCCATTTTTATATTTTAACTCAAATGGAACTTGTGCCATAAACTCTGCAATTTTATGGTCAAGTAGTGGTTCTCGTCCCTCTATTGAGAGATTCATTGTAGCTCTGTCAACTTTAGTTAAAATATCATCTACCATATAACGATGGTAGTCCCAAAGCATCATACCTTGCATAGGATTCTCTTTTAATCCAATATCAAAACTCTTCTGAGATACCTTTTTTTGATAACTTAAAAGATTATCTACTTCAAAACTTGTTAAAGAGCAATATACCTCTTGCCAAGTATTATTTTTTACAATTTTATGAACTAATTTAATTTTAAAAGCTAAATTACTGTTTTTAATTACTTTGTCAATATTTTTATCACCAATCAAATCTAAAATTAAATTTAAACTTTTTCTTAAAATCTTGGGAATTTTAAAGAGCTTACTACCAATATTCTCTATAGTCCAATAGCGACTATAACCACAAAAAATTTCATCTCCTCCATCAGCACTTAAAACAACTTTAACACCTGAAGCTTTAGCTATTTGGGAGACTAATGTTGTTGGAATTCCACTACTATCTCCAAATGGTTCATCATAAATATCAACAAATCTATCTAAAATAACTTTAGCCTCATCAGCACTTAAATATTTTTCTATATGTTTTGTTCCAATATAGTTTGCCACCTCTTTAGCATACTGGGCTTCATTATATTTTGCTTCATTAAATCCAATAGTAAATGTATGAATATTTCCATAATGTTTTTGAAGTATAGCAGCTACAATAGAGCTATCTACCCCTCCACTCAAAAAGACCCCTACAGGCACATCTGATACCATTCTATATTTAAAAGCCTCTATTAAAATAGCCTCTAACTCATCAACAAGCTCCTCTTCACTCTTTTGAAACTTTGGTAGTTTGAAAAATGGTAAAATAGACCAATACTCCTCTATTTTTAAGGAGTTTGTTTTAGTATTAAATGTCAAATAGTTTCCAGCAGGTACTCTATTGCAATTTTCAAAAATTGACAAGTTAGAAGAGATATATCCAAATTTAAAATACTCATAGAGTGCTTCTTTATTGATTATTAGATTTTTATCCTCTTTAAAGTACTCCATAATTGGTCGAAGTTCACTACCAAATACAAACTCTTCTCCATCAAAATAGTAGTAGAGTGGTTTAACCCCTACTCTATCTCGAATTAATGTTAGCTCAGATGTCTGTTTATTGTAAATAACAATAGCAAACATTCCTCTAAACTTATCAACTGATTTAATACCCCACTTATGATACGCTTTTAAGATAACCTCACTATCTGTATTTGAATCAAAAGTATAGTTATAGGTAATTAACTCATCTCTAATCTCTTTATAGTTATAAACCTCACCATTATAGACCATAATAAAATCTTCATAATCCATTGGCTGATGTCCATGACTACTTAAATCAAGAATAGATAATCTTAGATGTCCCAAAGAGAGTGCTTCGCTCTCATATTGCCCATTATCATCTGGACCTCTATGATTGATTGAAGCCATCATACGCTCTAACTTTTTACTATTTTTCCCTGAAAAACCTACTACACCACACATTATACACTCTCTCTTATATTCTCAATAACATCTAACCACTTATTTGCAATCTTATCTATATCTAAACGCTCTACTATCTTTTGTCCATTTTTTCCCAAACGCAAACGTTTAGAGGAGTCAATCATTAAAGAGTCCATACTCTTAGTTAAAGCTTTAACATTCTTGGCCTCTATTAAAATACCATCTTTCTCATGAGATATAATCTCTCTTGGAGCATAGGGAGAATCAAAAGCAATTACAGCACAACCATACCCCATAGCTTCACACAACACCCCTGGAAAACCTTCTGTTCTTGAAGATAGAACAAAGATAGATGCCTTTTTATAAAAGTATTCGACATCTTCTTTTTGTCCAACAAGTTCTACTCTATCTTCTAAATTAAGTTTTTTAATAAGCTCTTCAAGGTTTTGTCGCTCTTTACCCTCTCCGACTATTTTTAATCTCCACTCTTTTTGTCTTGTTTTGGCAAATGCTTCTATTAACATGTCAAAACCTTTAACATAATTTAACCTTCCAACACTTAATATAACATTTTCTCGCTGTAAGTTAGTATATTTTTCTTGTAAAATTAATGGATTTTCAATCTTATATCTATTTTTGACAAAGGAGTATCGCTCCTTATCGGCATCTGTTAAAACAACTAAACCATTTGCAAATGGATAGACAATCCGTCGCAGTTTTTTCCAAAATGGTTTAATATCTAAAAAATCATAAGCACTTCTCTCCGATACCAATATCGGTTTTTTTGATAATTTTGAAGCAACAATAGAGAGTATATTCATCTCAGACATAAAACTAATAACTATATCTGGATTTTCAAATAGTATATTTTTTCTTATTGCATTAATTAGCTTAGGTATATAGGTGACTCTACTTAACAGTTTAGAAGAGTTTTTAGGTATATCAATACCTATTAAATTAATAGTGCTACTAAGTGGAAAAAATGGTTTATCTTTTGAGATAATCAAAATAGATACACTGTGACCAAGAGTTTCAAAATGGTTAGCAAGGGTAGTTAAGATTTTCTCAGCACCTCCTGTATTTAAGGAACTGATTGTAAATAAAATTTTCATCTATTTTCTCTTTTTGCTCTATCTATCTCTAAGATTGCAGATTTATATTTTTGATATATAGCTTCACTATCTACATGTTTTTTTACAAACTCATGTGAGGCTCTACCCACTTCTGCTCTGTATTCACGGCTACTACAGTTATGTAAATGCTCTAAAATCTCATCAACTGTTGTAGCATTTAATGTTGCTACATCATCTCCCCAAATCTTTTTAAAAACATCTAATCTTGCATTTGCAATTACTGGTTTACCCATATATTGAGCATAAAGACCAATAGCACCTGACCAGTGGTTTCCTACTTGGTCAAACATAATATCTCCTCTTTTATATAGGTTTAGTAACTCCTCTAAACTCATCTCTTTATGCCAGACAACTACCTCTTCTATTCCTAAATCTCTACAGAGTTGTTTTGCAATTTTAATATTTTCATCAGAGCCTTTTTCAACAAAATGCACTTCAATATTTTTATTACTCTTATAGTATTTGGCAATAGCTTTAATAATTAAATCATTGCCTTTATATTCAAACTCATTCTCTTTTGTTGTCTTAATTAAAAATCGTACTGCTGAAACAATAACTAACTTATCATTGTCTGTTGCACCTACATACTCTAAACCAATCTCTTTAAAATTAATATCATAGCGTCGAATATCAATATATTCTCTATCTCCCATTATCTCCTTTTGAAGTCTATCTCCAACAGGGTTCATACCAATAGGAAAATATGATAATATATGTGAAGATTTAATATTGTCTCTATATCTTCTAATAAAAAACTTTAATAAAACTCTTTTTACCTTTTTAATCCACCACTTTTCATCTGCACCTATTAAGTTGTCAATATTGTCATAGTTACAAGTAACATCTAAATCTGCTCCACTAAAAAGTGCTACTTTTATAAACTTTTTTCTACTAAAATAGCCAGAGATATGATGACCATAATGGTTAAAAAAGATAACATCTCTATCTGCCATCTCTTTACGAACTTCTCTTGTAAAGTATCTATTAAATAGAAGATGTAGTAACTTACTAGAGAAAGGAATCTCTTTAATCCACTCAGGATAAGGATAATCAATACTTTTATAGTGTATCTCTGGCCGCATCAACATCTCAGATGGGTCACTCTCAACAATATATTTAACATCACAACCATCTTCTCTAAATTTTAACGCATACTGCATTGGCATAGTATTCATATTACCTATAAAGCCTATTTTTAATTTTTCTATACCCACTGTTTTATCCTAATTTTTTAATTTTTGATGAGAATAATATTTCACATCATTTTCAAATTTTTCTAAAAAAGTATCAATATTATTTTTGGTTAATAGTATTCCAAAGTCTTTTGGTATATTTGGATCTTTTTTTCCTGACAATTTATGAGCAATAAGTGTTCCAATATAAGGATAAAAGTGGTCATCATCACAATAATTATTAAGATTTAAAGTAATACTATTAATAGTCATAAAATGATGAACTTCTCCAAAAACATCAATAGTCTCTTTTAACCATCGTCTATATGCTTTTAATTTCTCTTGACTATCTAAGAGTGAGGTCAACAGTGCTGCTGTAATAGGTGATGTAAAAATAATAAATTGACTCTTTGGATTCTCTTTTTTTATCTCTTTTAATCTATTGATATAATTATTATCATAATGATATTTTTTTGTTGACATCGCTTCTAAATGCCGTTTCAATCCCTCTTTAAATGCTTTTTTTCGCTCCTCTTCAGAGACTCTAGAGTTATATTTAATATTATTTCTACTAAAGGTATGTTTTTTATATTCAGATAAACTATATTGAATATTTATAAACGATTTTACTAAAGTATCTTTAAGAAACATCATTTTATAACGATAAAAAAGAGAAGTACTTTTATTGAAATAGTAACTTGGATAATGAATATTTAACTTTTTCATATTAGCTATACCTGAACCATAGAAATCTAAACCAATAATAATATATTTTAAATTATCTAAACCATTTTTTTTAGCAAAATTAATATACCCTTTGTATTCAAAAGGATACATACTATTAGAAGCATAATTATAAATTTTCATACCCTCAAAATCATATTGATTAATAAAAGTTGTTCGACTACTTCCTAAGAGTATTCCATTAAACTGCTTTAATTTATTAAAATAAACAGCATTACTTTTTTGCTGTCGTTCATTAAATCCTTCTTGAAACTTATTAAATTGGTTGCTATGTCCAAATGTCCAAAGAGGGTCGACTACATAATTAATAGCTCCAACTAGAGTTAAAAAGAAAAAAAATAATAGGAAAAATTTTGTTATCCATTGTTTTGCATTCATTATACTTTCTCCTAGAAATTAAAATATAAAAATTCACTAACTTTATTAAAAGCAATAATTGAGATAAAAAAAGTAATAAATGCCATAAATAGAGTTTTATAATTTAAGGTAAAGTTATTTAATTGTTCAATAGAATTTTTTGTAAAAAGAATAATCAATAAAATTATCAATAATTTAACAATAGTCTTTTCTGAGCCATTAATATCGACCAAATAATCTCCAAATTCAATATTATAATTATGTAAAAAGTTTAATTGAGATGCCCATGAACTAGGTAGCATAAAACCACTTTGTCCAAACATACCCAATAAAATTTTTTTAGCATCTTCCCACTCCTTAGCTCTAAAAAAAATCCAACTAATATTAATAAAATTAAAAGTAATAAACCAACTAAACCATGTATGAAGGTTAATACCAAACTGCTTCCATAGACGATGAATAGTTAAAGCTAATCCATGTAAAAATCCCCAAAAAATAAAAGTCCATCCTGCTCCATGCCAAATACCTGCAATAAGAAAAGTAATCATTAAATTGAAATATGTTCTAAATTTATTAATACGATTTCCACCCAAAGGAATATAAATATAATCTTTTAAAAAACGGCTCAAAGTTATATGCCATCGTCTCCAAAAATCTTGAATATTAATAGATTTATAAGGACTAAAAAAGTTAATTGGTAATTTGATGTTAAAAAGTAAAGCAATTCCTATAGCCATATCAGTATAACCACTAAAATCAAAATAGAGTTGAAATGTATAAGAGAGTGATGTTGCCCAAGCTTCAATAAAGTTTAGATTATTTGCTACATCAAACCCTTGTGTTGCCCAAATAGCAAAAGTATCAGCAATAATTACTTTCTTAAAAAGTCCCATAGAAAAGATAAAAATCCCCATGGCAATATGTTGGTAATTTATAATTTTATTTTTACTTTTTAAAAACTGAGGTATCATCTCTTTATGATGCACAATAGGCCCTGCTATTAATTGAGGAAAAAAGGTTACAAAAAGAGTATAGTTTAAAAAATTATACTCCATGGTCTCTTCCTTATAACTATCAACCAAGTAGGCAATCTGTTGAAAAGTAAAAAAAGAAATAGCTAAAGGTAATGCTAAATGTAATAAAGCTATATGAGTACCACTCATTAAATTAATATTTTCAATAAGAAAGTCTGAATATTTAAAATATCCCAATAAAACAATATTTATAATAATACCAATAGATAAAATTATTTTTTTATACTTTTTGCAAGAAAATAAAATCTTCCCTACAAAATAGTTTATAAAAATAGATGATATTATTAGTGGTAAATAGACAATATTCCACCAACTATAAAAAAAGAGACTACTTAACACCAACCAAACCTTACTAACTTCAATCAATTTTCTTTTATTAAGATAAAAATAAATAAAAAAAGTTAAGGGTAGAAAAATACATATAAACTCATAACTATTAAATAACATTTATACTCCTTCTAAACACAATGCTAATTTTTTCTCTTACTTTTGAAAGAGTTAAAGCATTTAATAGTAATAAAACACTACCTAAAATAAGTAAAACAACAAAGGTCTCAACTTGATTAAAGCTTGTAAAGTCAATAGAAATATAGTCAATTATTTTAAAATAGATAATGGTCATCAACAGTGGAGGTAAGATGTCTTTTAATACCCAATCAAAATGTATTCCTTTGGCAAATTTTTGATGTATAAAAGGAGGCCAAATTAAAAAGGTAATCATCTGTATTGCAAACCATGCAACTCCAGCTCCAAAAGCACCATAGTTTACAACAGCATAAAAAACAATAGGTAGAGCAACTAGAGGAAAATATGTATTGAATCTAATATGATATTTTAAATTTCCATAAGCAAACTGTAGATAATATTGAAATGCAGCAAGAGCTAAAATAGCATTTCCCATTGCATACCAAGATAGTATAGGACTTGCCCATAAAGAGGCTTCCTTATCTCCTGTCCACGAATAGAGGAGTTCATAAGAAAATTTAACAACAATACCAACAACAGAAAATATAATAACAGATATAAACTGTGTTCCTTTATGATATAGTCTTAACATCTCTTTCTCTTTACCATTAGATAAAAGAGAGGTCATTCTAGGTAAAATTGCTTGACTTAAAGGAGATGAAAACTGCATAATAGCACTTGAAACAAGAACAACCAATGTAAAATAACCATAATTTTCAAGAGCTATATAGTGAGAGAGCAATAGTTTATCTAATTGAGTATAAACAATCCATACACTAGATGTATATGCTACTCCAAAAGCAAATGGTGCTATTTTTTTTATAGAGGAGATAGAGGGTAAAAGAAATTGAGTGTTTTTTGGTAGATTACCATAAACTTTTCTATTAAGAGTAGTAAACTCAATAACTGCAATTATTGCTTGATAGAGAAAGTAGTATAAGATGTTATTGGTAATATAGATTACCAATATTAAGCCTCCTACAAATCTAATAGTAGACATAACTATTTTATAAATATTTAACCATACTTGCTCTTCAAATCCTAAAATAAGGCTATCATATAGGCTAACATACCATTTTAAAATAAACATGAAACCCATTAGTTCAATACATTGCTTAACAGTTGAAAATGATAACTCTTTTACCTGTAACCAGTGAGAAGCTATCCATTCACTAGATAAAAGAACTAAAATAAAAACAAAGATAGAGACAAAAAATATCATACTCTCTACACTTCTTAAAGTTAATTTTAACTCTATAAGTCCATTTAGTTTATCTTTTAATATAGCTGTTTCTCGTGAAAGTACCTGACTAAATCCCATATCTAAAAGCATCATCCATGAGATAAACATGGTAAAAAAACCAACTAAACCATAGGCTTCTGCTCCTAGATATTTAAGATATATAGGTAAAACTACAACCCCAATAATCATACTATAAAATCGCCCAATATAGTTGGCAATAACATTTCTTTTTAACATTTATGATTCATCTCTTTATCTAGGGTTTCTCTTGATAAATAGGGCATCATATCTTCATAGGGTCGTGCATAATCTAAAAGTGGAGAGACAGTCATATCTTTACCTGAAATTAAAATCTCTACTAGTTCTGGCTCATCATTTGACAAACTCTTTTTAATGACAGATTTAATATCATTAAAAGTAGAGACTTGATAAGCCTTTATATTATATGCCTCTGCAACTGCTTTAAAATTTGGAGAGCTATAGTCTTTTTTTGTTCCAACATAGTTTCCATTAAGAAAAATATCTTGCATTCCTGTAACCATATATAGAGATGAGTTATTTAAAATAAAAACTTTGATAGGTAACCCTTGGCTACGTATAACTTCTAACTCCTGAATATTCATCTGCATTCCACCATCACCACAAATAACAATGGTTCTCTCTTTTGCTCCTAAGGTTGCTCCAATAGCAGCAGGTAGAGAAAATCCCATTGAGCCTAATCCACCTGTAAAAAGAACACGTTGTTTTGGTTTTAGAGCAAGTGCTTGTGCTGATAACATCTGATGCTCTCCAACATCTATAGTAAAAATATCACCATCTCTTGAACATTCTGAAATATATGATAAAATCTGATTACCTATTTTATCTTGGTTTTCAAGTGTATACGTATGAGGGTAGTGTTCTTTATATGATAGTACCTTTTTGTTCCATGGTGTTATCTCTTTTGACTTTACCTCTTGATTTAATAGTTTTAAAAAATCTTTAACATCTCCTAAAATCTCTAAATCAACTGGAACTCTTTTCCCTAATTCACTAGGGTCAATATCAACTTGAATAATAATTGCATTTTTAGCAAACTCTTTAACATTTCGACCTGTCTGTAGGGTATCTATTCTTGAACCAAGCACTAAAATACAGTCACTATTGGCTAGTGTCAAATTACCATATCTATTGCCCCATCTACCTATAAATCCCAAATTATAGAGATATTCTTCATCAATTATGTCTTTTCCCATTAATGAGTGAACTAAGGGTATTTTTGTTTTATTAAGAAAGTTAGCTAACTCTTTATTTGCATTGGCTAGAGTAACACCATGTCCAGCTAAAACTACAGGACGTTTTGCTATTTCTAAATAGTTAATTACTTTTGTAATATCTTTTTTACTAATATTTATATTATCTCTACTCTCTATTATAGAATAATACTCTTGACTCTTAAAAAAAGAGGACTCCTGTTTGGGTTCATATTGCTCTTGATATTGAAAGTTAACAGGTAAAGAGATAAGTACAGGTCCCTTTCTTCCCTCTTGTGTTAAAAAGTATGCTTTTTCTAATTCATACCTAAGATTTTTAAGATTATCAATAAAAACAGCATATTTAGTAATAGGCTTTACAATAGAGACAATATCTATATCTTGAAATCCAATTTGTCTCATTCTTTTTGATGAATCTCTCTCAAAAGAGTTAATGTCTCCTACTATAAAAAGTGCTGGTATAGAGTCTAAAAAACAACTAGCAATAGGGGTTACTAAATTGGTAGCCCCTGGTCCACTAGTTACTGTAGAGATACCTGTTTTTAGAGTTGCTCTTGCATACCCTTCTGCTTCAAATCCTGAAGCTTGTTCATGACGAGAGTTCACCAATTCAATGGCTTCATATTTATCTATTGAATCAAAAAGATGAGCATTATTTCCCCCAATATATCCAAACACCTTATCTATTTTTTTTTGAATTAGAAACTCAACTATATAGTCTGATACTTTCATTTCACTTAACAATAACCCTCAAATATTTTTCCATATTATCCATCTTTTCAAGCATCTCTTCATTTGATTCAAACTTCATAATCATTGTTCCTAAAGTTTCATGAGAACCATCAAATTTTTTTACCTTATCTCCAACTTTAACAAAGATATTCTCTTCTATAATATTCTTCTTAATCTCATCACTATACCAAATATCTTGAACTATACCATCTTCTATGGCATGTAACATATATGAGGAGTAGAATCCCTTAGTAGATTTCATAGTTAGTTCACTACAATCCAATCCTAATGCTGAGTCGACAGTATATTTAACTAAATCTACACCTGTTGCATACTTAATAACCTCTGGAATTAGGTTTCCTCCATTACGAGGTCCAAGCTCTAAAAAAGAGAAATCACCCTTGCTGTTGTAATGAAAATCAAAGTTTAAAGCACCCTGTTTCATACCTAATAAATCTAAAAGTCTTTGTGTCTCAGATTGTGCTTGTTTAAGAGTATATTCGCTCATAATGGAGGGAAAACTCTCTCCAATAGGCACATAAGGATTACAGAGTTTATCAAAGTGTTCATTTGCCCAACATCTAAAAACTAACTTACCATCAACAACAAAACCATCACCTGCTACTTGATAACCATCTCTAACAAAAAACTCCTCTAAAACAACCTTTTTCTCTCTTGAGAACTCTAAAGCATATGAAAATGCTTTGGCTAACTCCTCTTTGGTCTCTATTTTCGTTACTCCTTTACTTCCAGAAGAATCAACAGGTTTTACAATAATTGGTTTTTCAAGCTCATCAAACCAA
This sequence comes from Campylobacteraceae bacterium, assembly GCA_026996165.1. Taxonomy (GTDB): domain Bacteria; phylum Campylobacterota; class Campylobacteria; order Campylobacterales; family Sulfurovaceae; genus UBA1140. The sequence continues at coordinate 18,329 of JALWMP010000177.1, forward strand.
CCATACGCATCTTCTAAGTTATAAAAACTTTTTGATTTAGGAACTAAAAAGTTATGTTTAGTTAAAAAGTCCCGAAAATAATCTTTTCGTGCTAAAATTTTTACAGATTCATAAGGATTTGATGGTAGACCCAACTTATTGGCAACATAAGCTTGAGTTGGAGCAGCTGGGTCAGAAGCATAAGCTACAATACCATCTACTTTTAACTCTTTTGCTAATTTCAATACAGCTTCTTCATCTGTTGTGCTTACATTGTGATATTCATCAGCATAAGCATGTCCAGGATTATCAGGAAGATAATCACAAGTAATAACATAATGCCCTTGCTCTTTAGCATATTGAATAGGTGGAATTTGAAATTTTGAACCACCTAAAAACAATACTCTTTTTTGCATAACTACACTCCTTTAATTGTATCAATAATAATTTTACTTACAAGTGGTTCAACTCCTGAGTGCATAGGAATTACTAAAATTCTACTAGCAATATCTCTTGATTTTACCATCACTTCATTACACTTAACATAAGGTAGAGTATCTAAAGAGGGTTTAAAATATTGCCTAGCTGCAATATCATGCTCCAACAGAGCTGCTCTAACAGCACTCATCTCCTCTTCATTTTTAAAGACTACAGGAAAGTAACTATAACTCTGTGTTGCATGTTCATTTTTTTTCTGTAACTGCACATAATCTTTTAACTGACTTGTATAAAACTCATGACTTTTTTTTCTATCTTCAAAAATAGTATCTTCCTCTTCTAACATACATAGTCCCATAGCAGCTTCTACTTCATTTATTTTTGCATTAACACCTAACATAGCTACAGAGTCAGGTCCATCAATTCCATAATTTCTTACAATTTTTGCTTTTTCATACAGAGCATCATCTTTAATTACTAAAGCTCCTCCCTCAATAGTATGAAACATTTTTGTTGCATGAAAACTGATAACAGACATATCTCCATAGTTTAAAATGTGTTTACCTTTGTACTTTACATCAAAGGCATGTGACGCATCATAAATCACTTTTAAATCATGCTCTTTTGCTATCTTATCAATCTTATCAATATCACAAGCATTTCCAAATACATGACAAGGAGCAATAGCACATGTATCTTTAGTAATCAATCTTTCAATATTATCAGGGTTAATATTATAGGTTTGACTATCAATATCGGCATAAACGGGCTTTAACCTTTCAGCAACAATAGCACTTGTTGTTGAAACAAAACTAAAAGGAGTGGTAATTACCTCTTTACCATCTTGCTCCAAAATACGGTAAGCTAGTTGTAGTGCATCTGTACCACTAGAGATACAAAGTAGGTTTTTAACTCCTAAAAACTCTTCTAGTTTTTTTTCTAATTTTTGAACAAGTGGTCCATTATTAGTAAGCCAACCACTCTCATATATTCCATCAATATATGCTTTAAATTTTTCTCTATCTGGCATATATATCTTTGTTACATAAGTCATTTTTTCCCTTTTTATTTTATTAACTCTTTTAAATATTTACCATATTGATTTTTATCTAGCTTTTTAGCTATCTCCAAGACTTGTTCTTTGCTAATCCACCCATTTCCAAAAGCAATCTCTTCTAAACAAGCTATCTTATACCCTTGCCTCTCTTCAATAGTCTGAACAAATTGACCAGCAGATAACAGACTCTCATGTGTTCCTGTATCTAACCATGCAAAACCTCTTCCTAAGAGTTCAACTTTTAACTTCCCTTGCTTTAAATATACTTCATTAATAGAGGTAATCTCCAGCTCTCCTCTGTCAGAGAGTTGGACATTTTTAGCAATATCAACAACACTATTATCATAAAAATATAAACCAGTAACAGCAAAATTAGACTTAGGATTTAGTGGTTTTTCTTCGATACTAATAGCATTTCTCTCATCATCAAACTCAACTACTCCAAAACGCTCAGGGTCTTTAACTTGATAACCAAAAACAACAGCTCCCTCTTCTAAACTAGAAGCATGTTTAACCATAGGAATCAACCCTGGACCATAAAAGATATTGTCTCCTAAAATAAGACAAACATTATCATCTCCAATAAACTCTTCCCCTAAAATAAAAGCTTGTGCTAATCCATCAGGTGAAGGTTGAACTTTATACTCAATTTCTATTCCCCACTGCTTACCATATCCTAAAAGTCTTTTATAGTTATCAATATCTAAAGGAGTTGAAATAATCAGAATCTCTTTAATCTCAGCCAACATTAAAACTGATAGAGGATAATATATCATTGGCTTATCATAAATAGGTAAAAGTTGTTTTGAAATACCCTGCGTAATAGGATAAAGTCTTGTTCCACTTCCTCCTGCTAAAATAATACCTTTCATTCTTTTAATCCTTTAATTTTAAATATTATATTATTTTTTATGTTAATTTATTATTATTTATTAAAGGGAATATCAATTTATTTAAGTATACTTATCAATATAATAATCAACTGTTTTTATAATACCAGTATCAAAATTTTCATCAGCTTTCCATAAAAGAGTTGTCTCTAGTTTTGTAGCATCTATTGCATAACGTTTGTCATGTCCTGCTCTATCTTCTACAAAAGTAATTAAATCTTTATAGCTTCTATTAGTAGGGATTTTTTTATCTAAAATTGAACAGATGGTATTGGCTATCTCTATATTTGTTCTCTCATTTCGTCCACCAATATTATATGTTTCACCACTTTTTCCATTATGATAAACCAAATCAATACCTTTACAGTGGTCTAAAACGTAAAGCCAATCACGAATATTTTTACCATCACCATAAATAGGAATAGGTTCACCAGCAAGTGCTTTGCGTATAATTGTTGGAATTAACTTTTCATCATGTTGTTTAGGTCCATAATTATTTGAACAGTTACTAATAACTGTATCTAGTCCATAAGTATGATTATAACTTCTAACTAACATATCACTTGATGCTTTAGATGCACTATATGGTGAGTTAGGAGCATAAGGTGTCTCTTCTGTAAAGAGGTCAACTTCATTTAAAGAACCATAAACTTCATCTGTTGAAATATGATGGAAACGACAATCTTTATACTCATTTTTATAAATAAAAGGTTTCTCTAACCAATATTTATAACTTACATCTAACAGAGTAAAAGTACCATTAATATTAGTTTCTATAAAAACATTAGGGTTCTTAATAGAGTTATCTACATGAGATTCAGCAGCAAAATGAATAATACCTCTTATATCATACTCATGAAAAATAAACTCTACTAACTCTCTATTACATATATTGCCCTGTATAAATTTATATCTTGGATTTTGTTCAACCTCTTTTAGATTATTTAAATCTCCTGCATAAGTTAATAAATCTAAATTTACTAAACTATACTCAGGATATTTCTCCAAAAAATAGGGTACAAAATTACTTCCAATAAATCCTGCACAGCCTGTTACTAATATATGATTCACTTTAAAACTCCACAAAAGTCCAAATTAGTATCAGTATCTAATCCCATAAATTCTCTATGTCCTACTAAAAAAGCAACTATATCAGCCTCTTTAAGTGCTTTTTTATAGTCAACAATATCAAATTCAGAAAAAGTTTTAATATTTGGTTCAACTGCCAAGATATCTAATCCATCTGCTATTAAACGTCTTGTAATATAAAGTGCTGGAGACTCTCTTAAATCATCAATATTTGGTTTAAATGCCAATCCCATACAAGCAACTTTTGCTTTTTGACCATGCTCTTGTTCAAATTTTAAAGCTTCATTTTTTATCTTCTCTATTACCCATTCTGTTTTATAGGTATTTACCTCTCTTGCTGTACGAATCATCTTAGCATCTTCTCCTCCTGCATGGACAATAAACCATGGGTCAACAGCAATACAATGCCCACCAACCCCTGCTCCAGGGTTTAGAACATTTACTCTAGGATGTCTATTGGTCAAAGAGATTAACTCCCATACATCAATACCAAACTTATCACATAAAATAGAGAGTTCATTAGCAAAAGCTATATTTGTATCTCTAAAAGAGTTCTCTGTTAATTTTGCCATCTCTGCTGTTTTTGCATCTGTTGAAAGAACTTCGCCATCAACAAAAGTTTTATAAAACTCTACTGTCTTTTGAGTAGCTTTTGGAGTTGTTCCCCCTACAATTCTGTCATTCTCTACCAACTCACGCATTATCTGTCCTGGTAGAACTCGTTCAGGACAATGAGCAATATAGAGTTTAGAAGTATCAACTCCTTCATCTTGCAATACCTCTTCCACTTTTTCTGTTGTTCCTACAGGAGAAGTAGACTCTAAGATTACAATATTTTCTTCTTTAAGATAAGGAGCAATAGCCTTAGTAGCTGATACCACATAATCAATATTTGGAACAAATCCCTCATGAAAAGGAGTAGGTACAGCAATGATAAAAACATCAGCCTCTACAGGTTTAGTATTTGCTTTCAGCTTTTCACTCTTAACTGCTGCTTGAACAAATGTATCAAGTTCAGGTTCTACAATATGAATTTCACCTCTATTAATTGTATCTACTGTTGTTTGAACAACATCTACACCATAAACATCATATCCTTTATTTGCTAACAATGCTGCTGTTGGCAATCCAATATAACCTAAACCCATAACACATATTCTTTTCATCTACTCTCCTTGATTTTTAAAAAAATTAACTATCTGCTCACAAGCTGTTCCATCTCCATAAGGGTTATGAGCTTTTGACATTGACACATAAGCTTCTTCACTATTTAAAAGTTTTTCAGCCTCTTGGATAATTAAATTGGTATCTGTTCCAACTAACTTAACTGTACCTGCTTCTAAGGCTTCTGGTCTCTCTGTTGTATCTCTCATGACCAATACAGGTTTTCCTAAAGATGGTGCTTCCTCTTGTACTCCACCACTATCTGTAATAATAAAGTAAGATTTATCCATCATATAGATAAATGCCTCATACTGCATCGGTTTAATTAAGTAGATATTTTTAACATCTGAAAGTAGTTCATTTACTGGTTTTTGAACATTTGGATTTAAATGTACAGGGTAGATTATGGATATATTAGGATTATTTAAAGCGATAGTTTTTAAACCTTTACAGATATTAATAAAACCTTGCCCATGGTTTTCACGTCTATGTCCTGTTACTAAAATAAATTTTGACGACTCTAAACTAAACTCTTCATCTGCAATCTCATCTTCAATAGAGTTAATAATACTCTCTTTTAAATCTCTATTGTTCTTAATTTTATCTAATGCTAAATAGAGTGCATCAATAACTGTATTTCCTGTTACTAAAATAGATTTTGGGTCCTTGTTTTCTCTTAGTAGATTCTCTTTGCTTGTTGTAGTTGGTGCGAAATGGTAGTTAGACAAAACACCTGTAATCTGTCTATTAGCCTCTTCTGGCCAAGGTGAATAGATGTCACCTGTTCTAAGCCCTGCTTCAACATGAGCTACTTTAATCTGTTGATAAAAAGCAGCCAATGCAGTAGACGAAGTTGTAGAGGTATCACCATGAACAAAGACAATATCTGGTTTAAATTCAGATAAAACATCTCTCATGCCAAGAAGAACATTAGAGGTTACATCATACAAGTCCTGTCCTGATTTCATAATATTTAAGTCATAATCAGGTTCTATCTCAAAAAGCTCTAAAACTTGGTCTAACATCTCACGATGTTGTGCAGTAACACATACTTTTAAATCAAATGTTTCAGGTTCTTCTTGAAATTTTTTAACTAATGGTGCCATTTTAATTGCTTCAGGTCTAGTTCCAAATACTATTAGAATTTTTTGTTTCATTTCATATACTCTTTTATTATCTTATTGTTAAAAAATATGATATTATATTTTTTATTTGTCAAAGTTTAATTTAGTAAAGAAAATATTTAGTTTTAAAGTAATAATAGATAATTTTAAGAAAATATGAAGTTTTTATCTATTTAACACATCCATCTACAATAGGAACAAATAGACAAGGTTCAATAGTTTCAGAAGTTATTTTTCCATTTTTTTTATAGTAACGAGTAATAATCTGAAGACCATTTTTCTCAATAGGAGCTAGAAGTATACCACCTTCTGCTAACTGAGAAAAAAGTACAGGAGGAATAGTTTTAGCTGTTGCAGAGAATAAAATACGCTCAAAAGGAGCATACTCTCTCCAACCACGTTGACCATCATCAAAACGAGTAAAAATATTGTTAATTTTTTCAGAGCGAAAACGCTCTTTTGCCTCTTTTAACAATGAATCTATACGCTCTATTGTAAAGACACGACGGCAAAGTTTAGAGAGTATTGCTGCTTGATAACCACTACCACACCCTATCTCTAAAACAGAGTCAACACCTTTTAGTTCAAGATGTTGAGTCATCTTTGCAACAGTTAGAGGTGATGAAATCCATTGATTTTGTTGCATAGGCAGAGCATCTAAGGTAAATGCCATCTGTCCAAAACCTTTTGGAACAAATAGTTCTCTATTGACCTCTAAAAATGCTTTTTTTATATGAGGATATAGAGTAAACCTCTTCTCTATCTCCTCTACCATAAGCACTTGCTTTACATCTTTTGTCAATTTCTGTCACCATTCTCCCATTTTATTTCCAAGAGATTTTATCTAAAATGTGATTAAAAAATGTTATTTGATAGAAACTTATTCAAATCAATAAACTCTTACTATAAAAAGGAACATAAATAGCTACTTTCAAATTCCTATTGTATAATTTCAAAAACTACAATAGGATTCTACCAATGCACAAATTTTTGTTTTTGATTATTCTCTTCTTTACTGCATGTTCTCCTCTTTTACCTCCTAAAAACCATCAAAACTATAACTCTCAACAAAAACGCCAAGCACTAAAGAGAGCAAATATATTAAACAACCAAGGTGTTATGGCATATAAGAGAGGCGATTACAAAAATGCTATTAAGTTTTATAAAAAATCTATTGCTATAAAAGAGAAGTTTTTAGGAACAGAAGATTTAAGTACAGCAACCTCTTATAACAATCTTGGACTTATATACAAAAGAACAAGAGAGTATAAAAAAGCATTAGCCTATTTGACTAAAGCACTAAAGATAAGAAAAAGAGCATTAGGCAATAGAGATAGTCGTACAGCTGAAAGCTATAATAATTTAGGAACACTCTATGCAAGTATGGGAGAGACTTCTAAAGCTCTAAATTTAACTAGACAGACTATTAATATTAAAAGAGATATTATTAGAAAAGAGAAAATAGATATGGCAATATCTTATACTAACTTAGCTGTACTAGAAGAGATTCAAGGAAATACCTCTTTAGCAATAGAATACTATAAAAAAGCATTAGAGATTAACAAAGAGGTTTTTGGAGAAGAACATATGGCTACTCAAAATAGTTATAAAAATATTGCTCAACTCTACTTTGCAACACAGCAGTATCAAAAAGCAAAGGAGTATGCTTCACATATTGTAAAAGATGAAACTCAACTAGAAGATATTGACGTTACACAAAATAGTAAACACTAATCCATTCTAATTAAACGCCTAACACGTTTAAGCTCTTTTAGTTCTATTTTTTTCTCAATAATTTCAAGGTTGTCATTAGCAAAAAATTCTCCCCAAGGGTAGATAATTGCTGAGGAACTCGCCATATCTTCATCAGCAGAGTTAGATACAATAACAAAAGATTGATTCATAATTGCTAATGCCCTAGATAGAATCTCTAAATGCTCTTTTCTACTTAGCCCCCAACGTGCAGGTATTAGAACTATATCTGCTCCTTCTATCTGCTTCCAAAGCTCCTTAAAGCGTAACTCAAAACAGATTAAAATGGCATACTTAACTCCCTCTATCTCAAAAGGAACAATAGAGTTTTTATCTCCTGCTTTAAAATACTTCTCTTCATTACCTAACTTAAAAAGTTTGTACTTTGCTTGTCGATGTATAACTTGATGATTATAAATAACAACAGCCTCATTGAAAAAGTTATTATCACTCTTTTTTGTCATTGTCAAGACTAAAATCTTCCTCTCTACCACCTCTAAAAGTCTCTTTAAAGCAAGTGAATAGAACTTAGCTACCTCTTCAAAGTGTTCATAGTCAAAACTAGTTAAACAGAGTTCTGGAGCAACAATAATCTCCGAAGAACTATTTTCAATATAGCTAACTAAACTCTCAAGATTCTCTTTATATGAGGGCAGTGTTTTAGGTTGTAGAGTAGCAACTAAAAGATTACCATTTTGAAAGCTTCTCTCTTGCAACTTAAAATTATATATCTCTTTTCTTTTCATATTTTATTATATTTAACAATACTATTTTAGTACAGATTTCATCTTTTCACAATCTTCTTTGGTACTAGTTCTATTTGCATCTAATACTTTTTTAATTACAAAAAGAGGAATTTTAGAGATATGCTCTTTAACTGCTCCTTCATCTAAATCTACACCTAAAGCTTTACACTCATTTACTGTTTTAGCTACAGCTATTTTTACTTTTTTCTCTTTCTCTAAAGATGTCTCATCAGCAAAAAGTTTACAGTTAGGCTTTGGAATTCTCTTTTTAATAGTTACAATTTTATTAATATCTGCTGGTGAAAATTTACTTACAAACTTCTTGGTTCTCTCTCTATTTAATTCAATACCATTCTCTTTACAGTCATTGATAGTCTTATCAACAACTTGTTCATACTTTTTCTCTTGTTCAGTAAGCTCTTTTTTAACTTTTGTAACACCTTTTTTAGATTTAGAAGAAGGAACTGGTTTCTCTCCTACACACCCTAAAAAAAGAAATCCACTTACTCCAATAATTAATATTTTTTTTGTATAGTTCATTATAGTTCCTTAAATAAATTTTAGTGCAATTATACCATAATTACAGTTTGTTTAAATCTATTACTCTATTGGCTCTTGCTATACTACTTGCTCTATGTGCAATAGTAATAACTGTTTTGTCTCTAATATATTTATCGAGTGCATCTAAAAGCTTTATCTCTGTCTGGGTATCTAAAGAGGAGGTTGATTCATCAAAAATAATTACTTTAGGATTATCTAACAGTACCCTAGCGATTGAGAGCCGTTGCCGTTGTCCTCCAGAAAGCTTAGTTCCATTTTTTCCAACTACAGTATCAAGACCATGACTAAGGCTATTGACAAAGTTCTCAAGTTGAACTATCTTTAAAGCTTCATAAATCTCATTATCTTTATAATCTTTACCTAATGTTAAATTAAATCTTAATGTATTGTTAAACATTAGTGGAGATTGTAAAACAAAACCAACATTTTCACGAATAGTCTCATAACCAATCTCTCGAACCTCATATCCATTATAAAACATCTCTCCCTTTGAGATAGGGTACAAACCAATCAATATTTGAGCTAATGTACTCTTACCACTTCCTGTCTCTCCTACTATGGCTACTTTTTCTCCTGCATCAATAAATAGATTTATATTACTCAACACCTCAACTTCTCCATCATAAGAGAAAGAGACATTTTTAAGTTCAATAGAAGCAGTCACACTATTTTTAAATGGATTAACTTTAGGTGGATATTTTGGTTCAACATCTAGTGCTAAAATTTCATTAAGTCTATCAACTGAACTTTTAGCATTAAAATATAAATGGACAAAGTTCATTAATTTATCAACAGGTCTCATAATAATCCACGCATATCCAAAAATTGCTAACATCTTTCCTAAACTAAGAGAACCTATTAAGACCATAAAAATTCCAACTGCTCTAAAAATATCATGAGAATAGGTAATAAACATTCGAGAAATCTCTAATGCCATTTCACTCTTTAAAGAGAAGTTATAACCTCTATCTCTAATCTCTCTTGCTTTTTTATCTATCTCTTGAAAAAAGAACTTTTCACGATTTTGTACACGAATTTGATTGTAAAGTTCTAAGCTTTCTGTTAAAAAATCTTGAAAAACTTCTATTGCTTTATTCTCTTTTCTCTTTATCTTTGCAACAGCCTTAAATATATACATATAGAAAGAGAGGGCAAGAGGATTAAGTAGTAATATTAGCAGTGCTAATTGCCAATTTAATGTTAAAATAACTATAGAAATTCCAACCAAAGTTAAAAACTCTACAACAATCTCTCCAACTGCTGAAGTAACAAACTTATCAACTGTCTCTACATCAGTTATAAGTTTAGCAGAAACAGCTCCTGAACCTAACATATCATACTCTTTCATAGAGACAATCTGAAGATGATTTAATAATTTTTTACGAATAGTATAGATTACTTCTTTTGATATTTTAGTATAAAGCCGAATATGCAAAAGATTAAGCAACATGCTAACTGCTTTAGCAACTAAAGTAACAATTAAAACAATTAATATGTAATATGCAGTTGACTCTACTGTGAAAAAATGGTCAATTATCTCAGTTACCTTTCCACTCTTTCCTAAAATAATTTCATCAATCAATATAGGAATAAGTAGAGGAACAGGCAAAATAATAAGTGTTGATATTATTGCTACAACATTAGCAATAATCAAAATGCGTTTATGTTTATATATCTCTTTAAAAATTGAATTTATTGTTATCATACAGAAGAATATATCTAAATTCTCTTTAACTTACTTCTAGTTAACAGACAAACTGTTAACAATAATTTGATATAATCAAGAAAAAATTAAATAAAGAGAGATTAAAGATGATTAAAATTTTAAGTACAATTTTACTTGCACTACTATTAACAGCTTGTGGCTCAGATGATAAAGCTGAAACAAAGTCTACTAAAGTAGAGAAACATGCAGATACAACAACACCCGAAAAGCTTGAAGAAATTGCAAAAAAAACAACAATACCTCCTGTTGCAACTAAACAAGAGAAGCCTACTAAAGATAGTTCTGAGAAGCTAGTAAAAAATCTTTTTAAACTAACTACTATTGATGGAAAGATATTGCATGTTGATGAAGCTAAAGATGGAATTATTTTTCAAGAACATAAAGGAAAAGTTGTATTTTTACTCTTCTTTGGGTATCGTTGTCCACCTTGTTTAGGAGAGATTCCTGTACTTAAAGCATTAAGTGATGAGAAACATAAAGATTTAGCAATTATTGCAATGGAAGTACAACGTCTCCCTATAGAACAACTTAAATTATTTAAAAAAGAGAAAGGTATTAACTACACTCTACTTTCTGGAGAAGAGGCTACAAATTCTCAATTTATCTCATATGTTGGTCAAAGAGCTCAATGGGGTGGTTCAATTCCTTTCTTAGTAGCTATTAATCCACATGGTGAAGTAAAAGTTGTTCATGTTGGAGGTCTAGGTTCTCATGAATTTAAAACTATTTATGAAAAGTTAGCTAAAGAAAAATAGTTTAAAAAATAAGAAGAGCTAAGAGTTATTCTTAGCTCTCTACAATTCTTCTTCCCATCATTGCAACTACAGAGTTAAAAATTATATAAACATACATTACAACTATAAAGATAAATCCTGCAATCATATTGATAATTGGTAAACTCATAAAAATACCTAAAAGCAATGCTCCTAAAAAAGTCAATCCCATAATCATAATAATATATTTTGGGTAACCATTTTTAAAAGAGGCTCTCCATAAAGCTGGAGAGAAAATAGTAAAAGGAGCTAAAAATCCCTCTTTAAAATCTTCTGCTAAAGCAATATTAGATAGAACCAAAGGGTGAATATAGCTTACAAATAGAGCCAAAATAATTATTGGTAAAAAAAGTATTTGGGCTACAGGCATAAGCTCCTCAACTGTTTTAACACTCTCTAAATGAACTCCAGAGTTTTTTACGATTAAACCTAAAATAAATAGAAGTGCTATAAAAAGTATAATCCAAGCAAAATAAGCCCCTATAGCTACAAAAGCATTTTTAGATACTGCTTCTTCTACCTTTGAGGCTTTAGTATACTCGATAAACTCTTCAATATCTTGTGCATTATATAGCAACCTAGAAAAATATATCTGAATTATTAAAGAAAATACACCAGAAGGTACTATAGCTAAAATACCTAAATATGGTGTCAATATATTTAAAATAAAAAATAGAGTCATAGTTATTAATGTAAATTTTTTATTTAAAACTATAAACTCCCAAGTTAATCGTAGTGTATTTTTCACAGGTTCAACTGCTCTTGCTTCATCCAATAAAAATCGTTTCTGCTTTTGCATTACATATCCTTTTTTTAAAGAGATTATAGCTTAAATTTTAAAAAACGAAAACAAAACAACCCCAACCACATCAGCAACAAAATCAAAAACATCACAAGTCCGACTAGGTAACCAATATTGGGTTATCTCCTCTAATCCTGCAAAGGTTAGAACAACTATTGCCCCTATTTGCATATTGAAGCCAAAAATCTTTTTGCTTTTAAAGTTTAGCCCATAGTTAAGAAGCAGTGCCATAACTCCATAGAGTAGACCGTGCATAAACTTGTCTCCATAGGGAATGTGACCAACTACTCTAAAAGCAAAGTTATAATCTGCTGTGTCGGCTAGATAGATAATGAAGATTATAAAGAGAAAAAAGCTTAGGGGTAGAATAATTCGTAGGTTTAATAGTTTCATAGTTAACCCCTCTCTCGTATCAAACTCTGTGCAAACCTAGTATCAATAGTCGCTTCCATCTTCTCAAACATATTGTAGTACCCAAGCAGAGTTCGGTCAATAAAGATGTAGTCTGCATTCATCTTATGCACAGCGTGACGCTGTTTTTTTTGTACCTCCATAATTGTCTTAAACCCACGCTCTGAAAAGTCATTGTTCTCTTTAAAGTCATACTTCTCTTGGGCAAAGATTTCTATGTAGATTCTATCTAGTGGCTTAATAGCAGAGCGATAGAAATTTAACATCTCTTCCATATCTCCATAGTCCACCATATCTAACTCGGCGTACTGTTTGGTTACTACTTCATCACTTGCATTGTCCATAAGCAGTATATGTAGTTTTGAGAAACCATCTAAAAACTCACTGTCAACCCTTTTGACACATCCAAAGTCAATCATACCTAACCTATTGTCATCCATAAATATAAAATTCCCTGGGTTAGGGTCGGCATGAAGCATCTTTAGTCTGTAAAGCCCTATGAAAAAACTGTCAAAGATAAGTTGAGCGTAGTGGTTGCGTACCTCTTGGCTTGGATTGCTATTTAAAAAGGCTTCAAAGCTCTTACCCTCTAAAAAGGTAGAGGTTAAAACTGTTTTGGTTGACAACTCTTCGACAATAGTTGGGACAACTATCAACTCATGGTTTAGATTCTTCTCATAATACTTTGTATTTTGTGCCTCTAGCTCATAGTCAACCTCCTCTGTTAACCTTTCTGTCACCTCCTCCATAAGGTGGTCAATATCTTGCCCCTTAGCAAAACGGCTCAATGCAAACTTAAGTACAGACAAATCGGACTCTATGCTTTTTGAGATTCCAGGGTATTGAACTTTTATTGCCAACTCCTTTTTGGCTTTTGTTGCACGGTGAACTTGACCTAAACTTGCAGCTCCAAAGGCTTGGTTGTCAAAGCTATCAAATATATTTTCTGGGTAGTCACCCAACTCCTGCTTAATAATCTTTCGTATTAACGCTCTATTAATAGGAGGAATAGCATTAAATGACTTTGAAATCTCATCTAAATACTCTTGTGGCAAAAAAGGCAAACCTAAAGCTATCTGTTGAGCAATCTTTACCGAAACCCCTTTGAGTGTACCTAATGAGTCAATAATCACTTTTGCAATCTCGGCATGAGTCTCTGATTTGGAAGCCTCTTTGTTCTCTTTTGACATAAAGGCTCGTTTTACAGCCCCTTTTCCTGAACTCATGCCTATCTTTAACATCGCCTTTGTTACAACTGCACCTCGTGAGACTCTGCTTGTTGGTATCTTTTTTTGTCCTTGATTATTTCTCATTTAGCACCTCCCCAAACTTTCGTTTTATCTTACTAAAGCCTCTCTTTTTTACACTAAATCTCTCTAGGGCAGAGAGAAAGTGTGTTTTAAAGAGAAACATTCCCAAATCATTAGCCTTATTTAAGATATTTGA
>JALWMP010000178.1 GCA_026996165.1 Campylobacteraceae bacterium
GCTTAGTAAATACCTCATCGGCTTGAAGCTCAACACCTATTAGAAGTAGCAGAGGTAGTAGCTTTTTAGAAAAGCGTGTAGCAGAGAGGAAAAAGAGTAGTATTGCCAAGAGCAGAGGTACAAATGCCAACTCAAAGTAGCTTCGGCTCTCTTTTGTTATGGTCTCTCCATCTTTTTGTTGCTCTAACCACTTATCTATGCTATTAACGGTAGAGCTAACACTATTAAAAGGAAGAAAGACTCCCCCATTTTGAGTAAGCTTTTTTAGTGAGCTATTGAGCTTTGAGACAACAATATTTCCTGCTCTATCTTGTACTAAAGTTCCATCTTTTTTCTCAATGGCTGAACCCTCTTTAGTTGCCATGGCTACCACCATTACTTTTATCTTTTCATCCTCTAAGAGTTCTACTAACTCATCGCTTATTGGTTCATCGCCACCGTCACTAAAGAGAACTACTTTTTTTGCTTTGTCACTAAACTTGGCTATCTTTTTAAAGAGCCTGTTTAGGTCTGTTCCTTTGGTTAAGATGTAGTCACTATTTAAGTTCTCTAGTGCTAAGGCTACTAACTTATGGTCGGTAGTTGGAGGAGAGAGAAGCAGAGGGTTAATAGTAAAACCAACTAGAGCAATCTGGTCTTTTTGGTTCTGCTTTAAAAAAACCTTTATGCTCTCTTGACTTGCCTCTCTTCTGCTAGGTTTAATATCTTTTGCACTCATAGAGCGTGAGAGGTCAAGAGCAAAGATTAGTGACTGAGCCTCTACCTTTTTAGAGCTTTTAGACTCAAAAAGTGCTGGTCTAGCCATAGCAACAATCAAAAGTGCCAAAACCACCCAACGCAGATATTGAGAGAGGTTCTGCTTTTTGCTCTTTATAACATAGGCTATCAAAGGAAGAAGTAGCCACAAAACAGCACCATTTAAAAAGCTCATTCTCGCTCCTCATATCGTAAAATTAGCAACAGTAGCAACCCCATAGCTAAAGCCAAAGGGTAGAGAAAAAGCGACACTTGGTTTAGATACTCCTCTGAACGAATAGGGCTAGGCTCTAGTTTAGCAATCTCTTCATAGACCTCTTTTAACTCATCGCTATTTTGACAAAAGAAGCTCTTAGCTCCTGAATCTTTGGCAATGCTCTTTAGAAGAGGAACATCGTAGTCACTCTTTTTACCTATGCCTATGGTATAGACCTTAACCCCCTGCTCTTGTGCTAAAGCTACTGCTTGTCGTGGAGAGTGTTCTCCTGCATTGTGTACGCCATCGGTTAGCAAGATTAGCACTTTTGATTTTGCCTCTCCTGCTTTAAGGGTTTTTAGCCCCTCTACCAAAGCATCACCAATGGCTGTTGATGTTCCTGCTATGCCTACACTACTCATTAAATCGAACATCTCAACAAGTGCCTCTAGGTCGTAAGTAAGAGGTGAGGCTGTAAAAGCAAATGTTCCAAAGACCACTAAACCTACATTGTCATCGTGTCGATTTTTTATAAACGCTTTTGCTAGGTCTACAGAGGTGTCGTATTTGCTTAGAGAGGGGTTCTCTTTGTTAAAGCCACGCTCTGCCATAGAGCCACTTGTATCTAAAACCAATACCAAATCTCGCCCCTTTTTATGGCTACTACTCTTTGAGCTATAGTAAAAAGGTGACGCAAGGGCTATGACTAGTAGTGTATAGATAGCCATTGTCCACAAAAGCAGGTTGTCCCAAGCAAAGCTCTGTTTTGGTAGCCACTCCTCTTTTGGAAAGTAGATGATTTGAGCCTTTTTTCTACACCAAACAAAACAGGGCAACAGTAGCAGAAGCAACAGAGCATAGGGGTACAAAAAACTAAAGTGCATTACTCAAACTCTCCACTCTCATAGAGCCACTCACCACCCTCTTTTAAAAATCTACTTCTCTCTACCATATCTCCTGATGAGAGCTTAGCCTTAAAGGTTACAAAAGCCTCCTCTTTGCCATCGACAAACTCTAAAATTTCTAAACCTAAAAACGCTGTTGCTTGGCAAAAGCTCTCTATGCTCTCTTTCCAAGCTTTTATATTGTCGGTAAAGTCTGGGTTATTTGGGTGTGTTGTTTTTACTATGTAGCTACTATTGCCGACAGCATAGGCACTGTAGCGT
>JALWMP010000179.1 GCA_026996165.1 Campylobacteraceae bacterium
ATGGTTTTTTAACAGGTTTTAGAAACTCATAGACTGCTTTTGCACCTAGAGAGCTACCACCAATACCCAAAACAACAATAGTTTCAATACTCTTATTAAAGCTATTTACAAACTCTAAAATCTCATCAATATTCTGTTCAGGTAAATTATAGTAGCCTATACTCAAACGCTCTTTATCTATCTCTCTAAATAGTTTTTGTTTCTCATCTGTCTCAAAAGTAGAACGGTTAAAGTGGAGTCTATTTCTCATTAGACTACCCTACCATTTTTTTAGCTTCTAAAATAACTCTATTGACCTCATCTTCATAGACTTTAGCTAAAGCTTCATCTGTAGATTCAAAACGTGTAACAAGTACAGGAGTAGTATTACTAGCACGAACTAAACCCCAACCTTTCTCAAAGTTTATTCGCACTCCATCTACATCTATAATATCTACAATTTTAGGAAAACTACTAGGAGGATTTTCAAGTAGTTTTTTAATAGTATCAATTAAAACAAACTTCTCCTCATCGGTTGTGGCTACCTTAATCTCCTCTGTAGAGTATACTTTAGGAAGAGCCTCTAACTCCTCATCGAGGTTAACTCCCTCTTGTAAGAGTTCTAACATACGAAGTGTTGCATAGATAGCATCATCATACCCAAAGTAGCGATGTTTAAAGAAGATATGCCCACTTACCTCACATGCCAAATCTGCATGGGTCTCTCTCATTTTTACTTTTAAATTTGAGTGACCTGTTTTGTACATAATAGCTTTTGCCCCTCGTCGCTCTAGCTCATCATACATCACTTGTGAACACTTTACCTCGCCAATGACTGTTGGATTTTCCATCTTCATAGCATACAGAAGTGCCATCTGGTCACCTTTAATATTGTACTTATGAGTAAGCACTGCAATTCTATCTGCATCTCCATCATAAGCAAAGGCAATATCTCCCTCTTTTTTTAATAGTGCTTTAATATCTGCTAGATTTGACTCTACAGATGGGTCTGGGTGGTGGTTTGGAAATGTTCCATCAGGCTCTAAATATATACCCTTATAGTTTAACTCTAAAGCATCAAAAATATCGGTTATAACAGTACCAACAACCCCATTACCACCATCTATTACTATCTTTTTGTTAAAGCCTTTTAGATGAGAGAAATTCTTAACCATATACTCAATATACTGTTTTTTAGACTCTATTGCTATTCGTTCTGTATTAGTTGGTATCTGCATACTGCTATTTGCAATAATATCATCACCTAAAGCATATATCTCTTCTCCAAAAAATGGAGCTTTATCTAGTGTTATCTTAAATCCATTATACTCACTTGGATTGTGTGAGCCTGTTATCATAATAGAGCTATTAACTTGCTCCTCTATATTTGTTGGTTGTACATAGTTTGAAAAATAGTTTACAGGTGTTGCTACCATGCCCATATCTAACACTTTACACCCTGCAAAATTTAGTCCAGAAGCTAAGTAGTCACGTAAAATAGGAGAGTGAGTTCTTGCATCATAACCAATGGCTACTACACCACCTAAAACTTTAATCTTTTTTCCCAAAAAGTAACCAATAAGTTTTACACTTTGCTCATTTAGCTCTTTTTCAAAAATTCCTCTTATGTCATATTCTCTAAAAATTGTTTTCTTTATCATTTTTATATTACCTTGCTCTTTACTCTCGTTCCCAAGCTCCAGCTTGGGAATGCATATTAGAATAACAACTTTTTTGAAAATTTGTACTCCAATATTGGGTTACGAAGCTAGAGCTTCGTAACCAGTTTTATATTATTAAACGTGTACCCTACGCGTTTATAAACTCTATGGCTTTTTCAACTCTTCTTATTGTCTCTTCTGTACCCAAAATAGCCATAATCTCATCAAGCCCTGAACCTGTCATAGAGCCTAAAAGGCTTACACGCAAAGGTTGCCCAATTTTTCCAAAACCTATCTCTCTTTTAGCTACTATAGATTCAATAACAGCATGGTACTCCTCTTTAGTAGAGGCATTTGCACCCTTTAGCATCTCTACAAACTCACCTAAAATCTCAACAGCATCACCCTTAAAGGCTTTTTTAGCATTTTTTGCATTATACTCACTCGGTGCATTTAAAATTAGATTAATCTGACTAGCCAACTCCACTAAAGTCTTTCCACGCTCTTTTGTTGCATTTAAGATTAAATCTCTTTTATCACTATCTCTAATATCTACCCCAAAATCTACCAATAGTTCGGCTAAGTCATCGTGAGGCTTATTTTTAATATAGTGAGCATTAAGCCATAATAGTTTGTCAAGATTGTAGTTCGATGAACTTTTGTTTATATCTTTAGGGTCAAAAAGCTCTATCATCTCTTCAACAGAAAATATCTCTTGGTCACCATGACTCCAACCTAGTCGTACTAAAAAGTTCAAAAGTGCTTCAGGTAGATACCCTAAAGCTTTATACTCCATAACATCTGTAGCACCATCACGTTTAGAGAGCTTTCTACCCTGCTCGTTGTTTATCATAGCTACATGGTAAAAATTTGGAACACTAAAGCCTAACGCTTCATAGACGACTATCTGTTTTGGTGTGTTGTATAGATGGTCATCTCCACGAATCACATCTGTTAAGCCCATTAAAGCATCATCTATAGCCACTACAAAATTATATGTAGGTGTACCATCAGAACGAGCAATAATAAAATCATCTACTTCAGAGGCATCAACACTAAATTCACCTTTAATACCATCAACAAATGAGATTTTTCCCTCTTGTGGAGCTTTAATTCTAACAACAGGCTCTACTCCCTCTGGAGGTGTTCCAGTAAAGTCACGGTAACGTCCATCATAACGAGTTCTCTCACCTTTTGCCTTTTGCTCCTCTCTAAGTTGGTCTAGCTCCTCTTTAGTCATATAGCACTTATAGGCTTTGCCCTCTTCTAGGAGTTGGTCAATATATTTTTTATATAAATCAAACCGTTTAGACTGAAAAATAGCCTCCCCATCATAGCTCATACCAACCCAATCAAACGCTTTTAAAATAGCTTCTACAGCCTCCTCTGAGTTACGTGCTAAGTCTGTATCTTCTATTCTAAGTAGAAACTCTCCTTGGTTTTTCTTAGCCCAAAGCCATGAAAAGAGAGATGTTCTTAGCCCTCCAATATGTAGATAACCAGTTGGTGATGGTGCAAAACGTGTTCGTATCATAGTTAGTTCACTCTTATCCCTAAAATTATTTAGGAATTATAACAAAGTAAGCAATATATCAAGATTAACTCTTAGTTAGATACCCATCAGGATTTTGACTCTGCCATAGCCACCCATCTTCACACATCTCCTCAATACCTCTTTTTGCCTCCCAATCAAGAACTTCTTTAGCATAAGAGGGGTCTGCAAAACAAGTAGCAATATCTCCTGCTCGTCTTGGAGCTATTTTGTAAGGTACTTTTTTACCTGAAGCCTTTTCAAATGCTTTAACCATCTCTAATACAGAGTAGCCTTTACCAGTTCCAAGGTTAATAGTCATAACCTCTGAAAAATCATCTAATCTATCTAAAGCATTAACATGACCTTGTGCTAAATCGACTACATGAATATAGTCTCTTACACCTGTTCCATCAGGAGTATCATAATCATCTCCAAAGACAGATAGATACTCTCTTTTACCAACTGCTGTTTGAGCAATAAATGGCATAAGGTTATTTGGAATTCCATTTGGGTCTTCACCAATAGTTCCAGAGTTATGAGCCCCTACAGGGTTAAAATATCGGAGTAAAATAACTTTCCAATCATTATCAGAGACATAAAGGTCTCTTAAAATCTCCTCTATAAAGAGTTTACTTCTTCCATAAGGGTTTGTAGCAGAGGTAGGAAAACTCTCTAAAATAGGAGTAGTATGAGGGTCACCATAAACTGTTGCAGATGAGGAGAAGATAATAGATTTACAGTTGTATTTTTCCATCACTTCACAAAGTATGACTGTTCCATTTACATTATTGTCATAATATCTTAAAGGTTGTTCTACCGATTCACCTACAGCTTTAAGTCCTGCAAAGTGAATAACAGCATCTATCTTATTAGAACTAAAAACTTTTCCTAAATCATCTCTACTTCTAATATCACCTTCAAAAACTGTTATTTTTTGTCCAACAATCTTCTCAACTCTATTAATACTCTCTCTCGAAGAGTTACAAAAATTATCAAAAACAATCACCTCATACCCTGCTTCAATAAGCAATACTACTGTATGTGAACCAATATATCCTGCTCCACCTGTTACTAAAATTTTCACTATATTATCTCCTAATTATTTATTACTCTTAAGTACCAGCTCAATGCTAATGAAATTACGAAGCTCCAGCCTCCTAATCAGTATAAACAAGTTTAACTATCACTATTAAATATATCTCTTGTATAGACTTTCTCTTCAACATCTTTTATATCATCTGATAATCTATTTGCAACAATAATATCAGATATTTTTTTAAACTCATTTAAGTCTTTAATTATTTTAAAATTAGAAAATAAATCATCTTCACAAGCTGGTTCATAAATAACAATCTCAACTCCTCTCTTTTCAAGACGTTTCATAATTCCTTGAATAGCTGAAGCTCTAAAATTGTCTGAACCACTCTTCATAACTAAGCGATATATACCCACTATTTTTGGATTTTTAGAGGCAATCGAATCGGCAATAAAATCTTTACGCGTACGATTTGCATCAACAATAGCTCCAATAAGTGAACTAGGAACACCCTCATAGTTAGCTCTAAGCTGTTTAGTATCTTTTGGTAGACAGTAACCACCATATCCAAAAGATGGGTTATTGTAGTGTGTACCAATTCTAGGGTCAAGACCAACCCCCTCAATAATCTGTTTAGAGTCTAAGTTATGAGCTTGTGCATAAGAGTCTAACTCATTAAAGTAAGCTACACGCATAGCAAGATAGGTATTTGAAAAGAGTTTTATTGCTTCTGCTTCTGTTGAGTCAGTAAAGAGAATATTAATATTATCTTTAATAGCTCCCTTAGCTAAAAGATTAGCAAAAACTTCAGCCCTTTTAGAACGTTCTCCAACAATAATACGTGATGGATAAAGGTTGTCATAGAGAGCTTTTCCCTCTCTTAAGAACTCTGGAGAGAAGATAATATTTTCACTTTTATATTTTTTTCGAACACTCTTTGTAAAACCTACAGGAACTGTTGATTTTATAACCATTGTAAGGTTAGGATTAAAAGCAATAACATCTCTAATAACCACTTCAACTAAAGAGGTATCAAAATAGTTTGTTTCAGGGTCATAATCTGTTGGCGTAGAGATAATAACAAAATCAGCATCTCTATAAGCCTCCTCTTTATCTAAAGTAGCTCTAAAGTTCAATGGCTTATTTTTTAAATACTCTTCTATCTCTTTATCTTCAATCGGAGATTGCTTATTATTAAGCATCTCTACTTTTTTAGGAACTACATCTAGTGCTACAACCTCATTATGTTGAGCCAATAAGACTCCATTTGAGAGTCCTACATATCCTGTACCTGCTATAGCTATTTTCATATAGATTATTCACTTTCTAATTTAATATTATTTTAAGATTATAGCTAATAGTTAATTAAAACTAAAGAGCTAAATCATAAATTTGCACTACTCCACAAAGTTTATTATTATCTACAACTAAAAGAGAGTTCACTTTATAATCATTCATTAAATTTTGAGCATCAATCAGTTTTGCCTCTTTTTGAATAGTCTTAGGATTTTTTGTCATTAAATACTCTGCTTTTAGTTTAAAAAATGTATCTTCAAACTCCTCCATAGCACGACGTATATCTCCATCGGTAATAATCCCAACCGTAGAGTTAGCATCTTGAACAATAGCTAATCCTAACCGTGCTTTAGATACAGTATGAATAATATCTTTTATGGAACTATCTTTATTTACAATAGGTAAATTATCTTTTTTCATGACATCTTCTACTCTTGTTAATAGTTTTCGTCCTAGACTACCACCTGGATGAAACTGTGCAAAATCACTATCTTTAAAATCTCTTAACTTCATAAGTGTAATAGCCAAAGCATCACCCATAACTAGAGTTGCAGTAGTTGATGAAGTAGGAGCAAGTTGAAGAGGACATGCCTCTTTTTCTACATATATATTTAAATGGTATGTTGAGTTTTTAGCTAATGTTGAAAGAGGATTACTACTCATAGCAATTATAATATTTTTCTGTTCTCTCAAAAAAGGAATAAGCTTTAGTACCTCATCTGTCTCTCCAGAATTAGAAATAAGTAGTACAATATCATCTTTTTCAATCATACCTAAATCTCCATGGTATGCTTCAGCAGGGTGCAAAAAGAAACTAGGTGTTCCTGTACTTGCCATTGTTGCAGCAATCTTTCTACCAATAATCCCAGACTTTCCCATACCTGAAATAATTAATTTTCCTTTACAAACTAAAATAGCCTCTATTGATTTTTCAAAATTAGTATCTAAATTATTAACTAAGTTAGCAATAGCTTCAGACTCTATTTTAAAAACTTCTTTAGCCTTTTCAATAATATTCATAACTATACCTTATGGTTAAATTCAGGAACAATCTCTTTTAAAACCTCTAATCTATTTCTAATTTTTAAATCTTCAAGTTGAGCTAAAAGCTTCTTATAGTCTACAGGTGGATTTCGAGAAACTAAAATAGAGTCATACTCTGTCTTCAAATCAGCATCATCTATCAACAACTCCTCATAGAGCTTCTCTCCAGCTCTTAGACCTGTAAATTTAATCTTAATATCATCTCTACCTGAAAGCTCTATCATCTTCTTAGCCAAATCAACTATCTTAATAGGCTCACCCATATCCAAGATAAAAAGTTCCCCACCTTTAGCTATAGATGCTGCTTGGAGTACCAACTGACAAGCCTCTGGTATCATCATAAAGTAACGTGTAATCTCTGGGTGAGTAACAGTTAAGTCTTCCCCCTTCTCTATTTGTGATTTGAACTTAGGAATTACTGAACCTGAAGAGCCTAAAACATTTCCAAAACGAACAGCTACTATCTCTGTTTTATTAGATGGTATAGCATGTGCATAGAGTTCACAAATACGTTTGGTTGTTCCCATAACATTTGTAGGACGAACAGCCTTATCAGTAGAGACAAGAACAAACTTCTCAACCTCATACTTTACAGACAAATCAATAACATTTTTAGTTCCAAACACATTATTTTCTATAGCAGAGTCTATATTCTCTTCACACAATGGCACATGTTTATAGGCAGCAGCGTGAATAACAACATCTGGTAGATACTGCATAAATAGCTTATCTAAAGCTTCTCTATTTTGAACACTAATCATCACAGAGACAATATTTGCATCTTTTAACTCCTCTGTAATCTGATATAGATTAAACTCACTATGGTCTAAAAGTATTATCTGCCTTGCCCCAAATGCCACAACTTGCCGAGAGAGTTCACTACCTATGCTTCCTCCTGCTCCTGTTATTAGAACTGTTTTACCTGCTATAAAGTTAGCAATGGTTATATTATCTAAATCTTTTGGTTTTCGTGCTAATAAATCTTCAATAGATATATCTTTAAATGAAGGTTTATCCTCTTTAAACATCTGTGTTATTTTAATATCACTAATACCTAACTCTCTAGCTTTAGTAAATACTCTATCTAACTCTTTTTGTTCTAAAGAAGAGGTAATAACAATAGAGTTAACCTCATACTCTTTTATAACATCTTCAAATGACTCTTCACTATAGACCTTTAAGTTAGAAAAATATGTACCTATTAGATTCTTCTTATTTGAAAGAAGAGCTACAGGCAAATAGGGTATTTCACCTCTTAATGCACTCTTTATAACATCTGTAGATTTATCATTTGCTCCAACAATAAGTGTAGGTAAATACTCACTATTTAAAGAAGATTCTAAGTAAATACGTCTCGATATACGTAAAAATCCAATAAAAAAAAGAGATAAAAAGAGGTCAATAAAAATTACTGAACGAGGGAAAGGAGAGAAAAAATTATTAAAAACTAAAAAAATAATAGAAAATAAAAAATAAGCTAAAATATGAGCAACTACTATCTTTTTATACTCCAAAAGCCCAAAATATCGCCATGCTACAAAATATATTCTAAATTTAAAAAAGAGAAAGACCTTTAAAGGGATTAAAAATAGTATCATTAAACTCATTCCCCTAAAAAACTCTAAGGGTATTTCAAAATTAAAACGTAAAAGATAAGCAAGTGCAACTGTTCCAACAGAAATTAGAGAATCAAACAGTATAAAAAAAATAACCCTTTTTCTATTGGTCGGTTTAAAGATAGAAGAAGCTATTGACATACTTTTCTAATTGCCTCTACAACACGCATTAACTCTCTGTTTGAACTACTTGTAGGAGATGGTAGACACAGCCCTCTTTTAAAGTAATCTTCACTTGTGCCATCAACAAATGATTTGGCATCTTTAAAAAGCTCTTGTAGGTGCATAGGTTTCCACAAAGGTCGGCTCTCGGCATCTACCTCTTCTAAAGCCTCTACAACTTTTAAAGGGTCTGTTTTTTTAAATAAAATAGTACTTAACCATCTATTTCCTTGTGAGTTCTCAATCTCTGGCATAAAAGAGATTTCATCAATATCACTTAACTCTTCTTTATAGAACTCAAATATCTCTCGTTTTCTTTCTACTCTTTTGTCCAATACCTCCATTTGAGCTACACCAATAGCAGCTAAAACATTACTCATTCGGTAGTTATAACCATACTCTTTATGCTCATAGTGCAAAAAAGGCTCTTTTGCTTGGGTTGAAAGGAATTTAGCCTTCTCTATCCACTCTTTGTTAGGTGAGACTAGCACTCCACCACCACTTGTGGTTAAAATCTTATTTCCATTAAAAGAGTAGACTCCAAAATCTCCAAACACTCCACTCTGTTTACCTTTATATGAAGCTCCTAAAGATTCAGCTGAGTCTTCTATTAGATAGATGTTATGCTCTTTACAAATAGAAACTATCTCCTCTATCTTTGCCATTTGACCATAAAGGTGAGTTAAAATAAGTGCTTTTGGTTTTACCTCTAACTCTTTAATTGCTTTTTTTAATAGTTTAGGTGAGAGATTCCAACTCTCATCACTATCAATAAAAACAGGAATTGCTCCTTGATATAAAATACAATTTACAGAGCCAATAAAGGTAAAAGTAGAAGCTAAAACAGTATCTCCCCTACCAATACCTAAAACCCTAAGAGCTAAATGCAGTCCTGCTGTAGCACTTGATAGAGCTAAAGCATTTTTAGCACCTGTATACTCTTTAATGCTATCTTCAAATCTATTTACAAATTCCCCTAAAGGAGCAATATAGTTACTCTCAAATACCTCTGCTATATACTCTTGCTCTTTGCCACTCATGTGTGGAGGAGATAGAAAAAGTCTTTTCATTTGCCTTACCCTCTTATTGTTTTTATGATATACTCTATATCTTTTGCAAAAGACCACTCTTTAATATATTGTAGATTAATAGCTACCTTATCTGGCCATATCACTTTATCATTATACTCTTTTGGATTGGGCTGTTTTGCTAAAATCTCCTCTTCATTTTTATATTTTATAGAAGCAGGACCTGTAATACCAGGTCTAATAGTAAGAATAGCTCTATCTTCTCCCTCTAACTTATCAGCATAACCCTCTACATCTGGTCGAGGACCAACAAAGCTCATTGAACCAAAAAGTACATTAAAAAGTTGAGGTAACTCATCTATCTTTGTTTTTCTAAAAAAAGCCCCACTCTTTGTAATACGCATATCATTAGAGGTTGTTACTGTCGTATCTACTCCATCTACCTTTTTCATTGTTTTTATTTTAAAAACATTAAAAGGCTCTCCATCTTTTCCTATTCTCTTTTGAATAAAAAGTCCAAAGCTTTTTGTCTCTATTGAAGCTACTATAAAAGCTATTAACATAATCCAAAAGGTTAAAACAACTCCTACTAATGAAAAAATTATATCAAAAGTCCGTTTTGAAGCTCTCCCCCAAGCTGTCATTTTCTACCTTTTAACTCTATAGATTTTACTATATGGAGATGAGACAACCAACTCAAAAAGATTCTTGTCATAATTTCCAAGCATAAACATCTGAACATAGGTTGAGTTATATGTCTCTCTATCCATTACAATCATTCTATTATAACTTTTCAAATATACTACACATAACTCTCCATCTATATGCATTAGTGATGAGTTAACAGTAGGTGTACCTTTCTGGTCTAATACTACTTGGTCAAAATGGTAAACTTTATAACTATTTTTACCTAAAGAGACTGTTCCTTTAGCTGTATCAAATATTATACCATTTTGTAAAAGAACTTGTGTCCCATGTTGTTGATAAGGAGCAGTTGGATAAAAAATAATATTTCTCTGCTTTTTCCCTGTCTTTAAGTTAAGATTTCCAAAAACACCAACAGTTGGAAAAATATTTAACATTCTATATGGTAAATAGAGGTAAACATCTCTAGTTTTTTTAGGAAGTTTATAGTCAGATTTTTTTAAGTCATTTAAGAGTCTTCTAGGATTTACCTTCTCAAATATCTTATTTGCTACAACTGAGTAGTTAGAGTCCACATAGGTCTCAACAGCTAAACGACTTAAGTTTGCAACCTGCATTGGTGAAGTTGAGAACATAATTTTAGAGATAATATAGTTATCGTTGTTGTGTTTACCTCCATCAATAAGTGTTGAGGTGTCAGAGTAGTACCAAATAGGATACCCATAATCCCACCAACTAAGTGTATAGTCTTTAGAACTAGCTACCTTATCTAAATCTACTAGGTCTTGAACCTCTGCTTTATTTAGTACTGTTGGTACTCTATAACCTATAATATGTGTTATGTTTGGTATAAACATTAATAATACTAGAAACGATATAAAAAATATTTGATTTATTTTATATTTTTTTTCTTCTATTAAAATATATATTCCAATAGCTAAGAAAGTCATAAAGAGTGGTATTAAGATATTATACATTCCTACCATAATAGTATTTTGGATACTATCCCAAATACTATATATTGCCTTCCCTAATGCTTCTATAAAATTTATTTGATTTGGAATAATATATTTTTGTACTAATATTGAAAATTGTTCTAAAAATAATAAGAAAGAGGCTGTAATTAATATGAATATTTTTTGCTCACTATTCTTTATTAAATTAAATATATAATAGAAAAGATAAACAGCACTCATTGCGGCAACAGGTACAGCATAGACAGTAAAACGAAGCCCTCCCCATAAAGAGAATATACCAATACCAATTAGAGGTAAAGCCAAAATAAAGGCTGGTCTTCTAATAACCAAAACAACATACCCAACTAAAGCAACCAATACCCCAAAAATAGAACCAGAGGTACGATTGGCAAAGGTCTCAAAAGGGATTCTTCCTGCCTCTCTAACGGTTTGATTTACAGCATAGAAATGCAAAGCTCCATCTTTTGTACCTTTTACCGTATAACTAACAACTTTTGCCCAAATTAACCCAAATACATTACCTAAAAGTAAAAAGAGAACAAATGCTACCCCTGCTCCTATCATTAATTTCTTTTGCTCTATATTTTTAGTTTTTAAAATAAAATAGGCTAAAAAAAGAAGTATAAAGTGAACTATATAGCTTAGTGGTTTCTCCAATCCTATAGGCATAAGTGCAATAAATACAAGAATCAATGAAGCGTAAGTAACCTTTTCATTACGATGAAACCAAACCATATAAGCCCCATAGATAATACCAATAGCATAAACAATCGCTTGACCTTGGTCATACAAAAAAGGGTAGAGAATAATTGCAATACCTGCATATAGTGATGAACGAAGATTAAAATCGATAGTACTCTTCATTAAGAAAAACAGAATAAACATTGGAGCCATAGCTGAGAACATATCGGTATCATAGTACCCTACCATAGTACGGTTATAGTAACTCCAAGTAATACTTCCAAGCAGTGCCGCAAAAAATCCCCATAGTGTCTGTTTATAGAGTCTTGCTATTAAAATCATAGGAACAACAACCAATGAGGAGATAATTGATGGCATATAGAGTATTATAGTCTCTAGTGAAAAGGGTGTAATCTTAGCCAAGAGTGTTGTAAAGAAAATAACACCATAGTCCCATATTCCAAATACTCTTGGATTTTCCATATGCAAACCATCTAAAGCCTGTTGAGCACCTGATGCAAAGAAATACCCATCATTTGTGTTAATCATAAGCTCACCATTCCACATAAAAGATGGATTATCTTGGAACTGAAAAACCCATATCATGCGAATAGCAAAGCTAAAGAGATAGGCTATTAACATCAACCCAATCATCTGAAATGTAGTAACTTGATTTAAAGAAAATCTGTTTTTTGTCATCGTAACCTCTTATAAAGAAACTGTTTTATTTTTGATGGTGAAATATTAACCATAAAAAGTGCCAAGGCATAAAAATAAGAGCGTTTATTATATCCTAATTTTTTTATAACTTGCACTCTATCTTTAAAATCATTCCATGCCTTAGAGACACCACCTCTGCGTTTAAAAAACGCCTCATTTACTCGTACACGCACTAACACTTTAGGAATATTGGCAAAATGACACCCTGTAGAAAATCCATTCATCCAAAGTAGTGTATCTTCATTGGTAGGAGAAGAGGTAGGGTAGAGACCTGCTTTCTCAAAAAAGGAGCGACGAAAAAATGTTGTGACATTGGCTATAGGCACTCTCTTTGAAAAAAAGGAGAACATCTCATCTTGAGAGAGTGGATATTTAACAATTTTGTTATACTCAAAATTATCACCAAACTCCTCAATATACCCACCAACAACATCTATCTCTCTATTCTTTTGCATAAAATTATATTGCAACTCAATACGATTTGAAACCATAATATCATCTGCATCCATTCGTGCAATATACTCATAGTCAGATTTTAAAACCTCTTCAAAAAGTTCATTATAGGACAAAGCTATACCTCTATTGTCTCTCCTATAATCAATATATGTAATTTTATCTTTTTGTTTTTCAAGATACTCTTTAATCTCTTTAGAAATATCTCCATCTATCTTAACAAAAATATCCCCTTTTAATGTTTGCCTATATAGACTCTCAAACATCTCTTTTAATTGCGATAACTTTACAGTTTTATATATACTAACAACAATAGCTACTTTTTTCATCTACTTCAATGCCAATATTATATTTTCAATGGTATTAATAGCCTCTTTGAGTTTTTCTGGATGAATATTGTAAAACTCTTGTAAAGACTCTTTTAGAGATGTTGTTGATACATCTTTGGTTCTCTCCAAATACTCAACACGACAATATTTAGAAAGCTCATCAAATTTTCCTCTCCAGTCACTACCCATAACAAAAATATCTATGTTATTCATTTTAATATCTTGAGCCTTTTGCTCCCAATTTTTTTCAGGAATAACTCTATCTACATACTTTATTGCTGAGACAATCTCTGCTCTTTGTTCAAATGGTATAAGTGTTTTTTTACCTTTTATTTGATTAAACTCATCTGTAGAGACAGCAACAATAAGTTCGTCTCCAAATGCTTTTGCTCTCTCTAATAGTTTAAGATGACCTACATGAAACATATCGAATGTTCCATATGTTATTACTCTTATTTTTCTCTTCACTGCTCACTACTCTCTTTTTCATATCTGCACACTGTTTTTGGCAATATCTGTATGCTATGGACTTTTTGCTTCTCTTTAGGTGGAAGTTTCATATATGAGTCTCCAAAAATTGACTTTAGGTATGAGTCAGTATCTTTAGGAGCAGGAAATAACCTCCCCTCAAACTCAACCTCTCCTAATGGAAAAATCTTCTCTCTCTCAATGTGAATCACATAGTGCATATTTTCACCACCTGAAACTACAAACTCTCCATTCTCTCTATGAAAAGAGTTAATCAAAGCTACAAAAGGTTTAGTTAAAAATATAGATTTAATATATCTATTATGTACTACTTTTGAGAGAAAAATAGATGTTTTATATAAAAAAATTACAATAGGATTGTTAGATATACTATTTAATGGAAATATATCAATATAGATACCTTGATGATAGCGAATATCTCTTTTCTCTTCCCATGCATCAATAAATGTACTACCTCTATCACGAATCTTAGCAAAAAAGTTTTTATAATACCTATCTGTTCTTTGTGTCTGTAAAAAATACTGCTTTGGCATCTCATCTTGAGCAATTTTAAGAAATTTTTCATAATCTTCTCGAGGCATTGTTACATCTAAATCATCATCCCAAGGAATAAACTTACCATTTCTAACAGCACCAAGAAGAGTACCATGGTCTAACCAATAGGTTAGATTGTATTTTTTACAAATCTTATCAAAGACTATAAGTATCTCATTCATCTTTTTTTGTGCCTCTTTTACATCATCTCTTATCTTCATATAATAACTCCTCCCATGCTCTATTAAACCGTTCCAAAGAGAAAGAGTAGGCATACTCCATAGAATATTCATCTACAACTGGTTTTTTTAATACTTCAACTACTATCTCTCTAAGTTTTTTAGGCTCTTCACAAATATACTGTTTTGCTCCAACAAGCAACTCTTTCATTCCTCCCTTACCACTACCAACAACTGGAGTACCACACAAAATTGATTCTAAAGCTACTCTATTCCACCCCTCATTAATACGAGACATTAAAACACTAATAGTGCTTATCTGTAAAAGTGTAATATATTCATCAAAAGAGAGTTCAAGGTGAATAACAGGTAAATCTATATGTTTGATACCAGTTGAAACCATCTGAATATCTAAATCTTTAAGTGCTTCATAAGCAATATCTGCACCCTTTTCTATCTGTGGATTACCAATATAGACAATAGGTTTATGTGGGTCAAGACTATATTTCATTAGAAAATCATTAAAGGTATTGTCTCTTCTTTTTCTATAAAGATTTATATCAAATGGATTATAAATCAACTCTGTATTGAAGTACCCAAGCTCTTCAAAGTGCTTCTGCCAATATCGACTAACAACTACCACTTTATCAAATTTAGAAAATTTTTTTAAAAAATTCCAATAGACAAATTTTTGATAAAGAGCTATAAGTTTATTGGATTTAACAGGATGATGATGATGAAATACAACTATATTTTTTTGACTTTTTTTCATAAAGAAACAGCCATCAAGATTCCGTATGACAGTTGCTCTTTTGTGCTTTATAGAGAAACGATATAGATTGATAATAAATTGCAATAGTTTTACAAACTTATTACTACTATTGGTCTCTATTAATGCTTCTGTTTCAATACCAGAAAGTTTGGAAATATAACTACCATAGACACCACCCCCATAACGTCTCTTAGATATAGTAAGGTGTATAATTTTATTACACATCAACAATACTCCTTATATAGTCAATAAGTTCTTGACTCATATTTTCCCAGTCAAGCTGACTAAAATCATACTCAATCTTTTTATTACTTTGCTCCATACATTGACTAAAATTCTCAATTTCACAAAACTCTATAAATGGAAAAGCTTTAGCCTTAAGCCCATTTAATGGTGTTGATATAACAGTTGCTCCTGCAAGGGCATACTCCAAAGCCTTTATGGGTAGAGCATTATGAGTAAAATCATTTAACTCAAAAGGAATTAACCCTACATCAATAGTTTTAAAATAGTCTGCTACTAAATCAGGCTTTATCCTACCAACAAACAGAATATCACTACTATATTTTTTAACCAAACTTCTATAGAACTCTCCATCATTTCCTCCAACAACTAAAAAGGCTCTATCTTTAGTTTTAATTTTTAAATACTCCTCTATTGCTTTATCAATTCCAGTCCACCTCTCAATACCACCAATAAATCCAAAAACTCTCTTACCCTCTAAGCCTAACTCTCTTTTTAGACTTTTAGCATTTTTAAACCTCTCTATATAGACACCATTCTCTATGGTGATTGTATTTCTATTTAACTTTAACTCTTTTAGCTTATTTTCCAAAATTTCAGTTACAGCTACAACTCCAACAGAGTTTTTGATGTCCTCTTTTATCTTCTGCACTCGCTCTTTATTTAATCCTATATCGCTATTTACCTCTAAGTGGTCATCTACAAGGTCATAGACTACAGGCACTTTTATCTCTTTTATATCAAAAAGCAGAGCATTTGCATTAACCACTACATCTATTTTTAATCTATCTATTAATCTATTTAGATTTAGGGTATTAAACTTTGTAGCCAACTTTTGGGGTTTAAAAAGAAGTGGGATTTGTACTATTTTGCCATCTTGTTTAAATTTCAAAGAGTTTAACTGAGATGCAATCTTGTGTTTTAGTGAGCTGTTGTCTATTTGCCAATTTAGAAAGTAACTATCGGTATTTTTTGCAAACTCATATACTCTGTTGATAAGATTTAGGTTTGGGACATGGGGGATAAATAATATATTCATGACAGTAGCCTTCTTTTATAGTAATAAGATAATAGAAACATTCCAAT
Source organism: Campylobacteraceae bacterium (assembly GCA_026996165.1). Taxonomy (GTDB): domain Bacteria; phylum Campylobacterota; class Campylobacteria; order Campylobacterales; family Sulfurovaceae; genus UBA1140. The sequence goes on from JALWMP010000179.1 coordinate 16,465, forward strand.
AAAGCTGAGGTCTAAGCTATATACAACACTACTAGCATCAAATTTTAATAGATAAAAAATATAGATAGAGAGAAAAGATAAAACAGCACCAAATAAACGAACATATAAAGCTAAATCAAATCTATCAAAGGCTTTTATAATATTTATAGCAAAAGTTGTATAGGCAAGAAGTGGTAAAAAAGGTAAAAGTATATTTAACATTACATAACTTTGTGCATAACTACTTGGAAATACAAAAGCAATAATATATTTTGTAAAGAGTGTTCCAACTAAAAGAATAACTATAAAAAGAGATAGATAAACTAGTAACTTTTTTTCTATTCTTTTTATTTCTTCATACATTTTTGAAGATATTAACTTTGATATTTGAGGAAAGGTAAAAGTATTTAATGGAAATACAAAAACAGCAACCAAAGAGAAAAATATACTTCTTACAACAACTTGATACTCTGATAGTACTGTTTTATCATTAAAAAGATTTAAGATAATCAATCCACTAGCACCAACAAAAAGCCCACTAAAGAAGTACATTAAACTACTTAAAGTTGTATCTTTTAGAAAACTTTTAACACTATTATCAAACTTATACTTTTTAAAAAGTAATTTTTCTGGAAAATTAAAATATAGATATAAAATTCTACTTACAAAAGAGCCTAGAAAAGCAAAAATTAAAGCATAAATATTACTAAAAAAAAGTGTTAAAATAAAAAAACTTCCTATAAGTCCACTAGACATAACCAAATTTTCAAAAAGCATTATTTTGTAGTTTTTATATGATGCATTTAAATATGATAAAAACACCATCAAAGCATTAAAAAAAAGTAGTATTAAAAGATAAAATATAGAGTATGAGAAACTACTAATTTTAAAATAGACTATCTCTACTATTAAAACAAATCCAAAAATTAACCAAAAAGTCATAATATACCAATATCTTATAACTTCAAAGTTCTCTTTATCATAAGCTCGAATTAAAGCATCTTTAAAACCTGAAAAAAACATTATTCCAATGGAAATCATATCCATAAATGTATAAAATACCCCTATCTCATCTTTTGAAATCTTGTATGATAAAAATATTTTGAATATAAAGTTTAACCCCATAACAATAATTGTAATAGCAGAGGAGGAGAGTAGTAGTTTTTTCATTTGAGTTTTTTTATAATACTATAGAGTTTAATAGAGATATTAAAAACTAAAATAGAGAATGATATATATATAAAAATGGATAACTCTGTTATTGGATAAAAGAATAATAATAGCCCCTCCACCTCAACAGAAGATGGAAATGGTTGAATATTTCTATTTTTCATCTTTTGTATATATCTAAGAATACCTGATAGGTTATCGTTATTAGAATTAGATATTGCTGTTATACTTTTTGCTCCTTGAAAAAAGAGCATATCATTGTATTTATTTACCAAACATCCAAAAAATAATAAAAAATATAAAACTACTAATAAATAGTAGTTGTCTGTTACTAAAAATAGAATAATAAATAGAATAGGAGCTTTAAGCCAATCTGTAAAAACATCATAAAAAGCACCTATTTTTGAACTTAAATTTTTACTTCTAGCAATAGAACCATCAACAATATCTAAAATATAACTAAGCTGATAGAGAATTGCTCCTGTAATAAAATATTGAAAATAGAAAGCAATTCCACTAAAAATAGCCAATAAAAAACTAATTGTAGTAACTTGATTTGGTGTAATTTCTGTTCTATTTACTAAAAAATAGGTTATATATTTAGCAGGATATAGATTAAATAGTATCGCCCACCAACTCTTCTCTTTAAAGGTTTTTTCTATATCTGATAATAAAATCATTTTGTTACTTCTCTATATACTCTAAAAACAATACCATATAGATATAAAAAAACTAAAATCCATACCATATATGTAGGATATAAAATAAATAAAGACAACATAGGAATCATCATACTTCTACTAATAAAGTATATAGGAGAAAATAGTATTTTTTCTATCGTTGTTAATCTTTTATATCCCTGTGTATTTGAGTAAATCAACATATCTGAGATATATGCATAATACATATTAAAAAAAATCAATAATACGACACCTATTGTAAAGACTTTATTATCTAATAGAGCAAAAAACATTCCAATTAAAATTATGTTTTCAACTACTCTATCGGTTATGTTATCTAACCACATTCCAAATTCACTATGAAGCTTTTTAACTCTTGCAATTTGTCCATCTATACAGTCAAAAATAAAACTTATATTTAATAAAAAAATTGCTAAATATAAATATCCCATATAGAGACTAAATGCACTCAATAGACCTGTTAACAAGGATAAAATAGTGATATTATTAGGAGTAATCTTTGTTTTTACTAAGAGAGTCGTTATATAAAAAGCTATCTGTTGATAAAAATAGTTTGATATAAAATCTGAATATTTTATTGTATTTTGTTTATCTAGTTTCATCTTTTTACATCCAAAATAATTCCACTAAACTCACTTAATGATAACTTAAGTGTTTTAAGAGCCACACTTTTTGAATCTAACAGTGTAGCAGGGTCTTCATAGCCAAAGTTCTCTTCTCTCATAGCTGTTTTCCTACTACAACCTACTACATTTACACCATGTTTTTTTGCTAAATCTTCAATATCTCTACCAATACCTCTACTATTTCCAAATATAACTATGTTCTTCTCTTTTAAATCTTTTAAATCAAAATTCTCTAATGATTTTTCAGTACCCATCTGAATATACTTCTCTGCAATATGTAAATCTATTGGATAAGTTATTTTTATATTTTTATTATTAGATTTTACAACCTTTATTTCTTCATTTGGCAAAATTTCATTAACTACACCACAATCACAAGTAAATGCTCTTTTATTTTTTTCTAATGCAATTTTATATGCATTTTGCAATGTTTCTAATCTAAACCCTTGTGGAGTTTGACCTCTTTTCATAAAAACTCTATTTGGAATATTTTTTATAATCCAATTTTCATCTATCTCTATAATAGTATCTGTTGCATCTATAGCTGTATCTACAGCATTAAAAGAGTCTAAAGCTTTTAATGTATTTGTAATGGTCTCATCATCTACAAGAGGTCGAACCCCATCATGAAATAAAACTTTTGTATCCTTATTATAACCATGCAAACTACTTAATGCTGAAGCAGTTGAGCTAAATCTATCAACTCCACCTTGAATAACCCTATTTACTTTATTGAAATTATTATTTTTTATTATCTCCCAAATCCTATCTTCATAGTCACTTTTTATAACTATTATAATTTCATCAATCAAAAAATGGTTTTGAAACCTCTCTATGGTATACTCTATAATTGCTCTTCCAGCGAGTTTTGTAAACTGTTTTGGTAAAGAGGAGTCAAACCTCTCTCCTGCTCCACCTGCTAAAATAACTGCTACACTCTTTCTCATCTACGCTTACCCACCATAAAATAGTATCTATTTAAAAACTTAACCTTTTTATCTCTAGGATTGTTAATTGTCTCTATCTGCTTCATCTCAAACCCACTCTCATTAAAAATTTTAATCCACTCTCTACGCTTGTACCATCTCTCTCTAAAAGGGCTATCCCAAGGGTACATCCACCTGTTTTTTAACTCCAACAGAGGCTTTAATATACCCAAAATAGACCAAGGGTTTCTCTCACCAACTACTAGATATGAGTTATCTTTTAAGACACGCTCTATCTCCAACATAGCCTCTTTTATGTAGGTGTGCTGTAGTACCTCTATGCTAAAGAGTATATCTACAGAGTTACTATCTAAGGGAATATCATAAGCACTTCCTTTTAAAATAGTACCCTCTTTTTCAAATGTTGGCTCAACGCCTATAATCTTCCATTTTGGATATTTCTCTTTGAAGTAGTCCATAAATCGACCCCTACCACAACCCAAATCAAGTAGAGTCAAAGAGTCATCTTTAAACTGCTCAAAATATCTATCAAAATAGTTAAGATAGGCTCTATCCATAGGAGTAAGCTTATCATATACAACCGTCTCATTTAGAGAAAAAGCCAAAGAGACCCACCTCTCTTGCTCCTCTTTTATGGCAAGATTATATCTATCTAAAAGTAAAAGGGCATCAATAAAAAACTTATTTGTCCAATTTACAAAATCAAATGCCCCATATCTTCCCCAAAAAGGAACAGAGGCAGACAACGCACCCTTTAATACCCCCTCTTCTTGAATATGTTTTGATTTAAGATAAAAGAGTGTTGTAACCCCTATATCTTTGTAGCTATTATCTTTTGTAATCTCAAAAAGTCGTAAACTCACCCCTGCCCATTGGGCTAAACCTGTCATACATCTTTGGCTATTTGTGCAGTTAAACTCACTATCATACTGAGAGCATAAAAGCATACTCTCTTTTAGATTTATCTCTTTTAATCTTGTGCTATTTTTTAAAATAGCATCTAATACTCTACTATCTTTTGTTAATTGATAAACATCTAAAAGACCCTCTAAAATATATATCATAGTATGCAGATATGCAGGAACATCTTCTAAAAAAGAGGCGTAGTTAAAGAACCCATTATCTAGTTGCTCTCCTAATACCCACTCTACATTTTTAAGAGCCTGTTCTTTGATATATTTATCATCAGAAAGTAGAGCATACTCCAGCATAGCAGAAGATACACGAATATAGTAGGTATGCTTTTGAGCATTGTAAGCGACTCTTTGCCATGAGCCATCACTCTCTTGATTTGTAGCTAACCAATAAGATGCCTTTTTCGATGCCTCTTTGTATCGCATATCAGATGTCTCTTTAAAGAGTCTATTTAGACCAATAAGTACCTGCCCTGTATCAAAAGCAAAGGGCTGATTGTGGTCTATTTCCGAGAAACTTCCATCGCTATTTTGTATCTTTAAAAGCCACTCTCCAGCTCTGATTGCACTATTTTTGTATCTCTTATCTCCTAACTCTTTAGATACATCTAAAAGTGTAGGGATAATATATCCCGTAGTCTCAATATAACTAGCATCTCTATCTGATATAAAAGAGAACCTTCTAGCATAACCACCATCGCTATTTTGCATACTAAGTAGCCAATCAGAGGCTAAAATAGTATGCTCTTTGGTAGTTAATATATTTTGATTAAAGATATATTTAAGGGTTAAATAGAGCTCCTTTGGGTATCTAAGTGCTGATACAAATCCATATATTTTATAGAGTGTTGGTTTCAATTTTTTCCTTGATAGAGTTAGTACTCTTATACTTTATTTTAAAAGTCCCTCAAACATCTCAATATCATCAAGTTGCTCCCAAGGGTAGTCACTCTGCCCTACCTGCCCACGAGCTGCTACATCTGCATATAAGAAAGTATCTTTAGATGGTCTATCTAAAGCAAATTTCTTAGTAATCCAGTTCGGAGTAAGTGGGAAGTTCTCCATTACAAAGGTAGAGAGTTTATCGTCATCTAATCTATCAATCACTGTTCCATAAGTATCAACAGCTACAGAGGTTGGTCGTGCTACTCCAATAGCGTAAGAGATTTGAACTACACACTTTTTAGCCAACCCACTAGCCACAATATGTTTAGCAATATATCTAGCAGCGTAGAGTCCTGAACGGTCAACTTTTGTATAATCTTTTGAGCTTTGAGCTCCACCACCAATAGGAGCATACCCTCCAAAGCTATCGACAATAAGCTTACGACCTGTCAGTCCTGAGTCGTGCAAAGAGGAGTGAGAGACATATTTTCCTGTAGGATTGATGTGAATAATACAATCATCTTTATTGTAGAGTTCAGATGGTAGTCCTGCATCATCTATAAGAGTCTGTATAAGCCCTCTAACCTCTTCAATACTCATAGTTGCTACACATGGAGCAGAGACAACTATGGTATGAATTTTTTGAGGGTTACATGACTCAAAATTATCTTTAATACCATAATCCATAGTTACTTGAGTTTTAATATCAACTCCTAACTCATGAGGGTTTGCTTTTGCATAAGCGTAAACCTTCTCCATAAGCATTCGTGCATAAGTAATGGCACTTGGCATATAGTTTTGGGTCTCGCAATCTGCATAACCAAACATAATCCCTTGGTCACCTGCACCTGTCTCACCATCTTCTTGGTCAACACCTTGATTAATATCTGGTGATTGCTCATTTAAAAGTACTTGTACCTCTACCTCATCTGGATTTAAACACTCTGCATTTGTAAAGTGTGGATTTCCATCATAACCAATCTTTGCTAGTGTCTCTTTTACTAAGTCTGTATACTCTTGATGTGTTAACTTAGTGTTAGAGGTTACTTCTCCTCCTATAACCACATGTTTACCTGCTACAAATACTTCAGAGGCTACTCTTGATTTGGAGTCTCCCATAATCAATCTGTCAACAATGCTATCTGCAATAATATCAGCACACTTATCTGGGTGTCCAGGGCTTACAACTTCACTTGTAAATAAATACATTTTTTTTCTCTTTTTTAAATTTTTTAAATCCACAAATTATCAATAAGTCGAGTAGTACCAACTCTAGCTGCCACTAAAATAATGGTATTACTCAACTCAACTCTATCTATCTGCTCAAACTCTCGATTGACTAAAGCTACATACTCAACCTCTACTTTGCTTAGTACCTTTTTCATCTCGGCTATAATGATTGAGCTATTAAACTCTTTTTGCATAACTAGCTCTGTAGCACGTTTAAGTGAACGTGACAGACTCAAAGCTCTAACTCTATCCTCTTTAGAGAGGTAAACATTGCGACTGCTCAAAGCTAAACCATCTTTGTCTCTTACAATATCACAAGGGACTATGTCAACATTTATAAAGTAGTTCTTAACCATCTGAGTAATAAGTACTAGTTGTTGAGCATCTTTTTTACCAAAATAGGCACGAAAAGTTGAGGGCTTATTATAGGCAATTAGATTTAAAAGTTTCATAACAATTTGCAACATTCCATCAAAATGTCCTGCTCTTTTTGTACCCTCTAAGATAAATCCTCTAATAGCAGGAGCTGTAATGCTTAACTCATCTTTTTCATACATCATATCAACTGTTGGCATAAAGAGAACATCTACCCCTGCTAACTCACAAATCTTTACGTCAGCCTCTTCTTTTCGTGGGTAGGCTTCTAAATCTTCACCCTCTAAAAACTGTGTAGGATTGACAAAAATAGATACAACAACAAAATCATTCTCTTTACGTGCCTTTTTAATAAGACTCAAATGCCCCTCATGCAATGCACCCATTGTAGGGACAAAACCTACACTTCCTTTAAAGGTTGATGTTGCCTCTAAAAGCTCATCAATACTCTTTACAATAACCATTCTACTTCATTCCAAAAGGGTTAAGTCCACCCATCATACCCATAGCTTGAGACTTTTTATTGTCTTCTACCATTTTAAGCACATCATTAATAGCAGAGATTAGAAGAATCTGCATAGAGCTTTTATCTTCTAAAAGTGAGTCATCTATAGTAATATCTATAATCTCATTAGCTCCATTGGCAGTTACTTCAACCATTCCACCACCTGCTTTAGCTGTCATGGTTATATTTTTTGATTGCTCCTCTAGCTCTTTGGCTTTTGATTGTAAATCTTTTACCATCTCAGCCATTTTACTCATATCCATACCTTCAAACATCTCTTACTCCTGCAAACATTATTGTAATCCTTTATAGGCTTGTGCAATACTATTGTCATCTTCTAAAATAACAATTTTAGGCTGAAACTCATCAGCCTCCTCTTCTGTCATAGACGCATAGGCAATAATAATAATCTTATCACCAACATGTACTTTTCTAGCAGCTGCACCATTAAGGCAAATCTCTCTTTTACCACGCTCCCCAGCAATAATATAGGTTGAGAAACGCTCTCCATTGTTAATGTTGACAATATCTATCTTCTGCCCTACTCGCATATTGGCAGCATCTAATAGCTCTTGGTCAATGGTTATAGAGCCTACATAGTTAAGATTAGCTTCGGTTACTGTTGCTCTGTGAAGTTTACTATAGAGCATGGTAATATTCATTACAGTTCTCTCCGATTTATAATTTTTGTTTTGAGGTATTATAGCAGATTAATATTAGGTATTTGTAGAGACAAGGCAAAGCCTTGTGCAAATTTTGTTTAGTTTAACAAGCCATCTAAGATACTGGCACAGGGTCAGCCCACATCTGTTCAGGAATCACATACTCTTGGACAACGTTTCCACCAATAATATGTTCATCAATAATTCTATCAATCTTCTCTTTTGTTAAGTTAACATACATTGTATGCCCTGGTTCTACTAAGATTACAGGACCTTGTTGACAACGCCCAAGACATGATGTTTGAATTGGTTGTACATTTCCAATAATCCCTTTTTGCATTAAGGTTTGAGACAAATGTTGCATAAGCTGTTGCGACTCAGGGTTGTTTTGGCTTACACAGCTTGGTTTTGGCATTCCTGGAGGTGCTGACTGTTGACACTTAAAAATATAAAATGCTGGTTGTGGTATTCCCATCATAATGAAATCCTTCTATTTTAATTAGGAGTATTTTACTCTTATTTAGAATAGATATAACTTAAAGTTAACTCTAAAAGGTTAACTTTTAAGTGTTTTATAGTAAAAAAGTAGCATTTTTAGTAGATATACGGTGTAGCTCCTCTAAAACCAATACCTATAACACTATCACTATCTGACTTTGCACCTGATGTCCCCTCTAATAGGTCTAAAACATCACCACCTCTAACAACTACACCATAGTTATCTTTATAAGTTCCTACTCCTAAACCTACATCAATATCACTATCTGCTCCATATTTAGGGTGATTATACTCTAACTTATCAATATCAATATCCCACCAATTCTCAATATTGTCTAATGTGAACTTAACACTCTCATTTCTATCTTTTAACCATATTAGATTACTTAAAAACTCTTTGTAATTACTACCAAACTCATAAATTTTAGTAGAGTAATCCTTTGGAACAGTAGTATCTTCTCCCAATAGTCCATTTCTTAAACTATCTCCACTACCTCCATTTAATAAATCTGCTTTCAAAAGTTTAGCTATTTGAACATACTGTTTTTGAGACATTAGACTAATAGAGCTATTTAACTCTTTAGTGGAACTATACTTTTTTAAAGAGACCAATGCTTGATATGGAGATAGCAAAGATATTCTCTCTTTTTGCATAGATACACTCTTATTAAAAGTTACCTGCTCACCTTTTGCAGTATTTGTTAAATTTCCATTAATATAGACAGAAATAGGCTCACTACTATTAGTTACTTTAAAATTATCTTTAATAAATTTTCTATAGTTTCCAACAGTTGCTACTACTTCATCACAAAAAATTCCAACACCTGTTCCTCTTGCTTGATAGGAGGAGACCCAAAAACCTTTTTCTTTTATACCATCTTCATCTACATCTACTCCTCCTGGAATATATATAAACCCTGCCTCTTGAAGCATCTCTGCTCTACTACCTTCTGTACGCCATGGACATCTTTTTGTTGCATCTAAAGGGTTACCTTCACTACCACATGTCAACTCTTGAGAATTTGCCTGTCCATCTCCATCACTATCATTGTTAGGGTTGTTATCTTCACTATCTAATTGATTTGGAACACCATCACTATCACTATCGGTACTATTGGACTCTAATGAATCTTTAATACCGTCACCATCACTGTCTATATCTCCTTCTCTAGTATCTACAATACCATCATTGTCATCATCTATATCTTGGCTATCTTTTACTCCATCTCCATCACTATCTACAGCTCCATTATCTACTACTCCATCTCCATTTACATCAGAATCAGACCTATCATTAATTCCATCTCCGTCACTATCTACTCCGTTATCTATTACTCCATCTCCATTCATATCGGCATCTGCACCATCACTAATTCCATCTCCATCACTATCTGGATTTGTTCTATTTATATCTTGATTATCTAAAACTCCATCATTGTCATCATCTATATCTTGGCTATCTTTTACTCCATCTCCATCACTATCTACAGCTTCATTATCAGCTACTCCATCTCCATTTACATCTGCATCTGAGTTATCATTTATACCATCTCCGTCACTATCTACTCCGTTGTCTACTACTCCATCTCCATTAACATCTGCATCTGCACCATCAGTTATTCCATCACCATCACTATCTATATTATTATCATTTGGGTCTATTCCATCTGCTAAATTATCATGGTCACTATCATCTGTAGTATTTGGAGTATCATTTGAATCTAATGGGTCTGTTCCTGCAAGTATCTCATGTTGATTAGAGACTCCATCACCATCACTATCTACATTAGGACTATATATTACTCCTCCTGTCATACAGATACAAGCATTATTATCATTTGCAACTGTTGCTCTATCATTAGCTCCACAACCAATAAAAAATAAACCTACTATAGTTATATATATTATTTTTAATATTTTCATATTCTTCCTCTCTTTGGATAACTTAATATTGCTTCAATTCGGCGATTTATTGCTCTACCCTCTTCTGTTTTATTAGAAGCTATAGGCTCACTCTCTCCTCTACCCTCTATACTCAATCTTGCTACACTTACTCCTCTTGCAATTAAAGCTTTCATCACTGAATTTGCTCGTGCTAAAGAGAGTTCCATATTGTGCTTATCTGAACCTCTACTATCTGTATGCCCAACAATTTTTACAAAACTTCCCCTATTTTTTAAAAGAAAATCTGCAAATATATCTATTTTACCAATAGAAGTAGACTCTATTTTGTCAGAGTTTGTTTTAAAATGAATTTTTAAAGTTGTTTTTATGGGACAACCATATCTATCAACTCTAAAATTACATGGAGTAGCAGGGCATTGGTCTAATCTATCTTCCACACCATCTCTATCAAAATCAGGTTTATCTATCTTAATAGAACACTCATTATTTTTTATATAAATAAATTTTGTTTTAGGTGGCTGTACTATAATAGGTACTACTTTAACCTTTGGAAGAACTCTAACTTTTCTAATAACTCTAGTGGATTGTTTCATATATAAAGGGTAGTTATAGTTTAAAGGCATAGTAATCCCTACCGTAACTATTGCTTCATTTCCCTCTTGAGAACTAGATAAAACTTGAAGCATTTTACCTTCAAACTTTAGTTTATATCCCTGCTCTAAATTAATACCAATACCAACACCACCTTGAATAAAAGGGTGACTATCAAAAACATCTTTAGTTGCACCATTTACATGTTCATACCCTATTCCCATTAGAACATAAGGTATTGTATAGTTCATATTTTTATTCTCATAAACAGCATTAATAGAACCTTTTATAAATGAACTTGCATAATCATTTTTAACATCTACATAATCTAAATCAAATCTTGGCATAACAAGAAATCTATCATCTTGATAGGTTATACCTACTGTTGGATTCTTAAATTTAAAATTTCTTTTATTTTGGGTTGAATTTAAACCTATATCTATTCCTAGCTCACTCTCAACGGTTGTTCCACTTAGAAGTGTTAAGAACAAAAAAAGCTGGAATATGAATATTTTTTGCATAATCCCTCCTAAAGACATATATTTGAAATATTAACATAAAATAAAGCTTTAGCATAAAATCATTAAATATTTCTTAAAAAATTACTAAGAATCATAATCTTTAGCAACACTATTAAATAATTAATTTAACTATACTGTTTTTTGTTGTGACACACTTATATAATCTAACAAACATGACAATTTGACAGATTATTTCTTTTTCAAAAAATCTTTTGCTACTATTACAACATGAATAAACTAGAGACCCTACAATACTACTTTGGACATGAAAACTTTAGAGAGCAACAAGAGGAGGTGATTGATGCTATCTTAAATCACCAAGACCTACTTATGATTCTACCTACAGGTGGAGGAAAGTCACTATGCTATCAACTCCCCTCACTTATGATGTCAGGGGTTACAGTGGTTATCTCTCCACTTTTAGCACTTATGCACGACCAAGTAGTAGCTCTTAGAAGTAGTGGCATACCCTCTGCCATGCTTAGCTCTATGCAAAGTTTAGAGGAGTCTAGGCAGATAGAGCAACAGCTACGACAAAACCAAATAAAACTTCTCTATGTTGCCCCTGAGAGGCTTATGAATGAGTACTTTTTAAACTTTTTGCTTGACCTTAATATAAACTTTTTTGTAGTAGATGAAGCCCACTGTGTAAGTGAGTGGGGGCATGAGTTTAGAGAACACTACCGAATGCTCTCGCAACTCAAAATCTCTTTTCCAAACACAACAATATCTGCCTTTACAGCTACGGCTACTCAAGCTGTTCAAGAGGATATTCTAAACAATCTAAATCTAAAAAATCCAAAAGTTATTAAAGGCTCTCTCTTTAGAAAAAATCTAACCATTACAGCCAAACACCGTCAAACAGATGGAAGACGACAACTAGTCAACTTTCTAAAAGAGCATAGTAACGAAGCTGGAATTGTCTATACATTTTCAAGAAAACAGAGTGAAGCAGTAGCTACCTACCTAAAAAAACAGGGTTTTAAGGCAGAAGCCTACCATGCAGGGCTACCAACAGATATTAAAAATAGAGTCTATGCAGACTTTGTAGCAGATGAAGTGGAGATTGTAGTGGCTACCATAGCCTTTGGTATGGGAATAGACAAGAGCAATATTCGCTTTGTAGTACATATGAACATGCCTAAAACTTTAGAAAACTACTACCAAGAGATAGGACGAGCAGGAAGAGATGGCTTAGATGCAAACACTCTACTTCTCTTCTCCAATGTTGATATTGTGCAACAAAAATCGTTTATAGAGGCTCTACCCAACTCACCCTATAAACAGAGTGCCTTTGAGAAGATTAATACCATCTCACGTTTTGCAAACTCTGAATCGTGTCGCCATCAACAGATTGCAACATACTTTCAAGACTATATTGAGCCTTGTGGTAATAGATGTGACAACTGTCTTAATCCTGACCAAAACTCTATTGACATTACCCAAGAGGCACAAAAGCTTCTCTCAACTATATTTAGAACTAAACAATCTTTTGGAATACACTATGTAGTTGATGTCCTAAGAGGAAGTAGTGAACAGCGTATCTTAACCAATGGACATGACAAGCTCTCTGTTTATGGCATTGGCAAAGAGTATAGTAAAGCTCAGTGGTTAAGTATTGCAGATAAGCTTTTAGAGTTAGGGGCTGTAGGCATTGGAGAGTATAAGGTCTACCACTTAACCGAACATGGAGTTGCTATTTTAAAGGGTCAAGAGAGTGTTACTATTAGAGAGGAGCGTTTAGTAGTTACCAAAGCTAAAAAGAGAAAAGTTAACCACTTTGATGAGTATGAAGTGGAGATTTTTGATAAGTTTCGAGCTTTACGTAAAGAGATTGCCACTGAAAATAAAGTTCCACCTTATGTTGTATTTTCAGATAAAACACTCAAAGAGCTTTCAAATATTATGCCTACAACAAAAGCAGAAATGCTAGAGGTACATGGTATTGGTGAAGTTAAGTTTCAACGCTATGGTCAAGCCTTTTTAGAGCTTATTAAGGCGATACAAAATGTATAAACTCTGTGGAATTGATGAAGCAGGAAGAGGACCTCTTGCAGGTGACTTAGTTGTAGCAGGAGTTATCTTAACAAGAGAGATAGATGGAGTTATGGACTCAAAAAAGCTCTCTGAAAAGAGACGAGAAGAGCTTTATGAGACTATCATAGAGAACTCTCTACATCATATAGTCTCATTTTCACCAAAAGAGATTGATAACAATGGATTAAGTGCCTGTTTAGCAAAAGGGCTAGAGTCTATACAAGAACATTTAAAGGCTCAAATATATCTTTTTGATGGAAATCAAACCTTTGGAGTCTTGGGTATCTCAACCATGGTTAAAGCCGATAGAAAAGTTCCAGAGGTATCAGCAGCAAGTATTTTAGCAAAAGTAACACACGATAGAGCAATTATAGAAGCAGGTAAAAAGTTCCCCCTTTATGGGTTTGAGAAGCATAAAGGGTATGGAACAAAAGCCCACATAGAGGCAATTAAAAAGCATGGCTACTGTGAAATTCACCGACGCTCTTTTAAAGTTAAGAATCTATCAAGTTATAAATAATGTAACCATTTTGTAACCAATTTATTTTATACTTACTCAAATTATTCAAACAAAGGAGTCTTCAAATGAAGAAAATTTTACTATCAACAGTTGTAGTTGCAACCTTAGCCTCAGCAGGAGGTCTTGTAGATGATACAACAACCACTTATGTTAACTCAGACAATACAAATGCAGAGATTGATGCACTAAAATCACAAATGGCTACTATGTCAGCTAAACTAAATGAACTTGAAAAAAAACAGACTAGTTCAACAAAACCAGAAGAGCCTAAACATAAAGGTACAGTAGTTAAATCTAATGTTCCTGTATTGAAATTTTCTGGTACACACTATTTAGGTTTTGTAAGTACAAAAGATAGTAATGGAGATAGAACTAACAAGTTTGAAACAAGACGTAACTACCTACAAGTCAAGGGATACTTTAAAGAAAATCCAAAAGATTATATGAGAATTACTCTTGATACTCATAATGATAATGGAGATAGTAAAGTTAGACTTAAATATGCTTACCTTTACTTAGATAATGTTTTACCAAATACAGGTGTAGAATTTGGACAAGCACATAGACCATGGATTGATTATGAAGAACATAATGGTTGGAATTACCGTTCAATCTCTAAAACACTTGTAGAGGCTAAATATGGAGCAGACCTTACTAACTCTGCTGACAGAGGTATAAACTTTAAAACAAAAACACCTTATTTTAGTAGTGAATTAGGTATATTTAATGGAGAAGGATACCATAATAAAGAAGATGGAGAAGGTCTTAGTGGAGAATGGAGACTTACAGGTCATCTACTTGGTACAGGAAAAAAACATTCAAATAAGTCATTAACTTATGCAAATGTCTCTTTCTTTGGACAACAAAACAAAAAAAATAATAAATATGGAAATGAAGACCTAAATTGGATGGGAGTTCATGCTGTCTACAATCAACCAGCATTTCTTGTTGCTGCTCAATATATTGATGTTCAAGATGGTATAGCTAGTAAAAAAGGTAATGGATACTCAGTTAATGGTGAGTATAGAGTTACTCCAAAATGGAATTTACTTGGAAGATACGACTATTTTGATATGGATGATAATTCAGGAGAGAAAAAAAGAACTATTGCTGGTATATCTTATGAGTACAATAAAAATGTTGAATTTATTGCTAACTATACAAAAGAAAATGGTTCTAAACTTACATCAAACAATCAAGACAATGATGCTATTATGCTGACTGCTGATGTTGAGTGGTAGGTTAAAACCTACCCCCCCTACTCCCTTAAAATCCTCTATTTAGCAACCTAAGTTGCACTCTTTAAAAAAAATAGTGTGCTATAGTATTAAAAAAGGATTGACTATGTTTATAAAAGAGCAAAAAGATATAATTTTACAAATAGCAAAAGAGGCTATTAAAGATGCTGTTTTAAATAGAGATACAATTCCAAAAAATGAGTTACTACAAAAATACCCATGGCTCAAAGATAAGAGAGCTGTTTTTGTAACTATCAATGAGTTTAATAACCTAAGAGGTTGTATTGGCTCTATTGTTGCTCATCGAAGTCTAATTGATGATATTATACACAA
>JALWMP010000180.1 GCA_026996165.1 Campylobacteraceae bacterium
ATTTTCTTTTGTACCAATTACTCATAGCAAGACGGAGTTTGTAGATACCTTTACTAGCACTATATCCATGCGTTTTATCTCGTTGAGCTGTTTCACAGAGTTTATCTATAATAGGTTGAGGAGTTCTAGCATCTGGATTTCCCATAGAAAAATCTATAATATCTTTACCTGCTCTTCTTGCTGTCATTTTTAGGTCATTTATCTCAGCAAAAATATATTTTGGTAATCTATTTATTTTTTCAAATTGAATCTCGTCAAACATTACTATCCTCTTCTATTTATTATTTCTATTTATTGGTTAAGGTGTTACCAGCCTCTGTGTCCATTTAGTTTTCTAAACTCTTTTTTACTAATCTCTTTAATATCTGTGCTGTCAATTAAGAAGTAGTGCTTTTTATTGTCTGCATTCTCTACAGTTTTTGCCTCAGAGATAATCTCTACATATCCATGTCCTGTTACAAGTAACCATTGTGAATTACCAATAGTAAATGGAGTTGAGACCTTTTTCATGAACTCTCTACGTTTTTTAGTTTTTAAATTAATAAATCCATACCATAACATACCACGAGTAGGGTGAATAGTAACAGTTGTAATAGGTGGTACTACCTCTTTTGTATTATCTTGCATATTTTTATCTGTTTTGTTAGCTTCATGTGCTAAAAAATCTTTAGATACCTCTTGTACTACAGATGCAACGGATTTATTATTTTCTATATTTGTTGTTGCTATTTTAGTATTTTTTTTTGATTCATCTTCACTAAGTTTTGAACTTTTTATTTTTGGTGTAATAGGTGTTTGAATATGAACAGATTCAGGTTTTGACTTTTCAACAACAACTCTCTTAGCTTCTGCTTCTGTAGCATTGGTCTCTAAGGCTTTACTATCATTAAAAGACTCTTTTTTGTCTTCAACTTGATTTAGTAGTGAATTTAGTTTGCCTTGGGTATATAGGTAATAGCTTCCAGCTAGAATTGTAGCAATAATAAATAGTTTAAAAAATGAAAAACTACTCCCATCTCCTGTAGTTGAACTAGCAGGTATCATTACAACTTTATCATCAGCTGGTGCATGTTCTGCATAATAGAGTTTAATTTTTTGTCTTAAATCATTAACATCAATATCTTTATATTCTCTTTCAAGAATCAATAAAAAACCTAAGGCTTTAACTCGATTTAACTTATCAAACTCTTCGTTGAGTAGTCGTTTTAAATTTTCAGTTGAAATATTTGTTTTAGAGAAAACTCCCTCTAAACCCTCTTGTTCTATAAGTTCTTTAAATAACATTTCCTATCCTGTGTATTAATATTGCTGCTGCTGCACTGACATTTAGTGAGTCAAACTCATGTTTCATCTCAATAGATACAATTTTATCTATTTTTGATTTTGCTCGTTTTGAGAGTCCTTCACCTTCACTACCTAAAACCAATACCTTCTTTTTCTCAAATTGACATTTATTAAGTTCTTCTCCATTCATTGAAGCACCATATATTGTAAAGCCAACTTGTTTTAGCTCGTTTAGTACGTCCAAAATATTAGGAATTATTACAAAAGGCATCTCTAATAAAGCACCTGAACTTGTACGAATAATTGAGGCAATTTTTAGAGATTTAACGCCAGTAGCGATAATACCATCAGCTCCTAAAGCATAAGCAGAACGTATAATAGCACCAATATTTCCTGTATCTGTTAAGCCATCAAGAACTACTATAAACTCTTCTTGTTTTAAAGTAGCAAGATTACTCTCTTCAAAAGATTTAAGTTCAATCAAGATACCTTGATGATTCCCTCCTTTACTCATACTTTGAGCCCATTTCTCTTCCAAAAATTTAATTTTTGGTCTATAGGTATCAAAGAGTTTTTGAGGCAAAATCCCTTTTTTGGCAATGTAGACGGTTTTAACGTTTGCTTCATGCTTTTTTAGTGCATGGAGACAGACTTGTTTTCCATAAATAATCATAAAAAGGATTTTACCCTTTTTTTGCTGTAAAGAAATTTTTTTTAGTTAATAAGTTTATTATACCACTCTTTTACCGACTCTGAAGTGACTTTTGCAAGGAGCTTTGCTTTAACTTTTGGTTGTAAGTCTAAGG
>JALWMP010000181.1 GCA_026996165.1 Campylobacteraceae bacterium
TCCATGTAACTCTTTATAGGTCAAATAGCCTTTTAATAATCCAAACAGTGTCATAAATAGTATCTCGTATAAGGGATATTCTATCTTATGCTCATCTACTCTAAAGTCACTTACTTTTTTTAGCTCTGATAACAGCTCTTTTTTCTTTTTCATCTTCATGTTTGACATTAGAGCTTATTTTTCTTAATATTTGCTTTTTTTCTCGTCGGATTTACCTACCCAAAAAAATGGTTGGGTAGCTGATTATGTTAGATTAAGATTAAAAGCAATAAAAGTTTAACAAATCGTCAGAGAAAAATATTTCTCAAATTAACCATTAACACCACTTTCACCCACCCCTAAAAAAAAATATGATATATTCAAAATAATATTAACTATTTAAGGCAACCAATGTCACAAGAACCAAACGAAAATACGCCACAAATAAATACTCAACCAAAATTTGTTCACCTACACCTACATACCGAATTTTCAATGCTTGATGGAGCAAACAAAATACCTGTTCTAGCCAAAAAGATTAAAGAGCTAGGCATGGATAGTGTTGCTATGACTGACCATGGAAATATGTTTGGAACAATTACATTTTATAATGAGATGAAAAAAAATGGTATTAAACCCATTATTGGAATGGAAGCCTATATTCATAATGAAGATGACATAGGTGACAAATCGACAAGAAAACGGTTTCACCTCTGTCTATATGCTAAAAATGAGGTAGGTTATAAAAACCTTATGTATCTAAGCTCTCAAGCTTTTATGCACGGTTTTTACTATTACCCTCGAATAAACTGGAAGATGCTTAAAGAGAATGCAGAAGGGCTTATCTGCTCCTCTGCTTGTCTGCAAGGAGAGATAAACTGGCACTTAAATTTGAGTGAGCGTAATGTTAAAAATGGAGCATTGGGTTATGAGGAGGCAAAAAGAGTAGCTCTGCGTTACAAAGAGGTCTTTGGAGATGACTTCTATATGGAGATTATGCGTCATGGAATTGACCATCAATACAACATAGACAAGCAGATTATTCAGCTTAGTCAAGAGACAGGCATAAAACTTATTGCTACCAATGACACCCACTATACTCTCAAAGAAGATGCCGATGCACATGAAGCGTTTATGTGTATAGCCATGAACAAACTCTACGATGACCCAAACCGTATGCGTCACTCGGTGCATGAGTTCTATATTAAATCTCCACAAGAGATGGCAGAGCTGTTTGCTGATATTCCAGAAGCCATAAGCAATACCCAAGAGATAGCCGATAAATGTAACCTAGAGATAAAACTTGGAAACCCTACTCCTCCTAACTTCAAATTTGCAAGAGAAGTAGCAAAAGAGGAGGGACTAACACTACCTGAACCAGATGAAGAGTACTCTTTAGCAAACGATAGCACTCTATTTACACACCTCTCAAAAAAAGGTCTTGAAAAACGTTTAGCCATTGTGCCAGAGGAGCAACATCAAGAGTACCGTGACCGATTACAAGTAGAGATGGACATTATTAACTCTATGAAGTTCCCTGGGTACATGTTGATTGTTTGGGAGTTTGTCAATGCTGCTAAAGAGATGAAGATACCTGTTGGCCCTGGGCGTGGGTGTTTAACAAAAGATGCTTTGGTATACACCATTAACAAAGAGCAAATTGAGACTAAAAAAATCAATAAAATCAACGTTGGAGATACTGTTTTAAGCCATAATAATACTCTAAAAAAAGTTACAGAGTGTTTTAAGTATGATATAGAAGAAGAACTACTAACTATCTCTACCTTTTATGGAGACTTTATCAATAATATTACACTCACTAAAGACCATAAAATTTATATGGGAGATAATAGATGGAAAGAAGCACAAGAGATAACTACTAAAGATTGGTTGGTTGTGCCTATTCCAAAATACCATATAAAAAGAGTTCAAGAGTTTGACTTATTAGAATTTTATAACAAAGATTACACAGAAGAAGATGGTTACCTCATCTATACCTACTCTCAAAATAAAAAGCATGATTTTAGCATTAAAGACCTATCTAAAAGGCTTTCAAAGACAAAGGCAACAATTAAAAAATATTTTA
>JALWMP010000182.1 GCA_026996165.1 Campylobacteraceae bacterium
CGATTGAAACTGTAAAATTAACAGCAATGATATTTATGATACTTATTGGGGCTACAGCTTTTTCACTCATATTTAATGAGCTTGGTGGTCAAGATATGGCAATGGAGTTTTTTGCTAACGATATGGGTAGTGCTTGGTCGTTTATTTTAATCTCTATGTTGGTTATTTTTCTGCTCGGCTTCTTTATTGACTTTATAGAGATAGCTTTTGTAGTTGTGCCAATTTTAGTGCCGATTATGCACACGTTAGGCATAGACCCTGTTTGGTTTGCTATTTTGATAGCACTTAATCTACAGGCTTCATTTTTAACTCCACCTTTTGGTTTTGCACTCTTTTACTTAAAAGGAGCAGCTGGAGATAAGGTAACAACAGGGCAGATTTACAAAGGGGTAGTACCATTTATTGGGTTGCAGATTGTGGCTCTTTTGATTATTGTACTCTTTCCTAATTTAATCTATATATTTGGAAAATAAGATGGAGCATAGAATTGACTTTACACTAAAACCTGAAATCATAGAGAACCTACAAGCTTTTGCAGAGCTGTTAAAAAAAGATGTTTCATGGGTTTTAGAAAATGCACTAGAGGAGTACTTTGCTAAAGTAGAAAAAGAGTTACTAGAGAAGAGCATGGCAGATGAGAATGCCATGACTAATTTAGACTACGATGAGTTTTGGGAAGGGGTAGATTTTGATGATTAGGCTTTAGCTTTTTCTTCTAGTTCTGAGTTTGGTTTATCCTCTATTGGTTTTGGAGCTGTATAGAGTTGCATTGAACCTAGAAGTCGACCTCCTTCATGTGTTTTAATATTTTTAACAGTAATATCCCCCTCTACTGAACCAGTATTTCCAATCTCTAAAAGTTCAGATGATATTACTTTACCTTTAAAAGAACCATCAACTAAGATATTTCTACTTGTCATAGTTGTAGCATTGACAACACCAGTTTTATCAATATTTATCTCATTTTTTGATTCAATTAGACCATCAACTTTACCTGAAATAAGAACTCTTTGAACTTTTATTTCATCTGTTACTGAACCATTAGACATAACTTCTAAGGTATCACATAAGATTGAACCTTTAAGCTTTCCATTTACAATAACATTAGTTGCTTTAATCGTACCATTGACAACCCCATTAACTCCTATAACAACAGAAGTAACAGAGATATTACCATTAAGAATACCTTCTACTTGTACAGCACCTTTACCGTTAAAATCTCCTGTAACTTCAATCTCTTTGGCTATATATGTTATATTTTTTGCTGTAGTGTTTGTTGTAGTGTTTTGATTTCCTTTGAACATCTATCTCTCCCTTTATATATAAATTTAATTTCTTATGATTATAATATATTTTTTTGAAGTTTTAGTTTAATATAAGATAAGCTATTTTTAGTTAATTAATGTTGTTTCTTATTAATATAATATTAATTTTAAATAGTAATAGATATATAATATTTTTTTTATAGCTATTTTTTGTTAAAATTAAAAAGTATAATTAACTAAATCAACAAAAAAGGCTAAATAATGGGACATGATAGAGAAATCAACCAAATAAATGTTATTCAAAATGCACTTAGTAGTTACCAAGGTTTTACTTCTGGTGAAAAAAAGTATTGTATTGACCATCTTGCTGAATGGATTTCTAATGAAAATGGATTAGAAGTAATGATTGAAAAGCTTGAAGAGAAATCTTTAGATGCAAGACCATTTTTAGAAAAAACAGGTCTTATAACAGCTTAAAACTTAGTTACCAACTTCTCCTTTAGGTAACTGTAGTAAGAGTGGCTTTTTCTCTTCTTTAAGCCACTTTAAAATCTCTTTGATGTTATTTTTACTCATAGCTGTACAACCTGCTGTACCTTTGCCATTTCCACTTCTAATGTGCATAAATATACATGAACCACCATTTTTTACTTGATTTGGGTTATGATTTACCGTAATTCCATACTTATAGAGATTGTTTTTTAGTCTCATGTGTTCAAAACTTTTATAATCTTTGGCTACTTTGGTGCTATCTATAATTTTGTTGTACCATTTAGAGTTACTATCATCGACACAGTGGT
>JALWMP010000183.1 GCA_026996165.1 Campylobacteraceae bacterium
TTTTGACAATATTTTTAACATACTCATAGTTCTCTAGCTCTATGGCACTTCTGTACTTATAGATAAACCGAAACCAAAAATTAAAAAAGTTATCGACAATCTCATACTTGACCGTTCTGCTTCCCTCTTTTGCAAAGATGGGTTTTACCTTTTTAATAATGCTATACTCTGCTTCCAACTTATCAAGATAACCCCCAATATTTCGCTCCAAAATAGACTCCATCTCTGTGCGTGATGTTTTAGAAGAGGCGATAAGTGAAAGAATAGAGAAGTAGGTCGTATACTCTTTTCCAAACTCTTCAATAAGCAGATTTTTCCCCTCATCTAAAAACAAAGAGTAGTCATCAAAGATTAAATCCAACTGCTTCTCTAGCGTAAAAGCCTTTGCATCGACAAATATCTCAACATACTTTGCCATCCCACCTGTAAAAATGTAAAAAGAGAGCAAATCATCACTACTATAGTTAGGCGAATAATCCTCTAAAATCTCTTTTAAAGTCCCCACTGAAAAGGCTTTTAGCTCTATTTTGTTATTTGCTCGTCCAAAGAGAGGCTCTCTTCTATCTTCAAATATCCGTTTCATAAGTGAATAGATAGAGCCACTTAAAACAAGGTTCATTTGACTTCTGTTTTTATAGCTGTCCCAAATATTTTGCATATCGGCGTAGAGCGATTTATTGATGGCTAAAAACTCCTGAAACTCATCTATTATTAAGGTAAAAGCCCTTTTAGTAGAAAGCTCCATAAGATACTCAAACAGCTCTTTAAACTTTTTTATCTCTCCAAAAATCTTAACCTCTAACTGCTGTTCAACTATTTTTATAAACTCCTCACAAAGCAGAGCCTCATTTTTTTTAGAGACAAACAGATAGAGTTTTTGAGAGTAAGCTTCTTTAATAAGTGTCGTTTTACCAATTCGCCTACGACCAACAATTATGGTCATTTTTGCAGACTCTTTTGAGGCTTTTTCTATTTTTTTTAGGTTTTTTAGCTCTTTTTCTCGGTTGTAGAACTTCATTTTATTCTCTTTTTATTTATTGTAACTGTAGTTACTGTAACATAGGTTACTATAAAAAGAGTTGAATTTAACTTGTAAAATTCTATCATGTTTGATAGGATTAAGTGATTTCTGTCTTATTAATTAAGGTATATTTTTTGTTTTTGTATGGTTAATCACTTTTTTCCGTTGCTCATGAGATAACTCTTTGTATTTGTCCAACAGGTTGTTGGACTTTTTTAAGTTCTATTATCTAATTTCCAAATACTAACCATAGAAAAAATTAAAGGAAAAGAGGCTTGAAGCATATTATGTATTCTTAATAATTCATAATATTTTTCTTTAGAAATAGAAATAATAATTTCATGGTTTCGTACAAAATATTCACCATGTTCAATAACTGGGTTACCATGTGGTGAAGAAATCATAACCCATGTAAAAGTAACAAAAACATAGATACCTGTTCCCATTAACATTAGTTTTAATTTATCAGACTTCTGATATTGATTTGAGGGTATTGCATATTCTAAATATTCATGTATATCCATAGAAGCTCTCTCTTTCCAAGTTATATATTTTGTTGATTTTTTGTTAAGCTCAATTTTAAATATGATTATTCCATTAAATAATGAAATTAAAATTATGAAGATTTCAATAAATGTTTGATTTATTGGTAGATTAAAAAATATGAGTCCAATTATGACTACAGTAGCAATATAAGAAATTATTGAAAAATAATAGAAAGTTTTTTTCATTGTTCATTTTCCTTTTTCAAACTATACTCCCCTCTATCTAACTATCTCATCAATCAAAATACCATAATCATCTTGAAATGTATCCAAAAACCCCTCATCTATCAGATTAATACTTCCAAGTAACCTATAAGGAAAACTTTTTAACCTAACAATCAAATCATCTATAGCAAAAACTGACTTCTCTTGTGCAGAGTCCAATATCTCTTGCCAATTAACAGAATAGTATCTGCTAATAAGATAAATATCAAAAATATCTTTTGGATTATCTCGACCTATCACAGCCGTGATTTTGTTACTCAATA
>JALWMP010000184.1 GCA_026996165.1 Campylobacteraceae bacterium
GTATTAGAGTTTATTCCATCTCCATTTATGCATGCACCTGGAGCTGTAACTATCTATAATCGTCATACTAAAACTCTCTTCTCTGGAGACATTTGGGCAGCTATTAGTTTAGAGTGGAAGCTTATACTTGAAGATGATTTTGATAAACATAAAGAGGATATGGACTTTTTTCACAAAGGTTACATTGCTGCAAATAAAGCTAATAGAAATTTTTTAATCAATTTTAAAGATAGAGAGGTAACAAATATTATGCCTCAACATGGAAGCATTATTACTCAAGAAAATGTCTACAAAGCTTTTGATTATCTAAAAAATTTAAAGTGTGGTATAGACTATTTAAGAGATATTAGTGATGAGGAGTTGAGCTTTATTGTTAAAGGTAAAAATACAATAAAAAATTAATTTATATTAAAAAAATATTGGCTTAAAATAGATTAAAACAGTAGCTATTTAAAAAAAAAATTTTTCTTTTAAAATAGCACTTTTTTTTTTAAAATTAAGGTTTTTTCATCAATTAACTATTAAAATTATCTCCATAAAAACAATATACTAATTCAGCATGGAGATAGAAATGAACTATAAACATAGAAAGATTATAGAGATTGCACAACAGTTTGGATATACAACAGCTAAAGAGTTTGCCAAATTTTTAAAACTCTATAATCCTCAAATTAAAATCAATACAAAGGGAAGAGAGTTTATCTACCTACCTCTAATTTAAATCAACTCTCTCATCTCCTCTTCTGTAAGCGTTATTACTCCTAACTTTATAGCCTTATCATACTTTGACCCTGCATCTTCCCCATAAATCAAAAAATCCGTCTTTTTAGAGACTGAACCACTCACTTTTGCACCAAGCTTTTCTAACATCTCTTTTACTACGCCTCGACTAACAGACATAGTTCCTGTAAGAACTACCGTTTTACCTTTAAATAGATTCTCCTTTGCCTCAACTCTCTCCTCAACCGTAGGTTCGATTTTATCGAACAACTTCAAAACAAACTCACGATTAACACGCATAAACTCTACAAACGAACGAGCCATCTCTACACCAATGCCATCTATGGCTTCAAGTTGCTCCTCTGTCACATCAACAACACCCAAACCAAACTCTAAGGCAATAGCCTTTCCTGCAACTGCTCCAATATGCTCAATACCCATAGCAGAAATAAGTTTAGCCAAAGGTGTCCCTTTTGTTTTGGCTATAGCATCTAAAAGTTTGTTAATTCTCTTCTCTTTAAACCCCTCTAGCCCCTCTAAATCTTCATATTTTAAATTATATAAGTCTAAAATATCTCTTATTTTACCCTCTTTGACCAATAGCTCAACAATCTTAGAGCCAAGCCCATCTATGTTCATACTTCCCTTTTTAGCAAAGTGAATAATAGAGTTAACAACTCTTGCAGGACAGTCCATATTTTGGCACTTAATAAGTGTTCCCTCATCTAATACCTCTGAACCACAAGCAGGACAAGAGGTTGGACGAACTATATCTTTTTCGCTTCCATCACGTCTATCGGTCAACACTTTAGTAATCTTTGGAATTACATCTCCAGAGCGAATTAAGATAACACTGTCACCTATCTTTAGCCCTTTTCGCTCTATCTCATCAAAATTATGAAGTGTAGCACGAGAGATTACTGCTCCATCTAAATCAACAGGCTCAACCTCTGCCACAGGGGTTAAAACACCTGTTCGACCAACTTGGATAGTAATATCATTCACTTTAGTAACTTTCTCTAAAGCTGGAAACTTATAGGCACACATCCACTTAGGAACTTTTACTGTATAGCCTAATTGCTCCTGTTTAGCTACCTCATCTACTTTAATAACCATTCCGTCCATCATCATAGGAATCTCATCGCGTTTACTTATGAGAAAGTGGTAAAACTCCTCTATCTCATCTATTGTGTTACACTCTCTCATATATGGTGGTCTTAAAAAGCCTAAGTTGTAGACAAATTCCATCTTTTTAGATAATTTTTTCTGCTCTAGGCTATTTTCACCTAACCCCCAAGGGTAAAAAACCAAACGGCGTTTAGCTGTA
>JALWMP010000185.1 GCA_026996165.1 Campylobacteraceae bacterium
TATAGTCACTCTTCATCTCCATCTTCTCAAGTAGTGTTCGCATATTTGGTTTATAGGGGTTAGAGGTACAAACTAAAGTGACCAATTTTTTTAGTAAAACTACATTGCTGTACTCCATTGAAAAGATTGATGGAATATCACTTTCAATAACGATATTGACTGTCTCTGTCAATTTAATAAGATAATCCTCCTGATTCTCAAAATAGAAAGGGTAGTAGCCATACTTTAGATAGCTTTTCCACTCTTGATAGAGGTCAAACTCTAACAGAAGCTCATTTGCAATATTGATGTGATTTTCAAGTAGATTCTCTAGCTCAAAGGTAGGTAAGGTTATCTCTTTTTTAATCTCTAAAAACTCTCTAAAAGAGAGTCCTTGCATCTCATAGACTCTAACTCTTCGGCTCAAATCACCTTTTGCATGGTCAAGTTTAATGGCTGAACTCCCTGAAAAGATAACCTTTAAATCTAACATATCGTAAATATTTTTTAGCTCTTGTTCAAAGTTTTTATATTTATGTATCTCATCAAATATTAGAAGTTTTCCTCCCTCTTTATAGAACTCAAACGCTATATCAAAGAGTGAGTTAACCCCTAAAACATCAACACTTACATAGAGTTTCTCTTGAAATTGAAGAGGAGATGACTTTAGATACTGAATAAGAAAAGTTGTCTTCCCAACTCCTCTAGCACCAACAATTCCAATAAGTCTATTGTCAAAGTTAACCTCTTTAAAGAGGTAGCGTCTATAGGTCTCTGTGGTTCGTTTTATAAACTCTCTTTGATATATACGTAATCTATTTATCATTTTTATATGTCCATATATAATTTTATCTATATATTTTAGCATAAAATGGTTATAAAGTTTATAAAAGTTCTATTTTTATAGTTATATATGTACTTTATTCTATATTTATTATATATATGAATTTAATTTTTAATTAAGTTTCTGTTACAGATGGGAGCTAGAGACTCCTCATCCTAATTAAAAGATAAGGAGTATTTTATTTTTTAATAGAGTTCTATCTCTACAACTACACTTAAATAAGTTAAAAAGATTTTTTAACAACTAAAATATTTGTTTTAATATTATACCAAGAGCCGAGACTGATTAGATTATTATCTATATTAGCATGGTCTAAATAATAACTAGGCTTGTTATGTTCATGTCTTGAAACATAATAATGTCTTCTACCTCTCCAAATTCTGTTACCATGCCATGTAACATAAGCACTATTTCTATATTCTTTCAAGTTTAAGTTATCAAAAAGGTCAAGTATATCACCATTTTTATCATAATAAAATTTTTCCAAATCTTCCCAATCAGCAATACGATATTCTGAACCAAAAGTATTTTGAACAATTTCATCTAAATTGCTAGTCTCTTTATAGCGTTTTTTAGTTATAGCAAAATCTTTATAATATATGGCATTTTTCTCTTCTCCCAACTTATAAAGCTCTTTAACTTCTGCTTCATTTAAGGCTCTATTGTATATTCGGAAATCATCAATTTTACCATTTAAATATTGTATTGCACTTTCATAATCTCTTCCAATAGTTAAACCTGTAGTTAACTTAATATAGTGTTGAAATATATCTATTTTTTTATTTAAAATACCATTAATATATATTTTCTTTTCTTTCTTATCTCCATCAAAAACAAGTATAATATTTATCCATTTATCTGTATCTAAAATATCTGTACTTATTGCTCTTGTAGGGAAAGATTCAAATTTTTGTATAGTATCTCCTTCTAAAAAGAATTCACCAGAGGGAACATGTGCTTCAAAAACTTGATTTATTCCATAAACATCAGTATCCAAATTCAACCATAAAGAAAATGTTAAAGCTATATTATCTGTATTCGTAATATTTTTTATATGATTTATCTTTATCCAATCATCAACCCCATCAAAACGACCAGCCTGACCAATCACCCCATCAACATAACTAACTCCACCATGCTCAACACCATCATTTCCATTCCCTGAACTATCATTTGAATTTCCTTCAAACTCATAGT
>JALWMP010000186.1 GCA_026996165.1 Campylobacteraceae bacterium
GGAGAAGATAAGAGAAGTTCAAGATATATTTTTAAGCTTTTTAGACAAAATTTATAGTGAAAAACTTATGTTTGAATCTGCTAAAAAAATTTTAAATGGCATTATGGAGCATTGGGAAATAGGAAAGTATTCGGAGGAGGGGCAACTTTTTATTAAAGATAATCAAAATAGAAATAGTAAAGAGAGACCTATAAAGAGTAGCAATCTATCTTTAGATTTTAAAAAACTAAAAAAAACTATTATGGATAAGTTAATATATTTAGATAATCAAATACAAAAGGTATTAGATACATTCAACTCTGTTTCAATGGATGTAGAGCAAGAGCAACCAAGAGTAAAAAATGAGAACAAAGAGAGTATAAAAGATATAGAACCAACACCTAAAATATATAATGATAAGAGAGTATATGAACTTATGGAGGAGTATAGCTTGGTAATAGAAGAGATTATTACAGGCAATATTACACCTAAAAATCAAAAAGATATAGTAGAGTTTAAAAAGCATATTGTTTTAGCTTTAGAAGAAGGAAATAATTTAGCTTCTGTCTTTTATCCTTTCCTCAATGTAGATAAAGCTATTGATTTTCCTATTACTAAAATGGAAGAGAAGTCTAAAAAGTTATTTGTAGATATAATTAAAAGCTTTAATAAGAGAGGTTTTTCTGTAAATTTACATAAGTATCTTTATGATAATAAAGAAGATGTATATATGTTAGCATCAAAAGGTGATATATTTATGCAATATCTTGTTGATTTTTGGTATGAACAAGAAGAGGAAAAAGTTTAGATGGCTGAGAGGAAGGGATTCGAACCCTCGGTGGGTTGCCCCACACAGACGTTCCAGGTCTGCACCTTCGACCACTCGGACACCTCTCAATAGTTAAGTGAGGTGGAATTATAGCTAATTTGTTTTAAAAACTAATAAAATTTAATCTTTCATAAGGAAGAGTTCGATATTATTTCCTCGCTCCTTTTAGACCTATGCAACGGCATTGGTGGACAACGGGTCAGGATGGGAACATAGCAGCCCACCCACCCTTGCTGTGTGCCGTAGGTATCTGGAAGGGGTTTCTTCCCCTAATATTTCTTTGCTTATACTTTTCTTGACTTATTTTTTTAGATAGTGTAAAATAGTTTTATATCATAATACTTAGGAATGAATCATGAACATACTTAACAAGACACTACTTATCCTGATGTTTTCTGCAACTATAGTAGTTGCCGATACTTCAAATTCCCTTAGTCAATTAGACTTTTCTTCATTGGTAAATGATTTTATGGAAGAAGATAATATCTTAAAAAAGACTATAAATCTTTCAGGAAAAGAGAGAATGCTCACTCAAAACATGACAAAATTAGCACTACAAAGTAATCTTAATATTCAAAGAGAGAAAAGTCGTAAATCATTAAAAAAAATAGCAGACCTATATAATAAAACATTAAATGGATTTAAAAATGGTGACAGTGACCTAGGTCTTAAAGCTACAACAAATAAAAAAGTAAAAGAGCAGATTGCAGTAGTAGAGAAAGCATGGAAACCTTTTTATGAAGCTATTAATAAGATTGTTGATGGAAAAGATAAAGATGGAAAAGCTCTTGATTATATAATTGCAAACAATGAAAAGCTTTTAAAGCTCTCTAATAATTTGGTTGAGGCTTATGAGTCTTCTAATACTTCAGTAAACTATTTAGAAAAGGCACGTTTACATGTGGTGAATGTAGCAGGTAGACAGCGTATGTTAACTCAAAAGATGACTAAGGAGAAGTTACTTATTTTAAAAGGACAAAAGGAGTATGAGCCAAAACTAGCAAAAACGGTTAAACTATTTGATACATCATTAACAGCATTGATTAAAGGTGATAAGTCTCAAGATATAACAAAACCTACCAATGAGAAGATAATTAAACAGTTAGAAGTAGTTTCTAAATTATGGGCAGAGTTAAAACCTCTTTATGAAAAGAAAAAAAATTCGGTTAAAGAGTTAGTTATTATTATTACTAAAAATGAGACACTTTTAAAAGAGATGGATAGTATGGTTAAGATGGCAGAAAAAGAGACTGAATATTAATATTTTTTATTCCTCATCATTTATTACTACCCATTCATAAAAGGGTAGTGCTTCAAACTTTATATTTTCAATTTTAAATTCATATTGAGCATTAATAGTAACTATAATTACTTTTTCTATATTTGATTTTCTATAACTACTAAAACGCTTATGTGTCTTTTTCCAAAAAATCTCTTCACTTTCAAAAGGGGCAGGAATAATAAGATGATTAAGATGAGTAATATACCCAGATATTCCAAAAGCTTTAAAATGAATATTATGTTTTGTTAAAGATAGCGCAATCATAGTTTCAAATTGTCTTTGAAAGCCTTGTGTTAATGTTAGATATTTAGCAAGAGCAAAGTCAAAAAAGAGTAGTTTTTTCTGTTTTGGTGATTTAAACTCTTCTATAAATGTAATAATCCCTCGTTCTTGAAAACTTTTTATTTGCCTATATATAAGGTCTTTAGATATTTTATAACGTTCTTTTGCATATGTATAGATTTGATAGGTTGTAACAGTAGCTCCATTAAAATTAGCTAGTACAGATAATAACTTTTGTTCAGACTCATTGAAGTGGCTCTTAATAAAATTTATAAAGAGTAGCTCTTTTGGAGTTGTCTGTCTTGCAAGTTGTGGTAGAGTTCCCTGTTTAAAGAAAAGATTAAAAATTTGCTTTTCTGTTCCACGTTTTTGAAAAGAGAAAAACTCTTCATAGTCAAGTAGAGGAAGATGTAGATAGGTAAAATTGTCTTCATATTTATAATAGGTACTTGAGATTACAATAAGTTTTTTTACTTTAGGAAAAGTTTCAAAATATTCATGTTCATAATGGTCTAGTACTAAAATTTCTATTTCATTAGCTTCTACAAATCCTTCTACATCTTCCTCTAGCATATCACGAAATTGAAATTTTGGGTCTTGAAAGTCGATATATAGTGTTAATTCTGGGTCATAATTCATAAGATAATCTAAAACAAGTGAGGTTTTACCAGATGCAGGTGAGCCGTAGAGTAGGGTTTTGTCTGCATCAGGAAGATTGAATTTCCTTTGATGATAATTTACAATGTCGTTATTTCGGTCATAAAAATACTCTAGTAGTTGCATAAAATCCCTTGCTTTTCCCCTCATTTCCACTGTCTTGGTAGGAATACATAGGAGAGTTATTTTATTAAACAATTTTTTTTGTAAATTAAATTTCAATATGTATTCCCAACAAGGACGTTGGAAACAAGTAATATTTATATCATAATAACATTTTCCTTTTTAAAAGGAAATAAAATAGTAAAATCAACAAAAAACATCATAAAACACTATCTCTATAAAAGATAAAGTCGATATAATTCGACTCCAAAATTTAGTTAGGAGCTGTGAAAAACAGTAACTTAACGAGTTCTTTATAAGGTAAATTAAATGGAAAAGATTAGACTTAAGCTTAAAGCTTATGATCATCGCGTTTTAGACCGCTCAGTTGCTTCAATAGTTGAAGCTGTTAAACGAACAGGTGCAGAGCTTATTGGCCCAATTCCAATGCCAACTAAGATTAAAAAATACACTGTAATTAAATCTCCACACGTAAATAAAGATTCACGTGAGCAGTTTGAGATTAGAATTCATGCAAGAATGATTGATATTGTTTCAGCTACTTCGGACACTATAGATTCACTTATGAAACTAGACCTTGCTCCAGAAGTTGATGTTGAAATTAGATCAATGGATAAATAGGAGTAGATAATGGAATTTATTGTAGAAAAAGTAGGTATGAGCAGAACTGTTGGTGTTCCAAGTGTTCCTGTAACCCTTTTAAAAGTTGTCGAAACTAAAGTATGTGAAGTTCGTGAAGATGGTAAAGCACTTGTAGCTTACCATAGCAGTAAGAAAATCAACAAGAGTATTGAAGGTCAACAGGCTAAATTCGGGATTGATAAAGAGTTTAACAAATTCATGACAATTAGAGTTGCTGAAGGTACAGAGGCTGGTGACTATTCAGCAGAAGCTTTAGGAAATGCTGAAGTTGTAAAAACTTCACTAAAGACTAAAGGACGTGGTTTTCAAGGTGGTATGAAACGTCACGGATTTGGTGGTGGACCAGCTTCTCATGGTCATAGATTTGGTAGAAGAATTGGTTCAATCGGTAATGCTGAATGGCCAGGTCGTGTACAAAAAGGTAAAAAAATGCCTGGTCAGTACGGAAACACACAAGTTACAGTTAAAAATGAGGTTATCTCATTTGATGCTGAAAACGGAATCTTAGTATTAAAAGGTTCAATTCCTGGTCACAATGGTGCTAGAGGATTGGTAAGGATTGTTAAATAATGAATACAACAGTAATTAAAACAAGTGACCTTCCAGAGTCATTTTCGGATATTAACCCACATAACCTTTACTTATATTGTAAATCGTATGCTGCTGGACTAAGAGCAAATACTGCACAAGCTAAAAACCGTTCTATGGTTTCTGGTGGTGGTAAAAAGCCTTGGGCTCAAAAAGGTGGAGGACGTGCAAGAGCAGGTTCAACAAGAAGTCCTATCTTTGTTGGTGGTGGTGTTGCTTTTGGTCCTCAAAACAACAGAAATTACGAACAAAAAGTAAATAAAAAGCAGAAAAAATTAGCACTTAATTTTGCACTAGCAGAGTTAGCGGCTAACGAAAAACTTTTTGTTGTAGATAACATTACTATTGAGTCAGGTAAAACTAAAGATGCAGCTGCATTTGTTAAAGAACTTGCTCAAAGAGATGTTTTGGTTGTTAAAGAGTTAATTGATGACAAAACATTCCTTGCATTTAGAAACCTTCAAAATGCTTACTTGATTGAGGCAAATGAGCTTAACGCATACCTAGCAGCTGCTTACCACTCAGTGGTAATTGAAAAAGCTGTTTGGGAAAAATTAACAAAAGAGAGCTAAGATGGCAGATATTACAGATATTAAATCAATACTATACACAGAGAAGACACTTGCAATGCAAGAAGATGGTGTACTTGTTGTTCAGACTAGCCCTAGAATGACAAAAAACAGCCTTAAAGCAGTTTTCAAAGAGTACTTTGGAATTAACCCATTGAGAGTAAATTCAATGAGAGTTAATGGTAAAGTTAAAAGATTTAAAGGTATCGAAGGTAAAAGACCAGACTTGAAAAAGTTTTATGTATTTTTACCAGAAGATGCAAAAATTGACAGCTTAGCAGTGTAAGGAAAAAAAATGGCAATTAAATCATATAAACCAACCTCTGCAGGTCGTCGTTATATTACGAATCTTGACAGTGGTGATATTACAGCAAAGGCAAGTGTAAGAAGTCTTCTTAAAAAACTTCCTCGTTCAGCTGGTAGAAACTCAAACGGTAGAATCACATCTCGTCATAGACAAGCAGGTGCAAAAAAACTTTATAGAATTATTGACTTTAAAAGAAACAAGTTTGGTGTTGAAGGGACAGTAGCTACTGTTGAGTATGACCCATATAGAACTTGTAGAATTTGTCTTGTTAAATATACAGATGGTGATAGAAGATATGTTCTTCAAGCTAAAGGTATGAAAGTTGGAGACAAAATTATGTCTGCTGAGTCTGGTCTTGACATTGTAACTGGTAATGCTATGAAACTTAAAGCAATTCCTGTAGGAACATTGGTTCATAATATTGAGCTTAATCCTGGTCAAGGTGGGTCAATCGCTCGTTCAGCTGGTGGTTATGCACAGATTATGGGTAGAGATGGTAAATATGTTTCACTTAGACTTCCATCTGGTGAGATGAGATATGTACTTGGTGAGTGTATGGCAACTATTGGTACTATTGGTAGTGAAGATTGGACAAACGTAGTTGGTGGTAAAGCTGGTCGTCAAAGACATAGAGGTATTAGACCACAAACTAGAGGGTCTGCAATGAACCCTATTGATCACCCACATGGTGGTGGTGAAGGTAAAACCAACTCTGGACGACATCCTGTTTCTCCATGGGGTATGCCGACTAAAGGTTACAAAACTCGTAAGAAAAAAGCTAGTGATAAATTAATTATCTCTAAGAGAAAGAAGTAAGGGTAAGAGATGGCAAGATCAACTAAAAAAGGTCCATTTATAGATGACCATTTAAAGAAAAAAGTTCTTAAGGCTAAAGAAGAGGGTTCTCATAAACCTATCAAAACTTGGTCAAGACGCTCAGTTATTTTCCCTGAGTTCATTGGTTTAACAATCAATGTTCACAACGGTAGACAATTTATTCCTGTATTTATTACAGAGAACCATGTAGGTTATAAATTAGGTGAATTTGCACCAACAAGAACATTTAAGGGTCATAAAGGCTCTGTTCAGAGAAAAGGGTAATTTATGAGTAAAGCAGTATTAAAATTTACACGTGTAGCACCTGACAAAGCAAGAATGATTGCTAGAGAAGTTCAAGGTATGAACGCTGAACTTGCAATCGCGTCATTAGAATTTATGCCAAATAAAGCAGCTAGAATTATCTCTAAAGTTATTGCATCAGCAGTAGCTAATGGTGATTTTGAGCCAGAAGAAGTAGTGATTACCTCTTGTAGAGTAGACAAAGCAGCATCAATGAAAAGATGGAGACCAAGAGCAAGAGGAACAGCTAGTAGAATCCTTAAGCCAACAGCTCACATCATGGTAGAAGTAGCAAAAGCGAAGGAGGCATAATATGGGTCAAAAAGTTAATCCTATAGGTTTGAGACTTGGAATCAACAGAAACTGGGAATCAAGATGGTTTCCTAAAAAAGAGAGAACAGCAAACTTTATTGCTGAAGATTATCAACTTAGAAAATATTTGAAAAAAGAACTTTTTTATGCAGGTGTCTCTAATATTATTATTGAAAGAACAGCAAAAAAAGCAAGAGTTACTATTGTTACTGCTAGACCTGGAATTATTATTGGTAAAAAGGGTGCAGATATTGAGAAACTAAAAACTAAACTTAACAAAATGTTTAAAAAAGATATATCTCTTAATATCAAAGAGGAAAAAAGAGCTCAAGCATCTGCTCAATTAGCAGCTGAGAATGTGGCTACTCAACTTGAACGTCGTGTTGCATTTAGACGTGCAATGAAAAAAGTTATTCAAGGTGCATTAAAATCTGGAGCAAAAGGAATTAAAGTTTCTGTTTCAGGTAGACTTGGTGGTGCTGAGATGGCTAGAACTGAGTGGTACTTAGAAGGACGTGTTCCTCTTCATACACTTAGAGCTAAAATTGATTATGGTTTTGCCGAAGCACAAACTACTTATGGAATTATCGGTATTAAAGTTTGGATTTTCAAAGGTGAAGTACTTGCTAAAGGTATTCAAGCTGAGCCAAAAGAAGAAAAAAGAGGTGGTCGTAAACCACGTCAAAAGAGAGGTGAATAGTTATGTTAATGCCTAAAAGAACAAAATACCGTAAGGTAATGAAGGGTCGTAACAGAGGTAAGTCATTTAAAGGTAACAAGATTGAATTTGGTGAGTTTGCTCTTAAAGCTACTTCAGCTGGAAGAATCAACTCAAGACAGATTGAAGCTGCCAGAATTACAATGACTCGTCAGATGAAAAGACAAGGTAAATCTTGGATTCGTGTTTTCCCAGATAAGCCTCTTACTAGAAAACCTCTTGAGACAAGAATGGGTAAAGGTAAAGGTGCAGTTGAAGAGTGGGTTATGAATATTAAGCCAGGAAGAATTATATTTGAAGTTGCTGGTGTTCCAGAGAATGTAGCAAGAGAAGCTTTAACACTTGCTCTACATAAACTTCCATTCCAATGTAAAATTATCTCTGCGAAGGATAGTAATGAAATATACTGATATTAAAGATAAAAGCGTAGAAGAGTTAAATGCAATGCTTAAAGAGAAAAAGCTTGAGCTTTTTACACTTAAAGCAAAGCAAAAAACAATGCAACTTACTAATACCAGTGAGTTGAGAGTAGCGAGAAAAGATATCGCTAGAATCTTAACAGCAATTACAGCTGTTACGAAGTAAGGGGTGCGAGTATGCCAAAAAGACAAATAACTGGTACAGTAATTAAAATTGCAGGTGAAAAAACAGCAACTATTGTTGTTGAGCGTAAAGTTATTCACCCAAGATACCACAAAACTGTAAAGAGATTTAAAAAGTATCTTATTCATGATGAAAAATCTACAGCAAAAGTTGGAGATGTTGTTTCTGCTATTGAGTGTAGACCAATGTCAAAAAGAAAGACTTTTAGACTTTTAGAAATTGTTAAAGCAGGAGAAGAGTAATGATCCAAGGTTTTACAAGATTAAATGTAGCTGATAACTCAGGTGCTAAAGAGATTATGTGTATCAAGGTTCTTGGTGGTTCTAAGAGAAGATACGCATCAGTTGGTGATGTTATTGTTGCTTCTGTTAAAAAGGCTCTTCCAACTGGAAAAGTAAAAAAAGGAAAAGTAGTTAAAGCAGTTGTTGTAAGAACTCATAAAGAGATTCAAAGAGAGAATGGCTCTTTAATCCGATTTGACGACAATGCTGCTGTAATTATTGATGATAAAAAACAACCAATTGGTACTCGTATTTTTGGTCCTGTTGCTCGTGAGACTAGATATGCAGGATTTATGAAGATTGTATCACTTGCTCCAGAGGTGTGGTAATGGCAAATAAAAAATTTAAAATAAAAAAGGGTGACCAAGTAATGGTTATCGCTGGTGATGATAAGGGTAAAACAGCACAAGTATTAAAAGTACTTAAAAAGCAAGATGCCGTTATTGTAGAGGGTTGTAAACTTGCTATAAAAGCTGTTAAACCAACTGAAGAGAATAAAGATGGTGGTTTCGTAAAGAAAGAGATGCCAATTCATATTTCTAATGTAAAAAAAGTAGAGGCATAATCCTATGAGTAGAATGAAGCAAAAGTACAATGACATTACTCCAGCTCTTCGTGAAGAGCTTGGTATTAAAAATGTAATGCAGACACCTAAGCTTGAGAAGATTGTTATCTCTGTTGGTGCTGGTGAAGAGGGAAAAGACAATAAACTCATCGCTAACATGGCAGATACTATTTCCCTAATTGCTGGTCAAAAGGCAGTTATTGTTAATGCTAAAAAATCAGTTGCTGGTTTTAAGGCTAGAGAGGGTTCACCATCTGGTATTAGAGTAACACTGCGTGGTGAAAACATGTATAATTTTTTTGATAAATTAGTCTCAATAGCCCTTCCAAGAGTAAAAGACTTTAGAGGAACTCCAAGAAAAGGTTTTGATGGTCGTGGTAATTACAACTTCGGTCTTCAAGAGCAACTTATGTTCCCAGAGGTAGAATTTGATAAGATTATTAAGACTCACGGTATGAACATTACAATCGTAACAAATACTGAATCAGATAAAGAAGCATTCACTCTTTTAGAAAAACTTGGAATGCCTTTTGCTAAAGGAAAGAACTAATGGCTAAAAAATCAATGATAGCTAAACAGCAAAGACCTGCTAAGTTTAGCTCAAGAGCATATACAAGATGTAATATTTGTGGTAGACCACACTCTGTCTATAGAGACTTTGGTCTGTGCAGAATTTGTTTAAGAAAAATGGCAAACGAGGGTTTAATCCCTGGTATGAAAAAATCAAGCTGGTAAGGAGAAGTAAAAGATGATGACAGATATAATTGCAGACTCTCTTACTCGAATAAGAAATGCTGCACAAAGAAGATTAGATGTTACAACACTTCTTCACTCAAAAACAATTGAGGCTACAGTTTCTATTTTAGTAGACAAGGGTTACCTTGAGAGTTATAAAGTAAAAGAAGATGGTAATAAAAAGACAATTAAAGTTGTACTTAAGTATGACGAAAATGGTCACAGTGTAATCAATGAAGTGAAAAAGATTTCTAAGCCAGGTAGACGTGTTTACCAAACAGCGGCAGAGATTCGTTCATTTAAAAATGGTTACGGAACACTAGTAGTATCTACCAACAAAGGCGTGATTGCAAATGATGAAGCATTCAAGCAAAAAGTTGGTGGTGAAGTTATCTGTAGTATTTGGTAAGGAGAAGATATGTCAAGAGTAGGAAAACAACCTGTAACTGTTGCTAATGGTATTGATGTCTCTGTAGATGGTACAGCTATCGTTGCTAAAAAAGGTAACTTAGAGAAAAGACTTGAAACTCATGGTAGAGTTGGAATCTCTATTGATGGAGACAAAGTAACATTTTCAAGAGTTGGTGAAGATAAAGAGAGTTCAGCTTTTTGGGGAACTTACCGTGCTTTATTTGCTAATATTATAGAAGGTCTTGATAAAGGTTTCCAAAAATCTTTAGAGATTAATGGTGTTGGTTATAGAGCAGCTGTTCAAGGTAAGACACTTAATTTACAACTTGGTTTCTCTCACCCAATTAATTTTGATATTCCTGAAGGTGTAGAAGTTACAGTTGAGAAGAACCTTATTCATATTAAGGGTACTGATAAACAAACTATTGGTCAAGTTGCTGCTGAGATTAGAAGCTTTAGACCACCAGAACCTTACAAAGGTAAAGGTGTTAAGTATACTGATGAAGTTATTATCAGAAAAGCTGGAAAATCAGCTAAATAGTAGGAGAATAGTATGTTAAAAAGTATTCAAAAAAGAAAAAATAGACTTAGAATTCAGCGTAAAAAGAGAGTAAGAGCTAAAATCTCTGGAACAGCAGAACTCCCAAGAGTATCTATCTTTAAATCAAATAGACATGTTTACGCTCAAGCTATTGATGATGTTGCTGGTGTAACACTTGCTTCTGCCGATGGTAGAAAAATGGGTTTAAAAGCAAATAGAGAAGATGCTAAAAAAGTAGCTGTTGCAATGGCAGATGCTCTTAAAGCTAAAAACATCGAAACAGTTGTTTTCGATAGAAATGGTTACCTCTATCATGGTGTTGTTGCTTCATTTGCAGACGCTCTAAGAGAAGCTGGAATTAAGTTTTAAGGAGAAGATGAATGTTAGCAGAAAATATAGATAGAGAAAAATTTGAAGAGAGAATTGTAAACATTGGTCGTGTTACTAAAGTTGTAAAAGGTGGTAGACGTTTTAGATTTACAGCTCTTGTAGTTATTGGTGACAAAAATGGAACTATTGGTTACGGTACAGGTAAGGCAAAAGAAGTTCCTGACGCAATTAAAAAAGCAGTTGATGATGCTTTTAAATCTCTTGTAAAAGTTAATATTAAGGGTTCAACTATTGCTCATGATGTTCAACAAAAAACAGGAGCAAGTCGTATTATCTTAAAACCAGCTAGTGAAGGTACAGGGACAATCGCAGGTGGTGCGATGAGACCAGTACTTGAACTTGCAGGTATTCAAGATGTTATTGCAAAATCATTGGGTTCTAATAACCCAAACAACCTTGTAAGAGCTACTGTTGACGCACTTACAAGAATTAAAGCATAAGGGAGTAGATATGGGTTTACATAATTTACAACCAGCTCCAGGTTCAACACATAACAGAAAACGTGTTGGACGAGGACAGGGTTCAGGAAATGGTAAAACAGCTGGACGTGGTAACAAAGGTCAAAAGTCAAGAACTGGTTACTCAGAAAAAAGAGGTTTTGAGGGTGGTCAAATGCCACTTTACAGAAGATTACCAAAAGTTGGTTTTACTTCAAGAGCCGTTAAACCTCACTCAATCAATATTGAGAAGAACAAAGCTATTGCAGAGCTTGATGAGATTACATTAGAGACAATTAAGTCAGTATATAAACTTAAAAAATCTGTAACAAAAGTAAAACTTATTGGTACAGGTGCTAAAGATTTAGCAGCTAAAATTAAAGATGAAGCTGTTACAACGAGTGGTAACTAACCATGAGTAATGCTTTAACTCAGAAAATACTGATTACTTTTGGATTCCTATTTGCCTACAGAGTTTTAGCATATATACCAGTTCCTGGTGTTGACACTGCCGTCATTGCATCATTTTTTGATGGAACTGGCGTTGGTGGAATGGCAAACCTATTTTCAGGTGGAGCTATTCAACGTTTCTCAATTATCTCACTAGGAATTATGCCTTACATTACAGCATCTATTGTAATGGAGTTACTTGCCGCAACTTTCCCAAATATTGGTCAGATGAAAAAAGAGCGTGATGGAATGCAAAAATATATGCAGATTATTCGTTATGCAACTATCTTTATTACTCTTGTTCAAGCTTTTGGTGTCTCTATAGGACTTCAAAATATGCAAGGTGCTGTACTTATGGACCCAACTACATTTACCATTATTACAACTGTT
The DNA here is from genome assembly GCA_026996165.1 of Campylobacteraceae bacterium. Lineage (GTDB taxonomy): Bacteria > Campylobacterota > Campylobacteria > Campylobacterales > Sulfurovaceae > UBA1140. The sequence continues at coordinate 12,211 of JALWMP010000186.1, forward strand.
TCTATGTTAACAGGAACAATGTTACTTATGTGGATTGGTGAGCGTATTACACAGAGTGGTATAGGAAATGGTATTTCACTTATAATTTTTGCTGGTATTGTTTCAAGAATTCCTGCAGCTATTTCAAATACAATGACTTCTGTTAATACAGGTGCATTATCATTTATTACAGTTCTTGCAATCTTAGCTATTGTCTTAGCAACTATTTTTGTAATTATCTATATAGAACTTGGAGAGCGTAGAATCCCTATCTCTTACTCAAGAAAGACAATAATGCAAAATCAAGATAAAAGAGTAATGAACTATATTCCAATAAAAATAAACCTATCAGGAGTAATTCCTCCAATTTTTGCAAGTGCTGTTTTAATGTTTCCTATTACTCTTTTAGGACATACAGACAATAGCATTGCTAAAGCTATTGCAGATATTTTAGCCCCAGGTGGTATAGGATTTAATATTGCAACATTTATTTTAGTTATTTTCTTTGCATTTTTCTATGCTTCTATTGCATTTAATGCAAAAGATATTGCAGATAATTTAAAACGTCAGGGTGGGTTTATTCCAGGTGTTCGTCCAGGTGAGCATACTAAAGAGTTTATTAATGAAGTTGCAAGTAGATTGACAGGTGCAGGTGCATTGTACTTAGCAATTATCTCTACTGTTCCATTTGTATTAATTAACTCAATGGGAGCAGCATTCTACTTTGGTGGGGTTTCTGTTTTAATTATTGTTCAAGTTGCACTTGATACAATGAGAAAGATTGAAGCACAAATCTATATGAGCAAATATGAAACTTTAGGTGCAGTAGGTCTATAATGGCTATTGCACTTAGAAAACCAAATGAACTTACCAAACTTGCAAAGGCTGGTGAGATTGTTGGTAAAACACTTAAATATCTCCAAGAAAATGTTACTGTTGGAATGAGCTTAAAAGAGATTGATGCTATGGGTGAAGCATTTATTCGCCAACATGGTGCAGTTCCTTCTTTTAAGGGGCTTTATGGCTTTCCTGCTTCTGTATGTACCTCTCTTAATGAAGTTTGTATTCATGGTGTTCCTACAGATTATAAAGTTCAAAATGGTGACATTTTAGGCTTGGACTTAGGGACTAAATTAGATGGCTATTTTGGTGATGCTGCCATAACAATGCCTATTGGTGAGATTTCTAAAGAGGATGAAGAGCTTATTGCTTGTTCTAAAGATGCACTCTATTATGCAATAGAGAACATCAGAGTAGGAATGAGATTTAAAGAGCTTTCTCATCTTTTAGAGACTTTCATTCGTGAGCGTGGTTATGTACCATTAAGAGATTTTTGTGGTCATGGTATTGGTAAAAAACCTCATGAAGAACCAAATATTCCTAATTATGTAGATGGCAAACCAAATCAAGGTCCAAAGATTAAAAATGGTATGGTATTTTGTATAGAGCCAATGATTTGTCAAAAGAGTGATGAACCTGTCATATTAGAAGATAAATGGTCGGTAGTAAGTCAAGATGGACTTCACTCCTCTCACTATGAACATACTGTAGCAGTTGTTAATGGTAAAGCAATTATTTTAACAAATGCTCAACCAACACACGATTTATAAGTAGCAAAATAAAAGAGAAACATATTCATTAAAAAAGGAGAATAGAGATGGCTAAAGATGATGTAATTGAGATTGATGGTAAGGTAATAGAGGCACTTCCAAATGCAACTTTTAGAGTTGAACTTGACAATGGACATGTTATTTTATGTCATATTGCAGGAAAGATGAGAATGCACTATATTAAAATTTTACCTGGTGATACTGTAAAAGTAGAGCTTACTCCATATAGCCTTGATAAAGGGCGTATTACTTTTAGATATAAGTAGAGTTATATCTTTTTTAAGGTGTTTTATTTTGATAAGCACCTTCTCTTTTCTTAATAGAGACTTTTGGTTTAAGTGGTGGTAATGTAGTAGGTGCTAGATTAGTTTAGCCTCATCTTTTCTTATATAGCTAAAGATAAATCCAAATAACATTAATAGACCAAAATAAAAATGTAATGGTGTCTTTTCTTCTTTGTTATATCTCTCTTTACTTGTAAAAACTCTATAGATATTTATATCTTCATTTGAATCATATTCTCTACTTAAATGATTATAGTAGATTTTTACTGTTTCATTTTTTGCTTTACCTAGTAGCTCAGGATTTTTTCGTTCAGATTTACTCTTATGTCCATAGCAGTCAATAAATTTTACATATGGTTCACCAAGAAAATAATCAACTCTTCCTTCTGTAATATAAGGGTTTTGATAACATGTACTATTCTCTGTTCTAATAATTCTTTCACCACCAAATAAGAAGATTAAAATTAATACTATTTGTAGTAGATAGTTTATATTTTTATTTAAAAAATTATCTATATTGCCAAAAAGACCATTTAGTTTTAAAAAAAATAAGAACAGTAGAATATAAGCAACACCATTTTCAAAAAAATCTCGAATAGTATGCTCTTTATTATCTATTTCAGTAATATTTTTATTTTTTAGAGTCTCTTTTTCTATTGCTGTATTAGTATCTACTTTACTGTTAGATAAAGATGTTGTTGGTGATATTTTTTTAGAAAATAAAACATCTTCTTTGTTAAAAAATATAGTATATTCAAATTTTGTTTTTTCATTAGCTTTCTCAATATAATAGACAGTTACTCTATTGTTATGTGCATTGGGAATATTTTTAAAACTCTGTTTTGAGATACCTATAGAGCCATCTAATTTGTTAAAGACTATACTTTTTGTACCATCTTCTTTTCCATTTTCGTTATTTGGTAAAATTGATGCTTCTACTTTTACTAATAAAACATCTATTCCATTTATTCTCTTTGATGATATAACTGTACCTTTATTAAAAGCAAATAGAGAGAGTGTAAAAATATGAAATATCACTAATATTTTTATTATAAATCCTTGTTTAAATGCTACTTTTTGCATTATTTACCTTTGATATATATTTTTTTTAAATCTTTTTAATCCACTCTCTAAATACCACCACTCATTAAAAACAGCATCATAATAGGGCTTAGTAACTTTTTCAAAACTATCTCTATCTTCAAATAGATTAACACACCATTCAAAAGGTATCTCTCTGCTCTTTAATGCCTCTATGCTTAACTCTGTATCGTTAATACACCCTAATCTTGAAGATGTTACTAAAAGAATTTTACACTTTAAATCTTTTGCTAAGTCTATCATTTTATAGTTTTTTGTTATAGGAACCATAAGTCCACCAGCACCCTCTATAATAAGTAGCTCACATAGTTGTTGTAGCTCTATAATTTTTTCTTTTATTTTTTCAATATTAACTATTTTTTTGGTATCAGCACAAAATGGAGCAGCAGGAAGTTCAAATGTATAGGCTGTAATATCTTTAGGCTTAAAGTGAGAGAAGTTTGGATTATACTTCTGTACAGTCTCTAATAAATATTTTGCATCTAATGGTTCTGTTACTACTCCTGTTTCAATCGGTTTACAAACACCCACTAAAATACCTTGTTTACTAAAGCTCTCTATTAGTTTTATACTGGTATAAGTTTTACCAACATTCGTATTGGTCGCTGTTACAAAGAGCATTTTCACAATGAACTCCAAATTTTATTGGGATTGTAACATAAAATAAGCTATACTATATTTTAAAACCTGAGTTTAACAGAAAGCTATTTTGTTTGACTTAAGTTTATGATTACAGAGGACAAAACATTGGCAAGAATAGACGAAGAAGTAGAAATGTTATTGGCGTTAGATGAACCAACGCAATACAAAGTGCTATTACACAATGATGATTACACAACAATGGAGTTTGTTGTTCATATCTTAATGAGTATTTTTCATAAAAGTTTAGATGAAGCTGAACTAATTATGTTAGAGATTCATAAAGTAGGGAAAGGGGTATGTGGAATTTTTACTTACGAAATTGCAGAAACAAAGGTACATCAGGTTAAAGAATTAGCAAAAAATAGTGGTTTCCCACTATTAGCCACGATGGAAGAAGTATAGTACAATATACATTTTTAAAAGGAGAAAAAATGATAAGTATAGAATTAAATAACATCTTTAGAGAGTCGGTAAAGTTTGCAAAGGAGAATAAGCATGAGTATTTAACTCTGGAACATATCTTTTTATCCATTTTAAATAGCAAAGAGGGAAGTGAAATTTTAAGTATGATTGGTGCTAATGTTGAAGAGATGAAAAGATTGACATTAAGCTATATAGAAGCTAATAATCCAGTTATGGAAGAGCTTGAAGATGGAGAGGAGCATAATCCATATGAGACAGTGACCCTTTCAAATGTTATGAATGATATGGTAAGTCATATTAATGCTTCAGGGCGAACTGAAGCAAAGGTAGGAGACCTATTAGCTTCTATCTTTACACAAGAGAAAAGTTATGCTTATGCTATTTTAAACCATGAAGGGGTAACTCGTTTAGATGTTTTAGAAGTTATCTCTCATAGTGATATGATTCAAAATGAAGAGTCTATATTGTTAGTTGATGATATGGAAGATGAACACCCAAATCTTGCAGCTTATACTACAGAGTTAGTAGCTTTAGCACGTACAGGTAAAATTGACCCTGTAGTAGGTCGAACGGAAGAGATTGACCGAGTAATGCAGACTCTTTGTCGACGTAAGAAAAACAATCCACTTTTAGTAGGAGAACCAGGGGTTGGTAAGACAGCTATTGCAGAGGGTCTTGCTTTAAAGATTGCTCAAGATGAAGTTCCCGATATACTTAAGGGTTCTTCTATCTTTGGATTAGATTTGGGAGCGATGATTTCAGGAACTAAATATAGAGGTGATTTTGAAAAACGTCTTAAGGGTGTATTGAGTGAGATTCAGACTATAGATAAGGCAATTATATTTATTGATGAGATTCATACACTAGTTGGTGCTGGTTCTACCTCTGGTGGAAGTATGGACGCAGCAAACCTACTTAAACCTGCTTTGGCAAGAGGAGAGTTAAAGTGTATAGGGGCTACAACCTATGCAGAGTTTAGAAACCATTTAGACAAAGACAAAGCTCTCTCTCGACGTTTCTCTAAAATAGATATTGATGAGCCATCAAAAGAGGATACTTTAACTATTTTACATGGTATTAAAAATAAGTATGAAGAGTATCATAAAATCTCTTTTTCAGAGGAGGCGTTAAGGGCAGCTGTTGATTTGAGTGTGAAGTACCTTCATGACCGATTTTTACCTGACAAGGCTATGGATATTATAGATGAGGTTGGAGCTCACTTTATGTTGCAAGATAAATCTAATGTAACTGTTGAGCGTAGTGATATTGAGCAGTCAGTTGCTAGAATGTTAAAACTTCCATCAACTGTTGTATCATCTGATGATGTCTCTAAATTGCGAGATATGGCAAAGAGAATTAAGTCTAAGATTATTGGTCAAGATGAGGCAATAGATAAGATAGTTCATGCCATTAAACGCTCCTATGCAGGGCTAAACAAAGCAAATGCTCCTATTGGCTCATTCCTATTTGTTGGACCAACAGGTGTTGGTAAAACAGCTCTTAGTGAGGAGTTAGCTAAGAGTATGAATATTCACTTTGAGAGACTAGATATGAGTGAGTATATGGAGAAGCACTCTGTAAGCCGTCTTGTAGGAGCACCTCCTGGGTATGTTGGGTATGAACAGGGTGGACTCTTAACAGAGATGACCAAGAAAAACCCTCACATGGTTCTTCTGCTTGATGAGGTTGAAAAGGCTCACCCAGATATTATGAATATCTTACTTCAAGTAATGGACGGTGCGAAGTTAACTGACAACAATGGAATGGTAAGTGACTTTAAAAATGTTGTGCTTATTATGACCTCTAACCTTGGAACTAAAGAGCCAAATGTAATGGGCTTCAACAAAGATACATCTACTAAAACAGACAATGCTCTAAAAGATTTCTTTTCACCAGAGTTTAGAAACCGTCTAAGTGCAGTTATTGAGTTTAAGCACCTCTCTCTTGCCGTGATTGAGAAGATTGTAGAGCGAGAGATAGCAAAACTCAATGAGCAGATGAAGAGTAAAAATATTACAATTAAACTTGGTAAAAAAGCACGTACTTATGTTGCTAAAAAAGGCTACTCTGACCTTTATGGTGCTAGAGAGATTTCAAGAGTTATTGACAACGAGATAAAAGAGGCACTAACAGATGAGATTTTATTTGGTAGACTTAGAGATGGAGGTTTTGTTAAAGTGACATATAAGCAGGAGAAGTTAGATTTTGTCTTTAACTGATGATTACTACTTACCTCCTTTAAGAACTGCACACGTCTTTCCTTCAGCTAGAACAGCTAGTGAAGAGGGGCTTGTAGCTTACGGTGGAGATTTGAATCCAAACCGTATCTTAAAAGCCTATAGAGAGGGGATTTTCCCTTGGTATAGTGAGGGAGACCCCATATTGTGGTGGTCTCCAAATCCACGCCTTTTACTGTTTCCTAAAGATTTCAGAGTTAATAAATCATTTCGTCGAGTTCTTCGTAATAAAGGCTTTAAGATAAAGTTTGACCATGCTTTTGAAGAGGTTATTAGTCATTGTGCTAGAGTACCTAGAGCAGGGCAAGATGGTACATGGTTAACCAATGAGATGAAAGAAGCATATATTGAGCTACACAAGATGGGCTTTGCTCACTCCGTTGAGACATATCTTGATGGTGAGTTAGTTGGTGGACTTTATGGTCTTGCTATAGGGGGTGGATTTTTTGGTGAGTCGATGTTTTCACTCACTTCTAATGCTTCTCGTGTTTCTCTTTATGTATTAAGTAATATTTGTGTTGAAAAAAGCTATGATTTTATTGATTGTCAAGTACCAACACCTCACATGATAAATTGGGGTGCAAAATTGGTTGAACGTGATGATTTTTTAGATTTATTAGAACAGACGCTAGAGAAGAAGACAGATTTTGGTTCTTGGAGGGACTGGAGTTGGTCTTACACCGAAACATAGTATCAACACAGGGAGTAAAGGGTCATGGTCAACAGAGATATTAACTTTTCATTATGGTTAGATTTTATAGAGAGAGATTTCCTGAAAAATGAGTTTTCAAAACTAATTGAAAAAGGTATTGTAAATGGAGCAACTTCAAATCCTGCTATATTTGCAAATGCGATTACAAATTCTCCAGCATATAAGGAACAACTTGCCTCTTTAGAGGGAAAATCCCCTAAAGAGAAGTATGAAGCGTTAGCTATTCAAGACATTAAAACAGCTGCACAGATGTTAAGACCTCTTTACGATAGAGGAGATGATGGTTATATCTCTATAGAGGTTGACCCTTTTCTATGTAACGATACAAAAGGAACTATTGCTGAAGGGAAACGGCTCTTTAAGGCTATAGGTGAGCCAAATGTTATGATAAAAGTTCCTGCTACACAAGCAGGATATGAGGCTATGAGTGAGCTTATGGCAGAGGGAATTTCTGTTAATGCCACATTGGTTTTTTCTCCTAAACAAGCAACTCAATGTTTTAAGGCAATGACAAAGGGAATTGCTAAAGGTGAAAACTATGGTGCTTGTCGTGTCGAGGGAGTTATTTCTATTTTTGTAAGTCGTTTTGACCGTGCATTAGATGCAGAGTTAGAACAAGCAGGTATTGACCCTTCTAAAACGGGTATTTATAATGCAGCTAAAATCTATAATATGATTGAAGATAATGCTGTTCCTAATATTAGAGCATTGTTTGCTAGTACAGGTGTAAAAGGTGATAACTTAGCTCCAAACTACTATGTTAAAGGGCTTATGGCAGCACACTCAGTCAATACAGCTCCTCTAGCAACTATTGAAGCACATATTGCAACTAATGACCGAGCAGAGGTTCTTCCAATAGAGAATAATGTAATTAACGGCTATTTTATGAATCTTGAAGATAACGGCTTTAAGATGGATAAAATATATAAACAACTTTTAGATGAAGGTTTAGTTGCCTTTGAGAAGTCGTTTAAAGATATGTTAAATAATATTGCATAGGTAGGTTTTATCCTACCTACTTTTATAAATTAAAAAAAAATCTTCAGCTTTTTATTACTTTCCCTTATATTTTAACATTCTATTCTTTTAAGTCACAATTAACTGACGATTATTTATAATTCTTTTTATGAAAAAATATTGTAAATTAATTAAAAAAATTAAAGGGAAATAGATGAGTGTAGATATATTAGAGAATCAAAATATTAGATTAGAGGAGTTAACAGATTTTTTCCATACTATTAGAGATAAATTAACGAAAAAAGAAGAGAAGAGAATGAAGCTTGAACTAGCATTAGTCTCTAAACATATTAATGAAGCAGAGCATTTTCAAGTTTCAAAAAAATTGGTTAAACTACTTAATGACAATAATATTGTTGCTATAGATAAAGATGTTAATAATGTTTTAAATCGTATGTATGATATAGCAGGATTTGGGTGTAAAACATCTTGCATAAGTTCTTCTAACATTATTTTAGAGACTGAAAAAATCTTAATACAAAAGGATTCAGATAGTTATGAATTTATTTCAGTAAAAGGGCATATAGCCCCTTTTTTATATGCTAATAAGTATGTAAAAAACAGCTTTTCACTACTCTATCTTTATGCTTTACACTACTCTAATATCATCTCTCCTATTGTCGATAGTAACTATACTTCAGAGGGAGTAACAGCATCATATAACTTAGGATATGGTTTAGGTAAAGTTCTATCTATGATGATGAAAGAACCTCATAAAAAGTTTATTGTTATGATTGGTGATTCTGACTTGAGCTTTGGTCCAACACTTGAAGCGTTAATGTATATTAAATCTCATAACCTAAATAACTTAACACTATTAGTAGACTTTAATAGATTTGGTTTTGAAGCACGTCCTAATGGTTTTGATACAACTGTATTAAGAAGTTTTTTTGATAGGACAATAGAGGTAGATGAACATAATTTGGAGAAGAGTAGTGAGTTCAAAGATATACTCTTTTCCTCTAGTCGTAGTGCTGTTTTTATTAATACAAAAAAAGAGAATCATAGAATTACACTTTTTTCATCTAAAGAAGAACCTAAAAATATTGTTAGATTAACAAAAGAGTATGGACGAGCTGTTGCCAATTTAAATAGACGATACCAAAAAGAGTTGCTTATTTTTACACCTGATTTAGCAAGTCGATTTTTCTTACAAGAGAATAATTTAACTTATATAAATACAACTGTTTCTGAAGCATTAACTCCTATTTTAGCAATAGAACAAGATAGATTTACAGCAATAGCTACTGACCAAAAATATGCAACTAATATGATTGGCTCTTTTTTAGAACTTTATAAAAATACTGCTAGTGTTGTGTTAACTTTAGCTAAATCTTGGGATTATTGGGGAGGAGAAGCAAATGCTTTAAATCTGTTAAATACCTTACCTGATGTTACTGTATATGAGCCTTGTTCTCAAATAGAACTTAATCAACTATTAGAATCACACTATATATACCCTCTTTATAAGACCATTATCTCTATTGCCGATGTAGAGTTACCTAAGTTAGAGTTTAAGCCAAATTTACGTAGAGAAAATCAGCTTATTGATGTGGGTTCTACGTCTCTTATTATCTCTTTTGGAATAGCAACGGCTTTAGTTTATGGTGTTGCTAAAGAGATGGATATAGACCTTATACACTTTGCAAAAATGCGTATTGCTTTTGATGAAAAATTTCAAGAAAAACTTAATAGTTATGAACATATATATTTTATAGAGTATAATGGTAGAAGAAATGGTTTTAGTGAATCTTTTTTATCAGTATATAACATCTCTAGTTACACTATTAAGACTGCACAAGATGAGATTCCTAAAATGAAAGCAAGTGAGCAGATAGCTTATCATGGTTTTTCAACAAAAATGTTAAAATTATTTCTTCAAATAACTAATACTTAATTAAATTTATTGTTATCTATATGGTAATAAATTAAAAAAAAATTAATTATTTTAACTTTTATCTTTTAATTACTTTCCTTTTATTTCAATTTTTATTATAATATAGGCTAATTTTTAGCAAAGGAGAGTTTTTTAGATGAATTGGAATAAATTTGGTGACTTATCAATTTTGATTATAGATGATGACCAATTTACTCGTGAGTTGATTGATACAATATTAAAACGAGTACCTAATATAACTCTCTATCAAGCTAGTAATGGTGGGGAAGCTTTAGATACAATGGGTAACCTCAAATTAGATATGATTTTTCTTGACCTATATATGCCAAAATTAGATGGTCAAGAGTTTATTGAGATTATACGAAAAAGTAGTAAGTTTCAAACTACTCCGATTGTTTTGATTACTACTGATAGATTAAGCAAAAAAAACTTATCTAAGATTGGTGCAAACTATTATCTTACAAAGCCTTTTGATTTTCAAAATTTTTTAAGAACTGTTTACTCATTTTTTGAACAAGAGACTTTAGCTAATGAATCATAAGTTAATCAATACAACTTCTCTTGAGACTCTTTTAAAGCTTATTGATGAGACTATAAAAAATAATTTTAATCCTACTTTAGCTTTTATCTATCTATCTTTCTCTTATGACCTTGAATATATTGTTAAGAAGTTAAAAAAATACCCATTTTTAGTGGTTGGGTCTACGACAGTAGGTGAAATATATGCCGATGAGATAAATGGTGTGCAGGTTAAAGATAAAAGTATAACTTGTATGCTTGTAGATATAAAAGTTGACTCTTTTGCTTTAAAAATTAAAAATATAGAAGATAATAGCTACTATAAAACTGGTATAAAACTAGGTGAATGGTCAAAAAAACAGTTTGATAATGTTGCTCTCCTCACTCTAACTGCTGGACTTGCTTTTGATAATGAGAGTTTTATTAATGGTATTCAAAAAAAGGTTACCTATCTTTTTGGTGCAGCGGCAGGTGATGACAATACTTTTAAAGATACCTATGTCTTTTCAAATAATAAATTAACAAAATCAGGAGCATTAGTTGTAGCTTTTGACCAAGATAGAGTTGAGATTCTTAACTCTCGTGGATTTGGTTGGTCAGGTATAGGCACTAAACGAGTTGTAACCAAGTCTAAGAGAAATATTGTCTACACAATAGATGATAAACCAGCTATTGATTTTTATAAAGAGTACCTATCTATTACGGAAGATGATATGCCAAATATGGGTGCAGACTATCCTTTAGAAGTGGAGTTGCCAGATGGACAAATTGTCTATAGAGCAGCAATAGCTATTGATGAAAAAGATGGCTCTTTGCTCTTTTATGGTCATATAAATGAGGGGTCACGGGTTAGAATCTCTGCTCCTATGGGTGAGATGGTTATTGAAGAGGTTAAAAAGAGTATTGAGAGTGCTTTAGAGAAGAGAAGTCAATATAGAGCTGAGTTGACTATGATTTTTCCTTGTGCTGCTCATAAGTCTCTACTTGGTACACAAAAGATAAAAGAGATAGAAGCTGTCTATAGTGCCACTAAAAATTCTCCTCTTATTGGTTTTTATGCTTATGGTGAAATCTCTTCTACTGATGATACAAATGCCTTCCATAATGAGACTTTTGTTACAGTACAACTAAGAGAGAAATCATGAAAAAAAGTGATTTGAAAAAAAGGGTTAAAGAGCTAGAGAGTAGTTTAAGGAGTTTAGAAAAGCAATATGCAAAGCTTGAAAAAGATAAGTTTAGTATCTATAACCTACTCTATAGAGTCAATAAAGAGTTAGATGAAGCTTTAGAGAACAAACAGACCTTTATTGCCTCTATGAGTCATGAATTGCGTAGTCCTTTAACTGCTGTTTTAGGAAATAGTGCTTTACTTGCACAGACAGGATTAAATGAACAGCAGATGCAATATTTAAATCAACTCAATGAGAGTGCTGATTTTTTAATGTCCCTTTTGTCAGATTTACTAGATGTTTCAAAATTAAAAGAGAGTAAAGTAGCGTTGAATCTACAAGAGACTCACTTAGATAAACTGCTTATTCATTGTGCTAAAATGGTTGAGTCTAAAATAGCTGATGATGTTGAGTTTATTGTAGATATTCCAAAGCTTCCATATTATACTTTTACTGATAAAAAACGTGTTCAGCAGATATTTATTAACCTACTTACCAATGCAGCTAAATTTACAAAAAAAGGTAAGATTGAGTTTAGATTGTTAGAGATTGTTCAAATAGATAAGCAACTAGAAGTTACAGTAGAGGTAAAAGATACAGGAATAGGAATTCCAAAATCTATCAAAGAGACTCTTTTTCAACCTTTTAGCTCAACAGATGTAGAGGAGGGGACAGGTTTAGGTCTATTTATCTCTCATGAACTAGTAACTCTTATGGGTGGCAATATTAAAGTAGACTCTAAAGTTGGGAAAGGGACAACATTTCAAGTAACATTTTTTTGTGAAAAATCAGCTCTAAAGATGAGAAATCTAATAACTAATAGTTTTTTTCCAAAAAGTCAGTTTAAACGAGACTATAGTCATCTAAAAATTTTAATAGTTGAAGATTTAGAGATTAATCGAGAGTTTTTAAAAGAGATGTTTAAAGTCTTTTTTTCTATAACTGTTGAGACAGCAGAAAATGGAAAAGTGGCTATAGAAAAAGTAAAAGCAAATAGTTATGATATTGTTTTTATGGATATGAGAATGCCTATACTTAATGGAGTAGAGGCAACTAAAAAGATTCGCACCTTTAATGCAGAAGTTCCTATTGTTTGTATGAGTGCTAATGTTTATAGAGAAGATAAGTATGAAGCTCAACTTGCAGGAATGAATGATTTTATAGAAAAGCCTTTAGAATATACAGATATAGAGAGGCAACTTAAACAGTTAGATTTTTATCCTAATAAAGAGACCTCTTCTATATCAAGGGAGAGAGCTATAACCCATTTTAAAAGTTATTTTGATGAGTCAACTAGTTTAAAACTCATGCAAATGGCAGAAGATGGTTTAAAGAGAGAGATAAAAAATATTGAGACGTATCTTTTAGAGAGAGATACTAAAAGGTTAAGAGATACTTTTCATGCTATTAAGGGTATTCTTTCAAATTTAGGTTTAGAAGAGTTGTCTCAAAGAGCTGAACTTCTTCAAGAGTATGCTAATGTTAATGATTTTGTCAATATTGAAAAGAGAGTAGAATTTTTTTTAACTAAAATTAGAGAGTTCTTTATTTAATTAAGTTTGTAATTATATAATCTATTTTTATAAATATAGATTATAAAGGTAAACAACGTGAATGAACTGTTTTTAGCAATCAATGCTTTTTTTGAAAAGGTTCTCTTTTTTGATATCTTCTTTGGGCAGGTAGAGGGAACAACTTTTCCTTTTGTGGTAGCATGGCTTATTTTAGGTGGGGTCTACTTGACCTTTAAAATGGGCTTTGTTAACCTTAGAATGTTTAAACACTCATTTGACATTGTAAGAGGACGCTACAAAACAAAAGATGATAGAGGTCTTATTACCCCTTTTCAATCTCTCTCTACAGCACTTTCAGCTACAGTTGGTATTGGTAATATCGCTGCTGTCTCCATTGCTATCTCTTTAGGTGGACCAGGGGCTGCTTTTTGGATGATATTGGCAGGTTTTTTAGGTATGACTCTTAAGTTTACAGAGGTTACTTTGTCTGTAAAGCATAGAGAGTTTTTACCAGATGGAACTATTATGGGGGGAGGTATGGAGTACCTTTCACGAGGAGTAGCCGAAAAAGGAATGCCAACTTTAGGTAAATATTTAGCTATTGTTTTTGCCTTTTTTATGGTTTTAGGAGCATTAGGTGCAGGAAATCTTTTTCAAATCTCTCAATCTTTAGCTATTGTTCAGACTCATATTCCTTACATTCATGAACATGGTTATGTTTTTGGTATTTTTATGGCATTTATTACAGGTTTAGTTATTATAGGGGGCATTAAACGTATTGCTCATGTTGCAGAGGCTATTGTACCTCTTATGGTTATTTTTTACTTGTTGATGGTAAGTTGGGTGCTATATGTTCACTTTGCTGATATACCTCACACTTTTGGGCTTATTGTCTCTGAGGCATTTCACCCTACAGCTGTAGCAGGTGGTGTAGCAGGGGCAATGGTTCAAGGTTTTCAAAGAGCAGTATTTTCAAATGAGGCAGGGCTTGGTTCAGCAGGTATTGCTCACTCTGTTGCAAAAGTGAAATACCCTATACGTCAAGGAATGGTCTCTTTATATGAGCCATTTATTGATACAGTTATTGTATGTACTATGACTGCTTTAGTGGTTATATTAACAGGAGCGTATGCTGGTGGAACTGAGGCTTTAGATTTAGCCATTGCTGCTAAACAAGGCTCAGTTATTACCTCTACTGCTTTTGGTTCAGTTGTCTCTTGGTTTCCAAATATTTTAGGTATTGCTATTTTTCTCTTTGCCTTTTCAACTATGATTTCATGGTCATACTATGGAGAGAGAGCATGGGTTTACCTTTTTGGTTCTAAGACATCTATTGTCTATAAACTTATTTTTTTAGCATGTATTGTCATAGCAACTGTAGCAAACACAGAACTTATGGTTGACTTCTCTTCAATTCTATTTTTAGCTTTAGCTGTACCAAATATCTTTGGACTTCTACTAATGTCAGGAGATGTTCGAGAGATGTTAACAGAGTATTTAAAGAAATTAAAGTCAGGGGAGTTAGATGCAGAGGCTATAAGAGAGTAGTTCTTTTATTATAAAATATTACAATTTGACATATTATTAGGAATTTTGTTTTTTCTTTAGTATAATTATATCTATAGAATCAAATAGAGTATTTAAAAGGAGTATTTATGAAAGTAGGAGGTTTATTTGCTGGAATTGGTGGTATTGAACTTGGTTTTAAAAAGGCAGGTTTTGATATTGCTTGGGCAAATGAGATAGATAAAAATGCTTCTATTACTTACCGATTAAATCATAAACATAAACTCTTTGAAAAAGATTTAAACGATTTACAGACTTCAGAAGTTGAGCCTGTTGATGTTTTGACAGGGGGGTTTCCTTGTCAAGCATTTTCTATTGCAGGGTATCAAAAAGGGTTTAGAGATGATAGAGGAAATATATTTTTTCAAATATTACGATTTGTAGATGATTTAGAGCCAAAAATTATTTTTCTTGAAAATGTGAAAAATCTTGTAAGCCATGATAAGGGTAGAACCTTTAAGCGTATCTGTTCAGAGCTAGAAGATAGAGGGTATACGCTTAAATATAAAGTACTTAACTCTGCTGAATATGGAGATGTTCCTCAAAATAGAGAAAGAATATATATAGTGGCTTTTAATGATAAAAATGTAGCAGAGCGTTTCTCTTTTCCTAAGCCTAAAAAATTAACTAAAAAAGTAACTGACTTAATAGAAAAATCTGTTGAAGATAGATATTACTATAGAAATAGTCGATATTATGAGCAGTTAAAAGAGGAGATGAAAAATAGAGATTCTGTCTATCAATGGAGAAGAGTCTATGTAAGAGAAAATAAAAGTAAATTATGTCCAACACTAACAGCAAATATGGGAACAGGTGGACATAATGTGCCTTTAATTATAGATGAAAAAGATATACGAAAATTAACACCAAGAGAGTGTGCTAGATTTCAGGGCTACTCTGATAATTTTAAATTTCCTCCAAAGTTATCTAACTCAGCTCTTTATAAGCAGATAGGAAACTCTGTTACAGTTCCTGTTATAGAAGCGATTGCTAGAGAGATAAAAAAGGCAACAGATGTGTAAGTATATAGATGAGTTAAAAAAATATAACTATAAAAAAAACTCTATTAAGGGTATTGCAAAAAAATATGGATTGAGTGAATCTCAATTAAAAAAATATTATCAAACTAAATTTTTTCAAGATATAGCACAAGAGGTTAATTTAGAAAAGTTATCGAAGTTGAATGTTGATGAAATTGAAAAACTATTAGATAGTGAAACATTAAAGAGTGAGTTTAAATTTATAAAAGTTGATTTAAAAAAAATTATTGAAAAATCTCTCTATATAGCATTAACTAATGGATTTACTACCAATATAAATCATATAGAGAGTGGTATAATGACTGCTAATGCAGGAGATAGTGCAGAGTTTATATTTGTAGCTAGAGCTATATTAGCAGGATTTAATTGTAGTAGTGTAGATGTTAGGAGTAGTCGCTATGATGCTATTATAGATGTAGATGGAACTCTTTTGAGAGTTCAAATAAAAGGGATTAGTTCAGGCAATGTTATTAGTTTTAAAGATAGAGATAGAGGTGGACAAGGAATAGACCATACACACGAAAGTAATATTGGGAAAAGAATTACTGCAAAAGATTGTGATATTTATGTTGCTGTTGATAAACAGGTTGGTATTTGCTATATTATTCCCATAGAATTTGCCGATAATCTTTCAGACGATGAGTGTAAAAGAGTAAAACTACAAGATGTTGAGATATATAAAGAAAATTGGAATATTGTAAAAGAGAAAGCTATTTCTTTAAGAAGCTAAAAAAACCCCTATATTGGCTTCACTCTGAATAAGATTTTGATTAAGTTTACTTCTAAGTCTATATATAAGCGTACGGACAGTTGAGCTACTTACAGGCTTAGAACCCCATATCTCTTGCTCTATAGTATAGTAACTTACAGTTGTTCCTTGTGCAGAGATAAGAAGTATGAGTAGCTGTAGCTCTTTTTTCCCTAGATGAATAGGTTTGTTGTGGTGTAGAAGTTTTTTTTCAACTCTATCAAATATATAACCATCTCCTAAATCTAACTGTTTATTTTGGGTAGAGATAGTTGCTAATAGATGGTTTTTAGCCAAGAGTAACATTGCTTTTAACTCTTCGTTACGATAAGGTTTTGTAAGGTAGCCAATAGGAGATGTTTTAATAAGACGTTGAATTGTTCTGTCATCTTTATATGCTGTAAGATAGATAACTAAAGGGGCAGAGATGAGTTGTCTATAAAATTCAACTCCGTCCTCTTTCTCTTTTAAATTAATATCTACAATTAGTAGATTAATAGGGTGCTGTTTTAAAAGCTCTTTTGCTCTTTTTGTAGAGGTCGCATAGTAGATGTTTTTGTATCCAAAACTTTGAATTGTATGGACTATCTCTAGTGCAACAAGCCCCTCATCTTCAAGAACTAAAATTGTTAGGTTTTCCATACTATTGTACTCCTTAGACCATTATTGTAAGAGGATTGAAACTCTCCATTTAGATGTTCAGTTACTAATGTTTGAACAATAAGCACTCCTAGCGTTGTTGAGTTAGAAGTTAAAGTAGCTGTTTTACCATTATCTTCAACAGTAAAATAGACACTACTATCTACATGCTCTAATGTAATTGTAAGTTTACCTCCTCTTGCTTTAAAAGCATATTTAAAGCTATTGGTAACTAACTCATTAAGGATTAATCCACAATAGACTAGTTGGTTGATAGGAAGAGAGTAGGAGATATTGTAAGAGACATCTACCTCTTTATTGAATCCTTGTTGAATACGCTCAACAATAGCTTTAAAATAGGATAAAGTATCTAACTCCTTAGTATCTAACTGTAAAAGAGCATAAAGGTCAGCAATAGAGTAGATACGGTTTTCTATAGTTAAGAGTGCCTTTTTTAGTGTTGGGTTATCTACTTTTAGATTTTGGAGCTTAATAAGTGAGAGTATCATCTGAAAATTATTTTTGACTCTATGATTTAGCTCTCGATATAAAAGCTCTTCTTTGTTGAGTGCTACTTTTAGCTCATGAGTTTTTTGTTCAACCAATCTCTCTAGCCTCTCTTGTTCACTCTTTTGGAGTTGAATTATCTTTTCGTTTGTTATTTTAATTCTATGTGCTAGTGCAATAGAGAATAAAAAAGCCTCTGCTGTAAATGCAAAGTCGTTTATATATTTAACCAAAGAGTTGATATGAATAATACCTAAGGTTTGTAGATTTGTCATAAGTAGTGCTATTATGACTAAACTCCAACCTAGTACATAAAATCGTGCCTCTTTTACCCCTTTGTATAGTGCATAAAATCCTACCCACATAACTAATAGACCAATAGGCAAAAAGAGAACAATAATATTAGAGTTAAAGAGAAAATTGTTACAACTCAATAGAGATATAATAGGAACACCATAGAGTGTACTTTTAAGTAACTTGTCTAATCTTGGAAATTGAGTAGTATGTAAAAACTCTCTTGTAAAAAGAACAATAGAGACAATCATAAATGCAATAAGTAGCATAATATACTCTGTAACAGTTTGACTCCAATAAGAAGAGAGAAAGTAGTATTGGGCTACTCCACTATAGGTTGACTCATTTAGAATAATTGCTATTAGATATAAAAGATAGTACAGATAGGCTCTGTCATGTGTAAAGAGATATATAAATAGATTATAGAGTAGAAGTGTTCCCATAATAGAAAAAAAGAGAACAATAAGCATAAGATGGTGTGTAGCTTGATTGGCAAAATCTTTAGGATTCCACAACTTTAGTTGAACAATTACTGTAGAGATAGTTGAGTGTGCTTTAATATAATAGGTACGCTCTTCATGGGGTTTAAGAGTAATTATAAATGTAGGATTAATGCTTTTACGACTCTTTGGAATATGCCATGTCCCATCAATAATCTCTCTTTTGCCATCAAAAAAGATAATTGTCTCTGTTAATGGGTTTGTATACTCTACTATTTTTGTTAAGGGGGTTGAAGTTGAATTTTTAAGGCTAAATTTTATCCAAACAGATTGATTTGGGTTAAAACCAAAAGAGCGTATCTTTTGGTTATTTGTTAAAAACTCTTTTTTCTTAATCTCTTCAAGTGAGGCTTGATTTGTTTTGTCGCAATAGTATTGAGATAAAGGGAAGAGTTCTATATTACTGCTTTTGTTAGTAATCTCAATAGCAAAACTAGGCATAGAGTATAAATA
>JALWMP010000187.1 GCA_026996165.1 Campylobacteraceae bacterium
GACTCTCACCTGCAAAAGCTTTCATAAGATTAACAGCTGTTAAATTTTCTGTTACCATCTCCATATCTTGCCCACAACAAACTAGTGTTCCACCACCAACTGCTTGAACCTCTACTTCATTACCACACTTGTTACATTTATAAGTTTCATACTGTCTCATTTTATATTCCTTAGTTTTATTAGACGATAATTTTTATCGTTAGGAAGTATAGCCCTTTTATACTTAGAAAATAATTATTAAACGATAAAAATTATTATTTACTAAAATATCAAAATAATAATTATTACATAACACTATTAGCTAAACATTAGTATAATACGCCAAATATTTCAAAAAGGTAGAAAATGAGCATAAAAGATAGATGTGACCTTTGTGGTTCAGATGCTGGACTAACAGAGTATAAAGTAGAGCCAAGAGATGAGACTGTAACCCTTTGTGAGACATGTTTAACCTCTTGTGAATCACCTTCTGACAATGAATCTCACTGGTATTGTCTAAATGAGGCTATGTGGAGTGAAGTACCTGCTGTTCAAGTAATGGCTTACCGAATCTACAGTAGACTAGGCAACCAAGACCAACTAGACATGATGTATATGGACGATGATACTAAAGCATGGGCAGAAGCAGGATTAGAAGATGAAAATGCAGAGCCTGTTAGAGATGCAAATGGTAACATTTTAAAAGAGGGTGACTCTGTAACTATTATTAAAGATTTAGTTGTTAAAGGTGCTGGTTTTACAGCGAAACAGGGGACAACTGTTAAAAACATTAGAATGGTTCCAGGAGACCCAACACATATTCAAGGAAAAGTTAATGGAACTACTATATTTATTATCTCTGCCTTTTTAAAGAAGCTTTAAATTTGTTATAAAGAGTTCTAAACTAAGTTCAACGGAATAGCATATCTAAAAATTTTACAAGTTTGTTCTCAAAAAGAGTGTAAAAAGCCTACAAATTTACCAATTTTTAGGCTTTTGAGGATAGAGTATTCCATCATTAAAATAGTGCCAAAAAAGGAAAAGATTATGCTAAAAATTATACTACTAGCAACCCTACTCATAAGCTCCATCTTAGCACAGTTTAACGCCAATATTTCACCAATAACACCAGAAGTTCAAAAACGAATGATAGAGGGTAACTCATGGCGTAATAACTGTCCTGTATCTCTATCTGACCTTAGATATATTCAACTTAACCATTGGGACTTTAATGGAAAGACTGTCTCAGGAGAGATAATTGTTCACAAAAATCTTGCTAATGAAGTTGTTTACATCTTTGAAGAGCTATACAATCTTCACTACCCTATTCGCCAAATGAGATTAGTAAGTGATTTTAAAGCTAGTGACTGGAAGTCTATAGATGCTGACAACACCTCTGCTTTTAACTGCCGACCAGTTACAGGCAATAAAAAGAAGTGGTCAAGACATGCCTATGGACGTGCTATTGATATTAACCCTTTAGAGAACCCTTATATCTCAAAAACAGGTCACATCTCTCATAAAGGTTCACTAAAATATCGAAAAAGAGTCCATCGCTACAACACCTACCCTGACCAAGCTGTACTTCTAAAGTATGACAAAGCTACCCAAGTTTTTAAAAAATATGGTTGGAGATGGGGAGGTGACTGGAAATATAGTAAAGACTATCAACATTTTTCAAAATAATTCATCTGTGATGAGTAGTAAGAACCCCCTTAAACTCATCGCTTAACTCATTCCATTTTGTCATTGCTATAGGTAACTCAAAAATGCCACCTAGAGGGAGATTTTTAAGCTCTCTACCCATTATCTTTTTAAGTATATTTGAAAACTTTTCATAAGGAATTCCATAAAATATTTTTAACTCTTTAGATGTACTATTTTGAGAAAGTAGATTGATGACTTGTCCATTTTTTAAATAAACTCTCATAAAATAGATTCCACCTTTGGAAAATAGCTCTTCTACCCTATTTGCTTCAAAAATTTTTCCTATAAGCTCTTGTATATTCTTTTCAAAAGAGTAACCATCTTCACAAGTAGCTACCTCAAAATAAGTTCCATCACTAAGAGTATTTTGCATAACACTTAACCGACTAAAGGTAAGAGGAATAACTCTATTACGAATACTTTCTAGTAAGATAGTTCGGTTATTTAGTTTTATCTCTACCCCTTTAGAACTTAATGTCAAAGAGCTTGATTTATAGTAGTAGAACATAAAAAAGATTGCTGTAGCTATTATAATTAATATTGTTATATTTCGTGACATATCGAAGTATAACATATATTTAATTTATTTAACCACAATCTCCAAAGCATGAGTAGTCCGTTTATCAAGAGGTGGAAGCTCCATAAAGTCAAAAGAGTAGATTGAACTTAAGTAGTGTTTAGGATTTTTAGGAGCATAAAACTCTAACCCCTCAAACTCTATTTTAGAGAGAGGCAATACCTCATCAATATCAAACCATGCAGAAACATCAGGCATCTCTCCTCCATAGATTACTTTTAAATCTTTTTTATTCCACTCTTGATGTAAAAGATAGAGTGCTTTTACTAGCTTCTCTCTTATTTCAGGACAATCTTCACCATCTGGTGTATGTAGACTTACAGCAGAGACAGAGCGAATAGACTGGAAAATTCCATCATAGAATTTTTTATAAAACTCTTTATTTGGAACTGTTAACATAGGAAAGATGTCTACAAAAACCCCTTGGTGGTAGCCTACATCTCTACCCTCTTCATGAAACTCTACAATAGAGGCTCTATTTGAACGTAGTTTCATATAGTCAAACTTAAAATCAGGGTCACTCTCTCTAGTTTGTAAAAAAATATCTTTAGATAGTTCTAACGGTGCAATCTCTTTAAATTTATTGTAGTCCTCTACAGGCATAGATATATCTATATCATCGTCCCAAGGAATAAACCCCTTATGACGAACAGCTCCTAAAAGTGTACCTGAATCTAACCAATATTTTAAGTTATGCTCTTTGCAAATGGCATCAAACTCTACTAACATATCTAACATAATAAGTTGAGCTTTACGTAGCTCTTTAGAGTCTACTGCCATCTATACTCTCTTCATGTCATAGTAGTCATATAGTGCGTCAATTAGTACATCTGTATAGGCTTTAGTCATATCTCCCATGTGAGAGACTCTAAAAATAATATCACGCTCTGCCCCACCATTTGGACAGACCATTACTTTGTAACGCTCCTCTAGGTCATTAACAATATCCATTGCACTCTTACCATCAGTTGGAGTAAGTGTTGTCATAGCATTTGGCATGTATGGAGTGTACTCTTTTAGAGGTAAACCTTTTATCTCTTCTCTAAAATACTCTGCAATATCTTTAGCTCTTTTTATGCTCTGTTGCACTCCACCTCTTCGCCTGATTTGGTTAAGTCTAGCCTCTAGTTGCAACATAATGGTTACAGCAGGAGTGTAAGGGGTTTGCCCTCTCTCACCATTTTTTAAGTAGTCTTTGAAGTTAAAGTAGAGACTCTTAACATCTTGAACTCTCTCTAAAGCTCTTGGAGACAAAATAACCATAGTAAGCCCAGGAGGAAGAGCTAAACCCTTTTGGCTACTTGCAATTACTACATCTATATTTTGAGACTGCATATCTAAAGGGTCAGTTACAAGCATAGAGATAGCATCGACTATAAAGAGTAAATCACTCTTTTTAGCATAAGCTCCCATAGCATCTAAATCATAAAGATGACCAACAGAGGTCTCATGAGCATTTACAATTAAAGAGGTGTAGTTCTCTTTTGGGGCTAAAGCTTCAATATCATGAAGATTAGTATCTTTTACTTTAAAGTCTGTATGAGGCACACCATGAACATCACAAATAGTTACAAAGCGATTTCCAAAACCTCCACCATTAACAACAAGTGCATTGTCATCTTTACTCAGGAGGTTCATAACTGTTGCCTCCATACCTGCTGTACCTGATGCAGTTAAGAAGATAACTCTTGAACCTTCTGGAGCATTAACCATCTCTAACAAACCCTTTTCACACGCATAGGTTACATCTGAAAACTTACAGTTTCTAAAGTATGGAGTCTGCTTTGAGCCTACTTCTAAAATCTCATCGCTCATTTTTACAGGGCCTGGGGTAAAGATGTAGTAATCTTCATATATCATCTATTTTTCCTTTTTCTTTTTTGGTTTTTTACTATCGTTGTACTCTAAAAGTACTCGGTTAATACCTACTATATCTGATGGGGTAAGCATCTTAGATTTGTTCTTTCCACGCTGAATTAATGATGTAAACTCAGCTATCATATAACGCAATCCACACCCCTCAAACTCATAGTTAAAGACTAGAGTCTTATGGGTATCTTCAAAACGAACCTCAAACTTCTTAGTTAACCACCATGGAGCAGGAATATAGATATAGCCTTTTGTCCCAGAGATAACGGCATCGCCCTCAGACTTCATACCAACAGCAACATTAGCAATACCCAACGCACCATTTTTATGTTTGGTGACAATTAGGTTGTTAATGTCATAACCATCCTCCTCTTGTGGGAAAAAGGTAATACTTTTTGGTTTTCCAAGTACTTTGTTAACAAGTAGTGAAGTGTAAGAAGAGAGGATATTAGTTGCCCCTTGTTTAATAAAACTATCGGAGTAGTGCTTCTCTTTATAGAGAGAAGTTCTTGTAGCACGAACCTCTTTAACATCACCAATAACTCCAGTGTCTAACTCTTTAAATAGTTGATTAAATGCAGGTAGAAAAGCTGTTTTAACAGCAGAGAGAAGTAGCTTTTTCTCTTTTTTAGCTAAAGAGAGTAGCTCTTTTAGTTCATCTTTCTCCAAAGCAATAGGATTTTCACAAAGTACATGTTTCCCTGCTAAAAGAGCCTTTTTAATATATATATAATGTTCCGATAGCTGTGTATCAATATAGACAGCGTCAATAGGGGTATCTAAAAACTCATCATAGTTGTCATGCCCATACTTAATAAGTTCATTATCTTTAGTAAAAGATTTTACTGCTAAAAAATCTTTAGCATAGATACGATTGACTTTTACATTAGAGACAAATTGAGACTCATCGGCAAAAGCTTGTGTATCTTTTCCTAAGCCTACCAATCCCATCTTAATAGTATCAAAGTTCTCTTTTCGTAGTTTAGTACTAGATATTCCCTCTGTTCTTGGCAGATACTCAACATGAGTATACTCATTTAAGTAATCAAAGTATCCTTTCCAATCATCACCAATAGCAAAGATGTCAACATCATACTTGACCATATCTTCTGCTTTTTGATTTTTATGGGTCTCTACAATTACTTTGTCTACAAAATCTAAAGCCTCAATAGCTTTAACACGTTTTTTGGTACTCTCAACAACATTAAGTTTACCTCTTGAACGGTCGTAGTTCTCATCGGTAACTCCTACAATAAGGTAGTCACCAAGTGCTTTTGCTCGTTTTAGTAGATTCATATGCCCAACATGGAGCATATCGTATGTTCCGTAGGTTATAACTGTCTTTTTATTTTTCATCTCAATCCCCTTAGATATTAAGAAGAATAACATAATATAACCTAGATATAGTTATTCTAAAATATAAGAGATTACTATTTATATTATAAAGTAAAGAAATGAAACTATTAATTAATTTTTAGGTAAGAATATTGTGACACTACTAAAAGTAGTATCACGAAGTTAGTAGATTATTTTTTTTCATTTTTATCATTAGTTGATAAAATTTTTTCCTTAAACTCTTTTAATTTTTCACCTAGTTCTTTAAAGAGTTTCTCTGCTTTATTTGGACCTTTTACCTCTTTTTCTGTCTTTTCAATTAAATCTTCTAACTGTTTATAGGTTGTTGTACTGCTACTAACATAACCTAGTAGTTCTGCTTTTTTAAGGTCATCTTTTGCCATTGCTAGATGTTTAAGTGCTTGTTCTTTATCATTTTTTGCAATAGTTGAAGCAACATGAACAAGCTCTAAAGCATTAATTAAAGGAATAGGAATAATCTGTTCATCTTGTGCAAATGTGTTTAGAGCAATCTCCAAAACATGTTTTGCTTTTGCTGGATGTTTCTCAATCAAATACTTAGATGCTAATTTTAGTGCATCAGGATAAGAGGCTAAAGGTAAACTAACAGTTGTAATGTCTATTTCACTTTGTAAAGAGATAAGTAACTCTCCTGCCTCTTGTACTTTCCCTAAAGCTAAAAGTTTTTTAACTTCTGCTAAGGCTTTTTTTACATCTTCTGATGTTCCAACAAAATTTTTAATGACAATTTGATTCTCAATAGGTAAAAGTTTTGGTGTATGCTCTGCTACTAAAATAGATTCTAATTTTCCAAGTGCTAACTCAATACTTTTTTTAGCATCATCTACCTTGTTTTGATTTAACTCATCAACTGCTTTAGCTGAAAGCTTAAGTGATTCTAACGCCTCTTGAACCAATTTAACTTTGTTATCTTTTGCTTTTTTAGTAGCTACTTGAGTTGCTTTTGCACTCACCTCTTGACTTGTTAAGTTTTTATGTTCACCTGCTGTTGCCAATGAGCTTAAAAGTAATGTTGATACCAATGTAGATAATAACGTTTTTTTCATTTTTTAATCCTTCTTATTTTTTGTTAAGTTTATTTAGTCTATACAACTAAATTCAAAAAGAATTATAGAGCAAAGAGAGGAGAAAAAAATGCTACTTAAGTAGCATTTTTGAGAAAAATGATTTTTAAATCTTCTTAATAGATAATTTAATATTATGAAACGAGTATGAAGAAATTTTTTATTAGGAACTAAAGCAAAGATAAGCTACTATTCACAAAAAGAAATCAATTAAGGATATAAACTAGTTTTTTATCTATAATAGAATAAAATAAAAAAAAATATAGTTAACTACAAAGGTAATTTATGAATAAATGGCTACTGCTAGTACTAGGTATTATCTCTATACTACTGTTATCTTATCTATCATTTAAACAAAAAGCAACAATAATCCAAAAAGACCTACTTGAAAAAGCTGATACTCTCCATCAAAATCCTGCTTTTAAAGATGTTTACATTAAACTTAAAGGAGAGGGTTTTACTTTAACTAGGGAACTAATATTGCTAGGAGATGTATCTTCAAAAGAGGAAAAAAATTTAGCTTCTCAGATACTTCAAAAAATTGATGGTATTACAAAAGTTAATAACCACTTAAAAGTTCAAAAGTTAAAACCAATCATCAAAGAGGTAGAGCGTGTTGAAGAGGAGCAAAAAGAGAAGATAGATACAATAAAAGTTACTAATGAAGAGAACAATATATCTGACTTAAATAGTACTCAACTAATACTAAAAAAAGAGAGTAACCTCTCCACTATAGAAACAAATGAAAACAATACAACAGAACTTAACTCTACCAAGCAACAATTAGTAGAGAATCCTGAAAGCAATATGACAAAAGAGAATAATGAATCTAATCAATCTTCTAATTGTCAAAAACAACTAAACGATATTTTAACTAAAAGTAAAATACAATTTGCACACAATAGTAGCAATATTCAAAAAAGTAGCTATAAACAACTTGACCAAATTAGAAATATTTTAAAAGAATGCAATACAACTCTTATTATAATTGATGGATATACAGACAACAGTGGTAATGCGAACTATAATAAACTCTTAAGTAAAAAAAGAGCAAATAGAGTCAAAGAGTATCTAGTCTCAAAAGGTATCAAAAAAGAGTCAATAAAAGCTTTTGGGCATGGAGCAGAGAATCCAATAGCCTCCAATGCCACAAAAGAGGGACGAGAGAAAAATAGAAGAATTGAATTTACAATAAAAAGAATACAATAAAAAAGGAATAAAACAATGAACTACTTACTTATACAAATCTCACTATATTTAGTTGGTGCAGGATTTATTGGACTTATTGTTGGTTGGCTTTTAAGAGGTAACTGTTCAGGTAAGCTTTTAAAAAATGACCAGAAATGGGAAGCTAAATTAAAAGAACAAGAACATCAATGGAATGAAAAGCTAGAAGCACTTATGAATGAAAAACAAGTTGCAATCCAAAATTCTCAAAAAGAGTTATTTGAGACACGAGAGCTTCTTAATCAGACTGAATTAAAGCATAAAGAGTTTACAACATCGGCACATGCACATAAAAAAGATTCTATCTCTCACCTTGAGAAAGAGAAGAAACTTTTAGAGGAAAAAGTTGTAGAGTTACAACGTCGACTTGTTAAGAGTAGTAGTGAATTAGAGGTAGCTAAAACACAAATTTTAGATTTAAAAAATCGTCATCAAACTCCAAATACTAAAGATTTTTCAGAAGAGAACAAAAAACTTCAAAATGAAATTTTAGCCCTTAAAAAACAACTTGCCATTATTACATCTAGTGCTACAGAGAAAAAAATAAACTTAACACGTCAACTCAAAGATGCCAAAGACAAAAATAGAGAGTATGAAAGAAAGCTATCTGAACTCTCACGTGAATTGATTGTTTTAAAAAATGAGATTTACTCTGCTGATGAGAAGAAAAAATAACTATAACTCCTCCAACCAAATCTGAACATCTACATCACTTGGCATTCTCCAATCGGCTCTTGGGCTAAGACTAATAGTTCCTACCTTCGGGCCATCTGGTATACATGAGCGTTTAAACTGTTGGGTAAAGAAACGCCAAATAAACTTTTTGAGCCATTTTTTAATCTCTTGCTCATTATACTTCTCAAAAGCGTGATTTGCTAAAAATAGAATCTTTTTTGGTTCTGCTCCATACTTTATAAAGTGGTACAAAAAGAAATCATGCAACTCATAAGGTCCAACTATGCTCTCTGTCTCTTGTACTATCTCATCACCCTTATGAGGTAGAAGCTCTGGGCTAATTGGGGTGGCTAAAATATCGTCAATAATATGAGCTATATTCTCATTGCTCTTAAAGTACTCAATTACATACTTTATAAGAGTCTTTGGAATACCTGAATTTAGTGCATACATACTCATGTGGTCGCCGTTGTAGGTTGACCAACCAAGGGCTATTTCACTTAAATCTCCTGTACCAATTACCAAACCACCCTCACGGTTGGCTGTGTTCATAAGTATGCTTGTTCTTGCACGAGCTTGAACATTTTCATAGGTTACAGAGTGGTCATTAACATCATGCCCAATAGCTTTAAACTCTGTAAGAGCCAACTTAGTTATGTCAACCTCTCTAAGTGTCACACCCAAAGCTTTACAAAGCTCAACAGCATTGTTTTTAGTACGACTTGTAGTTCCAAAACCTGGCATGGTAATAGCGACAATATCTTTAAAATTCCATTTCATTAACTCAAAGGCTCTGTAGGTAGCAAGAAGTGCTAAAGTTGAGTCTAATCCACCAGAAATTCCTATAATAGCTTTTTTAATATGTGCGTGTTGCATTCGTTTTATAAGTCCATAAGCCTGAATATGGACAATTTCATCACAACGATGCTGTTTCTCTTGATAGATTGATGGGACAAATGGGGTTGAGGTAATAAAGCGTCTTAACTCTTTTATAGTCACTATCTCTTTAGTTCTAATAACTCTATACTCTGTTCGCTCAACATCACAATAGCTAGACTCATTTACTCTTAGCCAATTTAGTCGCTCTATATCTATGTCAGCTGTAATAAAGTGAGACTCCATAGAGAAGCGTTCATTTTGAGCTAGGGTTGAGCCATACTCTGCTATGAGTGCATGACCTCCAAAAACTGTGTCTGTAGTCGACTCCCCTACTCCTGATGAAGCGTAGACATAAGATGCCATACATCTAGCACTCTGTGTACGGACTAACTCTTCACGATACTCTGCTTTTCCTACAAGCTCATTACTAGCACTAAGATTAAAGATAACATTTGCACCATTGATTGACATCTGATTAGATGGAGGGGTAACTGCCCAAAGGTCTTCACAAATCTCAACTCCAAAGAGCATTTCATCTCCTGCTCTAAATAGTAAATCGACTCCAAAAGGAACTTCTTGCCCAAAAAGTTCAATAGAACTATTTCTAATATCTTTGCCTGAAACGAACTGTCGCTTTTCATAAAACTCTTTTTTATTTGGTAGGTAACTCTTTGGAATAACTCCTAAAACCTCTCCATTTTGAATAACTACTGCTGTATTGTATAGAAGAGAATGATTAAAAATAGCAAGACCTAAAATAGCAATAGTAGATATATCTTTACTATCTTGAAGAATCATCTCCAAAGCACTATTTTGTCTGTTGAATAGTAGTTGATTTAAAAATAGGTCAGAGGAGGTGTAGCCTGTTAGTGTAAGTTCAGGAAAAACGACTACAGAGACATCATCTTGATGAGATTGCCTAAGAAGTTTAATAACTTCTGTAGCATTTTTTTGAGGATTTGCAACTGTTGTATAGTTAATCGCAGAAGCCACTCTATAGAATCCATACATAAAATATCCTTATCTAATCTAAAGTCTAATTGTAACAAAAATTAGAGTTAGACTATTGAAGATATAGGACTTTATTTAGATATTTTATCTTTTTAGGAGAAAGTACTTTAATTTGATTCCATAAAAGTTTTGTATATATTTTTCCATCATCTATGGTGTACTTTCCTTTTTTAGGATAGGCTTTTCCCCATGACTGCTTCTTATTTAAAATTTCTAATATATTAGAAGATTTCAACTCATTGACTGTTAGTTTATCTGTTTTATTTGTAATGAGATGATAAAACATTCCACCTTTTGTCAAAAGAAAAAAATGATAAGAGTCACCTATTCTATCTGAACGGTAAACCTTATTATAAATAGGCTTAACTCCAGAAATATCTTTAGCATAAACAGTAATATTTGATAATAATAAAAATAAACTTAAGAGTTTAACTATGTTTAGTAATCGTTTCATAGTTTAAGTATAGCACATAGTTTTTCTTAAGACAATATAAATTTTACAATTAATTTAAAAAAATCAAAAAACTAGTTATTATCTGTTCTTCACTATTTTTGAATATATTGACCTCTACTCTTTCAAATAGAAAAGAATATTTTATAACTATAGAAGCTCTGGAAGAGGCATTCCAAGATAGAAGCCTTGTGAATAATCTGCCCCTAATTCCTTAACAATTTGATAAATCTCTTCACTATGAATATACTCTGTAATAGTTTTTCTTCCTAACTTACGAGAAAAGTCAATAATAGCTTCAGTAATAATTCTTGAATTTTTATCGGTATCTATATTTTTAATAAGTGTACCATCTATCTTAATATACTCTGCATCTATATTGATAATATGTTCAAAGTTTGCATAACCTGAACCAAAATCATCAATGGCAATTTTTACACCATACTTTTTAACCTCTTTAATAAAATCATTAATAATCTTATAGTCACTTACCTCTTCTGACTCTGTAATTTCAAAAATAACCCTATTAGAGTATTTATAGTTTTTTAATTTATTAAAAATATAAGTAGTAGTCGTTTTTGATAGAATGTCATCAATAGTTAAATTAACGGAAAATTCAACCTCTGGTAAATGTTCAAACTTTTCAAATGCCTTATCTATAACAATTTTTGTAACATCAGGATAGAGCTTTGCCTTTTGAGCAATCTCTAAAAATGTCCAAGTAGGTACAGGGTCTCCATCTCTATCTAACATACGTACTAAAGTCTCATACTTCATAATCTTTTCTGTTTTATTATCAAGTATTGGCTGAAAATAGGTAACTATTCGGTTATCATCAATAGCCTCTTTAATACGTTTTATCCACTCAATATTTTTTGCATAATCTTCACTTTTTCTTAGAGTATGGTCAAAAAGTAAAAACTTTTTATGTAACTCTTTTGCCTTCTTTCGAGCTATATTTGCATATAAAATAAGATTTTGATAGTTATCATGGTCATAGTATGTAGCAACCCCTCCACTAACAGAGATACTAATACGATTTTGATTTTCTAAATTGATATTTGAAATATCCTCCTCTATTTTTCTAACAAGTTCAATAAAATACTCTTTAAGGTTTTTATTTAAAAGATACTCATCTTCAAATAGCAAAATAAACTGGTCAGCTTGTAATTTATAGAGCTTAAACTCCTCCTTTTCTCTAAGTTCACTTAATCTATTTGCCAAGTTAAGTAATACTGAATCTCCAATAGCTGAACCATAAAAATCATTAAATCCAGAAAAATCATCAATATTTATATAAAATATAATAGGCTTTATAGCACTCTTTAAATCAACTAATAACTGTTGACGATTAGGTAAGCCTGTTAAAAAATCTGTTCTTTGTTTTTTAATCTCCTCTTTACTCTCTTCTAACTCTGTAATATCATGTCTTACTGCAACATACTCTAAAATATTATTATTACTATCTAAAATAGGTGTAATTGTAGCTTGTACAATATATGCTGAGCCATCTTTTCTTCTATTTTTTACAATACCTTTCCAAACCTTTTTTGATTGAATTGTACTCCACATCTCTTCAAAAGCTTCACTAGGCATATCTGGATGTCTTACAATATTATGTGAACGTCCAACTAACTCCTCTTCACTATAACCCGAAACATTACAAAACATCTTATTTACATAGGTTATAATCCCATGAATATCTGTCTTAGATACAATGCTACTCTTATCAATCGCTTTTTTATAACCATCTAAAAAAGCTATATTTTCAGTAAGTTTTTCACTCATAGTATTAAAAGCTAATAGTGCATCTCCTATCTCATCTGGCTTATCAACCTCTAATTTAATATTTGTTTGCCCTGTAGAGATAAGCTCAGAAGCTGTCTGTAGCTTCTTTAGATTTCCTGTTATAGACAGATAAAAGGCTATGATAATGTAAAAGACAAATGCTAAAATAGAAATCAAGGCTAAAAAAAGTGACCATTCATTACCTTTTAACTCAGCTTTTAAGTTATTGATAGTGTTCTCATAAGTGTAAAGAATACGATCATAAAATCTATCTTGAAGCTCTATCCCCTCTGTTACTTTTTTAAGAAACAACTCTTTATGTAGAAAATTTTGATGATTTCCTGCTAAGATATTTTCATCTAAAATTTGTAACTGTTCTGAAATATTATAAATAACAGCTGTAGCTAACTTCTCTAAACTATGATAATTTTCTAACTCACTTAAAAGTTTATTCTCTTTTAGGTTCTCTTTTAGGCTACTTAAATCTGTACTAAGAGAGTATAAAAGCAATTTTTTAGATTTTAACATAGAATTACTAGTATGAATTTGTCGTTCAGTAGTATCTTTTAGTTCTCTACTAGTCTCATAAAGACGTAAAAGTTTCTCTTGAAGCATAGATGCTAAATAGTTTATGCGTAAATCTTTACTTCTTGCAAAATTGCTTACTCCTGCTATCCATTTAATAGTCTTAAACAATCTATTTACAATTTTACTATGTTCTCTATATATTTTATCTACTGATGTTTTATCATCAAAATTTTCAAATTTCATAAGCTCAAAAAGAGCAAGTGCTTTTGCAAAATTTTGCTCTGAACTTAAAATATTTAAATGAGTAACATCAAAATCCATTATCTCCTTACGTTGATGATAAAATTTAGATTCTAAATCTTCTAAAGCCTCTTGTTTTTCTTTATCTCCTTGTAGATAATCTATAGATGCTGAACGATGTAGTTGTACTGTATGGATAATTCCATGAAGTGCCTCAATATATTTAAGTCCAACAAGTTGTTTATCATATCTATTACTCTTTTGTATATAGTTAAAAAAAAGTGTTTTAGAGGGAAAAAGAAAGATTAAAAAAAGTATGGCAATAGAAGCAATTATCTTTGTCTTAAAAGAGAGTTTATTCATGACAAAGATAGCTGGTTGCAATAGTATATTAAGAGACATAAACATCTTTCCTTCTATAAAAGTTAACATAGTATAACATAAAAAATAATAAAAACTAATATATTTTTTTAAGTTATTAACAAATTATAGAAAAACTTGAGCTTTTCTCTCACTAATTATAAAAAAATGAGAGAAATTTATTAAAAAAGTTAATTTTAAGATTTATTAGCAACAACTTCTATTGAGATAATATCATCATCTTGAGTAATGCTATCGAGTACTTTAAAACTCTCTGAATCATCTAACTCTATTGCACCAAATACTGTATGAACACCATCTAAATGAGGTGTTGGAACAAAAGTAATAAAGAATTGACTTCCACCTGTATTTGGTCCAGCATGTGCCATAGAGAGTGTTCCTCTTCGGTGTGGTTGTAGACTTGTGTCTGTCTCACAATCTATCGACCAACCTGGTCCTCCTGTTCCTGGCATACCTCTAGCACCCTCTCTGGTATTTGGACAACCACCTTGAGCCATAAATCCTGGAATTACTCTATGAAACTTTAAACCGTTATAGAAACCTTCATTTGCTAAGTGTGCAAAGTTTGCTACAGTATTTGGAGCTTCTTCTGGAAAAAGCTTAACCCAAATAGTTCCCTTTGAGGTTTCAATCTTTGCGTATTTATATGTATCCATAACATCTTGCGGTACATCATATCTTTTTGACATGTTAATCCTTATTTTTGATATTTTCGGTAGAATTATACCCATTAAAGATTAGAAGGAAAAACATGGAACTCTGTGTTGCATTAGATTTGCCATCTGCAAAAGAGAATTTAGCCTTGGCTGAGTCATTAAAAACTCATAATATCTGGTTAAAAGTTGGATTTAGAACATATATTAGAGATGGCAAAGAGTTTATAGAGAAGTTAAAAGAGATTAACCCCAAATTTAAAATATTTTTAGACCTAAAACTCTACGATATTCCAAACACCATGGCAGATGCCTCTGAAGAGATTGCAAAGTTAGGAGTTGATATGTTTAACATACACGCCTCTGCTGGAAAGATAGCTATGAAAACAGTTATGCAAAGACTCTCTAAGTATGAAAATAGACCTTTAGTCTTAGCTGTTACAGCCCTCACCTCTTTTGATGAGGAGAACTTTTCACTCATTTATGAAAAGAGCATTGATGAAAAAGCCAAACAGTTTGCTAAACTCTCTTATGAAAATGGACTAGATGGTGTTGTCTGCTCTGCATTTGAGAGCAAAAGCATAAAAGAGGCTACCTCATCAAAGTTTTTAACTCTATGCCCTGCTATTAGACCGTTTGGAGAAGATGCAGGTGACCAACAGCGTGTAGCTACCTTAGAGGTGGCAAAAGAGGAGTTGGTTGACTTTCCTGTGATTGGTCGTCCTATATATAGAGATGAAAATCCTAGCCAAAAAGTAGAGAAGATTCTTAAATTATTATAGTAATTCATTATGATTTAAGATACTAAAGCTACAATTCGCCCATGAAAAAATACCTACGTGGACATAGTAAACAGTACTTTTCTCTTGCTACCATTGCTATGTACTCAACCATGCACATTTTGTGCTGGATTGACAGTAACTATCAGTACCACAAAAAGGCATTTGAGTATCAAGAGTATAAAACTTCACCTCCTAGATTTCTAACTTTTTCATCATAATTATTAAATAAGGAGTTTTATGAAAAAATCAGTGTGGGTTCTCTCTTTTTTTAGCTCTTTTTTAGGAGCTAAAGAGTTTGACCTCTTAAATAATATAACACATAGTGGAGAATTACGTTTTGGAGCAGTTCAACTAGAAGATATAGATGGTAAAAAATCATCAACCATTTCACTAGGTGGAGATGTCTCTTTAGAAACAGAGCCTATTAATGGAATAAGTAGTGGAGTTACTTTCTATACAACAAATGCACTCTTTGGAAAGAGAGAAGAAGCTATGTTTTTAGGCTCTAAAAACCAAAGCTACTCTATTGTAGGAGAAGCTTACATAAAGGTAGAGTTAAAAGATACCAAACTAAAGGTTGGTAGGCAACTATTTGATAGCCCATTTATAGATAGTGATGATATAGGAATGATTCCCAATACCGTAGAGGGTTATACTATTCAAAATAACTCTCTTGCCGATACAACTATTATTTTAGGTGCTTTTGATAAGTGGTCTGGGGTAGATACTCCTACTCCAGAACATTTTACTAAAATGCAAAACTCTGGAGATTCTGTTCTTGTAGCAGGTGTTAGCTATGAGGGAATCAAAAATACAACTCTCCAAGCTTGGAACTATAAGTTAGAGCATAATAGTTGGAACTACTTTGAGGCAAGTTATGAAGAAGAGAACTTCTCCTTAGCAGGACAATATAGTAATCAAGGAGATGGAAATAGTATCTATGGTTTTGATGGTGTAGTTAATCTCAATAACCTATCTCTTCATACTGCTTACAATAGTGTTCATGGTATTGTATTTAACGGTTTTGGAGGAGGACCTTTTTTTACCTCTAGTGAAGACCATACAGTTCATGAAACTTTAGACAATAAAGCTCTTTTAATTGGAGCAGAATATAGTCTTGATAAATTAAAAGTAGCTTTTACTAATGTTCATTTTACTAAGATTGAAGATGAGACTGATTATATTGTCTCTTATAAGTTTAACGACAAGTTAAGAACTCAACTTATCTATTCAGATATGAATCATGATGGAGAATTAACTCGATTTTTTATAAATCAAAGTTTTTAAAAATTTAAATTAAAAGGAAAAATTATGCACATAGAAGCAGGTGTTGTTACAGGAAGTAAGTTATTGTTAAGTTACGCTACAGGAGTAGCTGTTGTTGGTATGGGAGCTAAACTAGCTTGGGAGCATATTAAACAGAGTGGTGCATTATCACTAATACTTAGAACTATTATCTCTATTGGTTTAGTCTTTACATTTTTTGAGGTCTTTCCTCACTACCCTGTAGGAGTTAGTGAAGTTCACCTAATTTTAGGAACTACACTACTTATGGTTTTTGGTGTTGCTCCTGCTATGTGGGGGTTAGCTCTTGGGCTTCTACTTCAGGGAGTAACCGTAGCACAGTTTGATTTACCTCAATATGGTATGAATGTTACTACTCTCTTAGCTAGTATGCTTATACTAAATATGGCAACTAAAAAGATTGTTCCAGAAGGTACAGCATATAAAGATATTACCTATAGTCAGATGTTTAAGATGTCTGTTATTTGGGAAGGTGCTATTGTAAGTTGGGTTGCCTTTTGGGCATTTTATGGTCAAGGGTTTAGTGCTGAAAATATTCATAATGTATTAACTTTTGGTAGTGCATATATGTTAGTAGTTCTTCTTGAGCCTCTAATTGACCTAGCCATTTTATCTGCTGTAAAAGCGTGGTATAAGAGTGACAGATGTAACATCTTGTTTAACAAGCGTTTAACCAACTGTCAGGCGTAGAATGAAACGCTATAGACACCACAAAAGAGACAAAGCCATTATATTGGCTTGTTTTGGCTCGGTTATTGAACAACAGATGTATCTTGAGCTTAAAGAGGAGGTTAAAAAGAGGTTTGAGGGAGTTGATGTATTTTTATCTTTTTCATCAAGAATGGTCTTAAAAGATTTAACTAAACGTGGTATGGAGTACAAAAATCTACCACAAGTTTTAGCCGATGTCGATATGATGGGCTACAAAAATATCATTGTCACCTCTGTAAACCTCTTTCCAACAGATGAGCATGAGCTTCTTATTCGTATTGTAAAGGGGTTTAACTCATTCTCTTTGGCAAATATACGCTACACAAAAGCTATAATCAACAAAACAAAAGAGACCTCTTTAGCACTTAAAGAGTTAAATGAGAAGATTAGTCAAGAGCCATGGGCTAATCTCTATGTTATTCATGGTGTACCCATCTTAGACCTTGCAGGGCTTAGTGCTGTAGGCTATACAGATGAGTTTTTAAAACTTATGGGAAGTAGAAACTACACTTGTTCACTAGAGGGGGCTTTTCCATACTATGCTATAAAAGAGCGACTTATAGAGCAGATGAGAGAAGATGGCATAACCCATGTGCAGGTAGTTCCTATGCTTTTAGTAAGTGGAAACCACTACAGAAAAGATATGGTAGAGATTAGAGATGAGTTAGCAGAGCATTTTAACTCTCGCATTGTTCCCTCTGTTACTAAATCTGAACGATTCAATCTTATTGAGCTTGAGAGTATTCGTGCTATTATAGTGCAGAACATAAAAGAAGAGATTATTAAACTTGGACACTAAAAAGTTAAAGATGGTCTCTTTAGGACCTGGTGATATTGAACTAATTACGATTAAAGCACTAAAAGCACTAAAAAGCTCTGAAGCTATCTGTATACCAACAAAAAGCCCAGACCATAGTTTTAAAAAGTCTCTTACTCATAAGATAGTAACCAAGCTTATGAAGGAGCATAACTTCTCAAAACCTATAATTCCTGTCTATACCCCTATGCACTTTTGTAAAGAGGATTGGCAGTATCAAGTAGATGTACTCTACAGAGGATTTAAGCAGTATGACTCACTTAGTTTTGTAACTTTGGGTGACAGTGCCATCTATAGTACAGTCTACTATCTATTAGATATTATCAAAGTGCAAGAGCCTAAACTATATGAAAATAGTGAGGTGATTGCAGGAGTTACCTCATTTTCACAAGCCTCTGCCAAGGTAAAGAAGCCCTTATGTTTAGGAGATAGCCGTTTTGAGATAGTCCCACTTTTAGACAAAGATGTTCCCATAACTACTATATATATGCGACCTAAAATCGGTATGAGTACAGAGATGTTAAAAGAGAAGGGGCAAATATATACTTTTGAAAATATAAATTATGAGCAAGAGAGTATCTCTAATTATAAAATAGAAAAGGTTAAAAAGTATATGACCCTATTTATAGATTTTTTTCAAAAGGATAACCATGGAGTTTAAACAAGAACAACCCCCAATAAATATTGGTGCTGACATATCTGTACGCTCTTTTGAAATAATAGAAAAGGAGTTAGCTAACTATCCAAAAGCAAAAGAGTTTAACGAAGAGGAGTTAGCTGTTATTAGTAGGCTTATTCACACTACTACCTGCTTTGAACAGGTATTAGAAAATATATACTTTTCAAACAATGCCTTGCATCGTATTAAGAGACTACTTTTAGAGAAAGCCAAAATTATTGTAGATGTAAATATGATAAAAGTGGGACTAAGTCAATTTTATCTTGATACTTATGGCAATGAGGTAGTATGTTACATAAATGAGCCATTTACCTATGAGTATGCTCAGAAAAACAAAACTACAAGAAGCTATGGAGCTGTTGTAGAGGCTATTAAACGTCACAAAGATGAACCGATGGTACTTGTATGTGGAAACGCTCCAACATTTATCTACGCCGCAATCAACACACTACTAGATGAGAAGGTAGACCTAAGCAAAGTAGCACTACTTCTTTTTCCTGTTGGCTTTGTAAATGTCATTGAATCTAAAGAGTATGCAAAGCGATTTAGTAAGAGTTTTGATGTTCCTGCTGTTATTATGCAGGGGCGTTTTGGAAGCTCCACTATGGGTGTAGCTACACTTCATGCTACATATAAACTAATTAAGGATTATGATGGGACTACTCATTATAATGGGAAGAAGTAAAAAATGATAGACTTTCTAACATTTAAAAAATTCATATCTATAGATATACTAATTTTATCTTACTACATAGGGGCTATAGTTATTCCTATTGCTATGTGGCTTAGTAAAGGTTATCTACAGAGAAGATTTAAAATATTAGATAGCTTTAATAGCTTTTTAGTACAACTTTTTGGAACAATGAGCTTAAAGAGAAAAACCCTCTTAATAGCTCTTTTTGTTGCTATGTTTATATCAATGGAGATAGTATGGAGAGTCTGCTTTGAAGCTATGATTGGGTATTTTCAGATGATAGATGCCCTAAAAGAGTAACAAGCTCTTTTTGATATAATATAATAAAAAATAATGAGACGATAATGAGTAACAGTTTAGGACACTTAACACAAATCAAAATTAATGGTTATAAATCTATAAAATCATTAGATTTAGAGTTGCGACCATTAAATATAATTATTGGTGCAAATGGTGTTGGTAAGAGCAATTTTATTAGTTTTTTTAAATTTATGAAAAAGATAGTAGACAAAGATTTACAACTCTATATAGCACAACAAGGTGGAGCAAATAAAATACTCTACTTTGGTAGAAAAAATACAGATAGGTTAGATTTCTCTCTATCTTTTCCTCCTAATCAATATGATTGCACACTTATTCCTAATAATGATGATAGTCTGATTTTCAAAAAAGAGATAGTCTATTTTAAAAAGGACAATGAACTAAAAGAGGAGAAATTAGCAAAAGGTGGTGAGTTAGAGTCTAAATTACCTAAATTTACCCGTTTCTATTTTCACTCAATATCTGGGCATATTATCAAATATATTCATGATTGGAAAGTCTATCATTTTCATGATACAAGCACAACAGCCAAAGTCAAACAGACCTGCAATATTAATGATTGTGAAATTCTAGCTCCTGATGGTGCAAATCTCTCTGCTTTTCTAAAGTGCATTATGGAGTTTAATCCTAAATCTTACAGAGAGATAGTCAAAACAATCCAAAGAGTAGCTCCATTTTTTCAAGATTTTATTTTAGAACCTGAACGATATAATCAAGATACTATTAAACTGAAATGG
This sequence comes from Campylobacteraceae bacterium, assembly GCA_026996165.1. Taxonomy (GTDB): domain Bacteria; phylum Campylobacterota; class Campylobacteria; order Campylobacterales; family Sulfurovaceae; genus UBA1140. Next base: position 20,453 of record JALWMP010000187.1, read on the forward strand.
AAACATAAAGGCACAGATGAGTATTTTGATGCCAATGATTTATCTGATGGAACTTTGCGTTTTATTCTTTTGACAACACTACTTTTACAACCTAATCTACCAACCATTATACTTTTAGATGAGCCTGAACTTGGGCTACACCCTTTTGCTCTTAAACTTTTGGCTTCCATGTTTAGAAAAGTATCAAGAAAAACTCAAATTATAGCTTCTACTCAATCGGTTACTTTAGCAGATGAGTTTGATATTGAAGATTTAATTGTTGTTGACAGAGTTGATAATCATTCAGAATTTAAACGATTAAAAGAGGAAGATTATAGGCAATGGCTAGAAGAGTATAGTCTAGGAGATATTTGGCAAAAAAATCTAATTGGTGGAGTACCAACTTATGATTAGAGTTGCTATTTCAGTAGAGGGACAGACCGAAGATGAATTTTCTAAACAGATTTTAGCTCCTTATTTTTTAGCAAAAGGCATTCAACTTACTCCTATTGTTGTGACAACCAAACGAGAAAAATGTGGAGTGAAACATAAAGGAGGTTGCATTAATTTAGATAGAGTCAAAAGTGAAGTTACAAAACTATTACCAAGTTTTGACTATGTGACAACTTTTTATGATTTATATGGATTTGATGGTGTAAAAGATATAACTGCTGATGAGTTAGAGCAAAAAATGTTTGAACTTTTTAACAATAGAAAATTTATCCCATATATCCAAAAATATGAATTTGAAACACTACTTTTTAGTAGTCCTGATTATTATAAAGAGTATTTTGATAGCTTTCAAGCAAAAATAGATATGGAAAATATTATTAGCTCTTGTGGTGGAAATATTGAAGATATAAATAACTCTAAAGAGACAGCACCATCAAAAAGAATAATTAAATTTTTTGATGATTATGATGAAGCTTTTGATAAAGTCTTTCATGGATATAGCATTATTGAAGAGATAGGTCTTGATAGAGTTATAGAACAATCTCCAAGATTTTCTAAATGGATAGAAAAAATTGAAAATTTAGTTATAGAAAAAAGGATACCCAATGCCTAACCTAACAACTCCTATAAAAAAAGATAAAATTCAAATAAATGAGATGGGTTCAGAGGTCGTTGAGGGGTATAGATGTAAACCCAAAGATTATGACCCAAATCGTCCTATTATGCACTATAAAACTCTTTTACTTATTTGTGATGATGAACGGTGTAAAAAAGCGGGGAAGATAGACAAAGCCTCTGAACTTAGAGAGATTTTAAAAGATATGGGACTAAATAAGGGTAAAAATCGTATTAAAATCTCTCGTACAGGGTGTTATGGGGCTTGTAGATTTAGACAGGTGTGTCAAGTTACTGAAAATACTCAAGCTAATGGAAATCCAAACAATAATGCTCTTTGGTTACGCCATACTCATAACTTTACAAAAGAGGATTGGAGAGGTATCTTTACACTTTTGTCAACCAATAAAGATTTAAAAAATGAGCTAGATAAAAAACACTTTATTCCAATGAAAGTATATGAGTAAAGAGCTACGTAAAGGCTATACAACAGGGGTTCATGCCTCTTTTGCTTTTCGCTCTGCTCTTGAAGCATTTTTAGCAACTAATAGCTTTGTAGAATCTATAACAAATAAAATGGACAATGATGACTTAGATGTCACTAAGGGGTGTGAGATAGTAGTAACTATTTCAAATAGAGTAGAAGATTTAGAGTTAAACCCTCTAAAGCATACTCCTTATGAGATAAGTACTTTAAAACTCTATGCAGGAGTTGGTGTTGGAGTGGTAACTAAAGATGGACTAAAAGCTCCCAAAGGTTTTCCTGCTATTAATCCTACTCCACTAAAAGCTATTGAGCAAATTTATTATAAATTTAGAGCTAAAAAAGAGATATTTTGTACTATATCAGTAACCAATGGAGAGGAACTTGCAAAACAGACAGCAAATGCAAAAGTTGGTGTTTTAGGTGGGATTTCTATCTTAGGAACAACAGGATTTGTAAAGCCTGTCTCTAGTGTAGCCTACATAGACTCAATACGTACAGAGATAGCCTTTGCTAAAGCCAATGGTTACGATAAGATAGTTTTAACTTTGGGAAATAGCTCTTTTAATTATGCTAAAAAACAGTATAAAGAGGAGCAGATAGTAGAGATAGGAAACTTTGTATATGATGCTATTGCTATTGCCCAAGAGTTGGGAATAGATAAGGTAGTTTTTATCTGTGGTATAGGAAAGGCTACTAAAGTTATGCAGGGGTGCAAAAATACTCACAATAGATTTGGTTCTATTGATTTTGTGAGTCTAAAAGATAAAATAGCCAAAGAGTTAGGTGTAGATATAGACATAGAGTCTACTAAAACAGTCAAGGGAGTTACAACTCAACTTAAAAACAAGATTGATGATTTTTATAGAGTTGTAACAGCAAAAACAGACCAACAGATAGAAGATTGGTTTAGAAAAATAGAGATAGAGACAATAGTATTGAGGTAATGTATGTTAACCATAGCAGGAAATGGAATGGGAGATTACAACTTTGACAATCTTACCATTTCAACAGATAAGTTTGATAAAATAGTTTGTGATAAAAACTTTACAGAGAGTGGAGATAATATCTTAAAAGTTAGCTTTAAAGAGGCTAAAGAGTATATCTTAGAGAACTACAACAGAGAGAATATCTTATATGTCGTAACAGGTTCACCTCTTTTTTATAGTGCAGGAGTTCTAATAGCAAAAAAACTACCACATGAAGAGGTAAAAATTATAAACAACACCTCATCTAAGAGTTACCTTTTAGAGAAGCTATTTATATCTGAAGTAGAGGTAGAGAGTATCTCTTTACATGGAAGAAAACGAATAGATTTAAGCAGATTTCTAACCAATAGATACACCTTTATACTCTGTGATGTTTTTACTATAGATAGAGTCAAAGAGGCAACAAAATATCTAAATCCTAAAGATATAGAGGTGACTATTGGCTATAAGTTAGGATATGAAGATGAGGTAATAGAGCAGATAAATATTTTTGACTACATCTACCGAGCTTTTGATTTAACACAACCCTTTGTACTCCTAATCAAACGCCTATTTACTCCAAAGTCACCAATAAGCTTAGATAGCGAATTTGAGACCCAAAGAGGCATGATAACCAAGCAGTACAAACGACACCTTTCACTACAAAACCTTGACTTAGAGCCAAATATGATACTTTGGGACGTAGGAGCTGGAAGTGGAAGCTGTGCCATTGAAGCCTATAAACGTTACAGAGTTAAAACTATACTCTTTGAGAAACAGAAGCAACGCAATGAGTTTATTAAGAAAAATCTTACCTCTCACTATGTATGCGATACAGAGCTTTTAGAGGGCAATGCAGAGGAGCTTTTTGAAGAGGTAGAAGATAGTCCAGATAGAATCTTTGTTGGAGGTGGGGGAACAAAGGTTATAGCTAGGCTACCCTATCTATATGAGAGATTAAGTGATAGTGGAGTTATGCTTATAAATGCTATTACACTTAAAAATTTAACTCAGATGATAACTGTTTTAAATGAAACTAAGATAGAGTATAAGGTTATCTCTTTGTCACTTACAACCTACAAAGGTAAGTTAGATTTAATTGAACCAGAGAGGCAACTTTTTCAGATAAAGGTCTTAAAAAAATTGCAAACTCATAATCTAACTCATGTTAACTCATAATCTAGGCTCTGTTAAGTCATAATATGCTCAAATAAGGAGGAGAATAAAAAAATGATATATTTCATAGGTGCAGGTTCAGGTGACCCTGAGCTTGTAACGATTAAAGCTCAAAAGATATTACAAAAAGCAGATGCTGTTCTCTATACAGGCTCATTAGTTCCTAGAGAGGTTCTCTCTTGGTGTAGAGATGATGCACTCATAGTTGATTCACAAGGAATGAAATACCCTGAAATCTTTACATTTTTAGAAAAGCATAAAAACAAAACTGTAGCAAGAGTACATACAGGTGACCCCTCTATCTACTCTACTATTGCCAAGCAGATAAGCTTTTTAAATGAAAAAAATATAAACTACAAAGTTATTCCAGGAGTTACAGCTAGTTTTGGAGCTAGTGCATCTTTAGGTATTGAATATACCATTCCTGGTGTTTCACAAACACTTATTATTAGCCGTGTAGAGGGGAAAACACCTAACCCTGAAAAGTTAGAAAATATCTTAGCTTGTAGAAACTCCTCTTTGGTCTTTTACCTCTCTATTTTACTAATAAAAAAGCTTAAAAAGAGGACTTTAGAGATGGGGTATAGCCCAGATACCCCTTGTTGGGTGGTAGAAAAAGCTACTTGGGAAGATGAAGCAGTCTATAAAGGGACACTAAGCAACATAGATAAAAAAGTAGCTCATATTAGAGGTGTAGCACTTATACTACTTGGAGATTTTTTATATCAAAAAGAGAGAGAAGAGTCTCACCTATATGTAAAGCCTTTGGTAAAAGAGTGTAATGCAAAAGATAGATAAAAGAGCCTCTGAAACTCTTGCCTATATTATTGCCTCACGGCGTGATATTAGGGGAAATAACTTCTCCTCTAAGCCTATTGAAGAGGAGCTACTAAAAGAGATAATAGAAGCTGGTCTTCATGCTCCATCAGTTGGCTACTCTCAGCCTTGGAAATTTGTGATAATCGAAAAAAAGAGCATAAAAGAGCAAATTTATGAGAACTATAAAGAGGAGTATGCTAAAAGTACCTCCAGCTTTAAAGAGCGACCTATCTATGAGACGCTAAAACTTGAAGGTATAAAGGAGTCACCTGTCAATATTGCTATATTTTATCAAAAGCCTAAAAGGGCTATTTTAGGACAGACATCTCAAAAGAAGATGGGAGAGTACTCTGTGGTTTGTGCCATTCAAAATATGTGGCTTATGGCAAGAAGCCTTAATATAGGCATGGGGTGGGTAAGTATTTTAAACCCTAAAAATGTACGTAAAATCTTAGGAGTCTCCAAAGAGTACAAACTCGTGGGCTACCTCTGTGTGGGTTACGTCAAAGAGTTTCCCAAAGAGCCAGAACTAAAAACCCTAAATTGGGAAAAGCAAAAAAAGTACCAAGAGATAGTCTCTTGGATAAAGGATTAAAAAACATGAAAATAGCCATTATAACCATAAATCAACCAAGTCTAAATTCAGCCTGTAGACTTATACCTTACCTAAGTGGATATGAAGTAGATGTATATGGAAAAGCAGAGCTTACACATACACTAGATAAACTATACACTTATAAAAAGTTAGATGATATTTTAGCTCCTGCATGGAGAGAGTACGATGCTATTATTGCTATTTTAGCCATAGGTGCAGTAGTTCGTAAAATTGCTCCACTACTACAAGACAAATCTAGTGACCCTGCTGTTTTAGTAATTAACCTTGCACTAGATAGGATTGTGCCTCTACTTAGTGGACATCTAGGAGGAGCAAATGAGTTAGCAGAAACATTAGCTAAGAGACTTCCTAACTGCCTTAATTTTATATCAACAGCAACTGACCAGACTAAGACTTTAGCCTTTGAGATGTTAGCCAAAAAGAGAGACTGGAAGATAGAGAACCTAAAAGCATTAGCTAGAATCTCTAACCGACTACTAAACAAGCAGAGTGTAAAGGTAGCAACCTATAGAAGTCTTTTTAATAGCATTCCAAATAGGGAAAATTTAACGCTTGTAGGGTTTGAAGAGTTAGATTTAGATACAGTTGTTATTGACCCAACTGTTAACTCTAAGTGCCTAACCTTTCGTCCAAAAATCTACTTAGGCATTGGTTGTAATCGTAATACCCCTTTAAGTGAAATAGAAGAGGCAGTGAAACAGTTTTTAGAGAAACAGAAACTTAGCATGGAAGATATTGGAGATATTGGCTCATTTGACGCAAAAGCAGATGAAGTTGGATTGTTGGAGTTTGCTAAAAAGTACAACTTTGACATAAAGTTTTATAAAAAAGATGATATAAACGCACTCGAAAATGAGTTCTCTAACTCTGCCTCTACTAAGTTCTTTGGAGTAAAAGGAGTAGCAGAGCCTAGTGCAATCTTGGCTTCAACATATAAAGAGCTTCTTTTTAAAAAAGAGGTCTATTTTAAATCAGTAACCATTGCAGGAGCAATATAATGGCAAAAAAACTATATATACTAAGTTCAGGTGCAGGTGGCACAAAATATATGACAACAGAGGCACTTCAAGCCCTAGATGAGTCTGAAGTGGTTGTAGGGTATCGCAACTATGTAAAAGAGCTAAAAGAGCTAATTGGTGACAAACCTATCTTTATGTCAGGTATGACCAAAGAGATAGCACGGTGTCAAGAGGCAATCAACTATGCTAAAGAGGGAAAGACCACTTGTATTATCTCCAATGGAGATGTAAATGTATTTGGTATGGCAACACTTATTACCGAACTTGTAGATGAACAAAACTTATGGGAGGAGATAGAGGTTATCTCAATAGCAGGAGTGACATCTTTTCTAGCAACAGCTTCGCGTATTGGAGCTCCTGTTAGTCAAGACTTTGCAGTAATCTCACTCTCTGACAAGTTAACTGATATAGATATTATTGACAAACGTGTACGTAACTGTTTAGATGCTGACATGATTTTAGGAATCTATAACCCAAAATCAAGAAAGAGAATTTTGCCCTACCAAAACTTTTTAAAGGCATTAAATGAGGGTGAAGAGAGAATAGCAATTATCGCCTCTCATGTGGGGCGTGATAAAGAGAAGATAACTGTAACAACTACAACTGATTTGATAGAACAAGATATAGAACACCCAGAGATTACTATGTCTACGCTTATTATTGTTGGTAACTCTCAAACACGACACACCTCTAATGGATTGGTACTTACTCCTCGTGGCTACTTAAACAAGTATGAGATGAGTGGAGAGTTAAAAGCCTAGATGTTAAACCTCTGCATCTCAGCTACAGCTTCCAATCAAGGTAAAACCATACTAACAACAGCTCTTTTATGGCACTTTAGAGAATCGGTACGTCCCTTTAAAATAGGTCCAGACTTTATTGACCCACAGTTTCATAAACAGGTATGTGGAACAGACTCTGTAAACTTAGATAGCTTTATTATGAATGAAGAGCAAGTAGAGTGGCTCTATGGTCACTATGCTGACAAAGAGGTAGCCATTTTAGAAGGAGTTATGGGTTTTTATGATGGTGACAATAAGGGCTGTTCTGCCTACTCTGTGAGTAAACTTCTAAATATTCCTACTATTTTAGTGCTTGATGGAGGTGGTAGTTACATTACTATTTCAGCTGTGCTAAAAGGCTTATTGGAGTATAAGAGTGACAACACTATAAAAGCTATAGTTCTTAATAATATCTCCTCTAAAATGCACTATGAACTTATTAAAAATCAAATAGAAACTGACCATAAAGGCATAGAGGTTTTAGGTTGGATTCAAAAAAAACTCCCCACTCTAAGTGACACACATTTAGGCTTAAACCTTAAAGATTTGTCTAAAATAGAACAGATAAGCAAAGAGGTCTTAGAACACATAGACCTAGAAAAGCTACGTAGGGTGGTGCGATTGCCATCGCACCATCAAAACCAAACCCCATCAACCTACCCATTCCCACCCATAAAAAAAATAGAGAAAAAACTAGCCATAGTAAACGACAAAAACTTCTCTTTTTTATACTACGACAACCTAAACTTCCTAAAAGAGCTTTTTAAAGAGGTGGTTATGGTAGACTCTACCAAAGATGAGTTTATTCCTAATGACTGTGATATAGTCTATATCTGTGGGGGTTACGTGGAGACAGATGAGGCGTACAGGAGAGTTAAAAACTCTAATAAGTTCAAAAATTCACTTATAGAACACGCCCAAACCAAAGCCATCTATGCCGAATGTGCAGGGCTACTCTACCTCTCCAATGCTGTAGATGAGAAAAAAATGAGTGGAATCTTAAATATAGAGTTTACTCTTGATAGATGCTTTAACCGTTTAGGCTACTACTACAATGAGCAAGGAGTCAAAGGTCATGCTTTTCACTACACCAAGCCAACACCAAAGAGCCTAAAGAGAGGATTTAATACTCTCTCTAAGACTCCAAATGGAAAAGGAGATGTTGGTTCATGGGCTAAAGGTAAAGTAGTTGGTACTTACTTGCATACTATGTTTAGAGCTAACTACAATCTTACAATAGCCTCATAGGCTGTATCTATCATCTTATCTATCTCCTCATAAGTGATAACATAAGGAGGCATAAAGTATATAATATGCCCCAATGGACGAAGTAGTACACCATGCTCTAGTCCATACTCATATACTTTTAAGCCAATACGCTCTTGTGGAGTATATCCTTTTAGTTCAATAGCTGAAATCATACCTGTCTGTCTTATCTCTTTAACATTTTCTAGTAGTTTAAACTTTTCTAGTTTTTTTAATATATAGGCTGATTTTTTTCTATTTTCACCTAATACATCAGAAGCTTCAAAAAGCTCCATAGTAGCAAGAGCAGAGGTACAAGCCAAAGGGTTTCCTGTATATGAGTGTGAGTGTAAAAAGGCTTTATACTCATTGTAGTCACAATAAAATGCACTATATACCTCTTGGGTTGTTAGAGTTAAAGCCAAAGGCAAGTAACCACCTGTAAGCCCTTTTGAGAGAGTCATAAAGTCTGGGCTAACTCCAGCTTGTTCACAAGCAAACATAGTCCCTGTTCGTCCAAATCCAGTCATAATCTCATCAGCAATAAGATGTACTCCATACTTCTCGCAGAGCTCTTTTACTAAAGTAATGTAGATGGGGTGATACATGTGCATGTATCCTGCTCCTTGAACTAAAGGCTCTAAAATAAAGGCTGAAATTTCACTACCACGCTCCTTTAAGATTCTCTCTAGCTCTACAATAGCCTCTTTTGCACTCTCCCTGCTTTGATTCTTTGGTACAGGAGTTTGAATATTTGATATTAATAGTGGTTCGTAAGTCTCTTTATAGAGTTCTACATCTCCTACACTTAAAGCTCCAATAGTCTCACCATGGTAAGAGTTGGTTAACGATAGAAAAAGAGGACGACTCTCTCCTCTATTTTTATGGTAGTGAAAACTCATCTTCAAAGCTACCTCAACAGCACTTGAACCATTGTCTGCAAAAAATACCTTATCTAACCCTTTTGGAGTTATATTAACTATCTTCTCTGCTAAATCTACAGCTGGTTTATGGGTAAACCCTGCTAAGAGTACATGCTCTAAAGTATCTAGTTGCTCTTTAATTTTGGAAGATATATGCTCATTAACATGACCAAAGATATTTACCCACCATGAGCTAATAGCATCTATGTAGGATTTATCATTAAAATCATAAAGATAGACCCCTTTTGCTCGTTTAATTGGAATAAGTGGCAAGGTCTCATGGTCTTTCATTTGAGTACAAGGATGCCAAATATTCTTTAAATCCTCTGTTACAATTTGAATATTATTATTTCTCATTCACAAATCACCTTTTTTATGGGCAATATACAATCTATAAAGTAATTTTTTCATTAATAATTAATAACAAGTAGACTAAAATTATGCAAATTTTAAATTAAGGCAAGATAATATGATAAGTTGGATGCAAAACAACAATAAATTTACAGTTATCGTTATGTGGATAGCTGCACTCTCTTTTATACTCTCGACAGCAGTTATTGGTGGTTCTGCTGGATTAAAGAGTAATACTATTGGAAAAGTAGGTGACATAGAACTCTCTAAAGATAATTTTCAAATGCAATATAGCCAACTATTTGAGCAATATAACCAAATGATGCAAGGTAAATTTGATGAAAAACAAGCAAAACAGATGGGTCTTCAAAACCAAGTTATTCAAAGAATGGCAATGGAAGCTAAGCTATTAAATCTTGCAAAAGAGTTTGGAGTTATTGTTACTGAAAAAGAAGCAGCAAAAGAGTTAGCTTCTGTACCTGCTTTTCAAAATAATGGAAAATTTGATAGAAAAATATATGATACCTATCTGCAAAATAGAGGTTTAAGTCATGAAACTTTTGAAGAAAATCTTATCAATCAATTAACTATACAAAAAACGTTTAAGCTATTAAACTCTAAAGCTTTAGAAAATGAATACAATGCGTTTAAAATTGCCTACGAGATTGGTGATAAAATTAAATATACTATTCTTACAAATAAAGATGTAAATATAACTATTGATGATAAAAAATTAAAAGAGTTTTGGGAGCCAAGAAAAGAGCAGTATAAAACACCTACAAAGTATACTTTAGAGATACAATGGACTGAAACAAAAGATACTCCAGTAACTGATAAAGAAGTAAAAGAGTACTATAATAAACATAGATTTAACTATACAGATAAAGATGGAAAAATTTTAGAGTTTAAAGAGGTAAAAGATTGGGTTAAAGAGGCTACCCAAGTTGAAAAAAGCAAAAAAAAGGCTTTAAAAAGATATATTCAGTTTAA
>JALWMP010000188.1 GCA_026996165.1 Campylobacteraceae bacterium
TAATGAACCCACCAAAATCAAATGCACTAGGTGTAGCACTTATTTGTGACCTTGATGATGAAGCAACTGGTTACACTGTAGGTTACAATGAAAATGGTGACTTTAGACTCTCTGCTCTTGGAGATGGAGATTTGGATTTACCTGCATTTAATCAACAAGAGGGAACAGTAACAACACTCTCAAAAAGAGTTGTTCCTACAAATGTTGCTATTGATTATGGTGGATATGTTCTAAATGACCTTATGGCAGAGTTAGTAGATGCTCCAAGATTGACTATTGATTGGACACCATATCTTCCAACAGATAAAGGGTACAAGTCAGTAGCATTTGATGACCTTGCAAACAGCTTTGACAATGCAGGAAATGATAACCGTGGTTATCTTCTTGATGTAACAATCAATGAGGTAGAGCTTCCAAAGGTTGATAAGTTTGATGAGAGTGCAGTGCTAGAGGGTGATATTGCTTACCGATGTAACCCACCAAGACAGTTTAGTGACTTCTCAGATAAAGCTCATCAGATTTTTGAAGCATTTGGTCTCTATGTGAGTGAGAAGAGAGCTAAAGAGTTAGGTTCAAAAGTAGAAGTGGTATTTGAGAGTGGAAGTATTGTTGTTGATGTTATTGTTGACAACAAGATGGAGGGCGACATTGTTGCTCTTTCAGACTTTAAATCTGCTCAAAATGTCTATGAACTCTTTGGTGAGTCAAGATATGCAACAGTAACAATAAGAGAGGTGTAAATATGGAAACAGCAACAATGTTACCTGAAGTTACGGCTGCTGGTGTCATCATCAAAGCAGTTTTAATTTTAGCAGTTATTGCAGCAATCGCAGGATTTGGTACATATATTGAACGTAAAGTCCTTGCATTTATGCAACGAAGGCTTGGACCACAACATGTTGGTCCTTTTGGACTATTGCAGTTAGCAGCAGATGGTATTAAACTCTTTACAAAAGAGGATATTATTCCTCAACATGCTAACAAGATTATCTTTGCAGTAGCTCCTGTCATTACAGCAGCAACAGCATTTATTGCATTAGCCGCAGTACCTGTCTTTCCTGACTTTACTATTCCTTTGTTGGACATATATGTTCCATCAATCGCGTCTGATGTAAATGTAGGAATTCTATTTGTTCTTGGAATGATGGCAGCGGGACTCTATGGTCCTCTTTTAGCAGGTATGGCACAAGCAAACAAGTGGGGAATTATAGGTTCAGCTAGAACAGCGATTCAGTTTCTCTCTTATGAAGTTGTAACAGGACTTTCTATATTAGCTCCTATTATGATGGTTGGGTCACTCTCTTTTGTAGACTTTAACAACTATCAAGCAGATGGTACTTGGATAGTAGTATATCAGCCTGTTGCATTTGTACTTTTCCTTATAGCAGGGTATGCAGAGACTAACAGAACACCATTTGACCTTTTAGAGCATGAGGCAGAGATTGTATCTGGTTATGTGACAGAGTACTCTGGTATGCGTTGGGGACTCTTCTTTATTGGTGAGTATGCTAACATGATTACTATTGGTGTTATCGCCTCTATAGTGTTCCTTGGTGGATACAATGACTTCTGGATATTCCCAGGTTGGTTAATGATTATTGCAAAAATTGCCTTCTCATTCTTCTTTATGTTATGGGTAAGAGCAGCATGGCCTCACATTAGACCAGACCAGTTGATGTGGTTGTGTTGGAAAGTATTGATGCCATTGGCAGTAGTAAATGTCGTTATTACAGGTATTGTAATGATGATAGTAGGTTAAGAGGAGTAGAGATGAGTTTAGAACAATTTAAAAACAGAAATGTTGGAACGCAGAACTACGTTAAGCTAGATTTAGACCATACTCCAACGAGTGGTTGGTGTCAGTTTAAACAGGTAGTTAAAAGAACATTTAAACCAGAGCTTTTTGTAGGGCTTTGGGTAACTTTAAGAGAGATGATTAATGCTCTCTTTAGAGGTAAAATGCACACAACACAGTATCCATTTGAGAAGTTACCAATCTCTCCAAGATATAGAGCTATCCATGATATGCTTCGTCTATTGGAGTCAGGACACTATCGATGTATTGGTTGTGGTCTTTGTGAGAAGATTTGTATCTCTAACTGTATTACAATGGAGACACGTTATGATGAAAATCAAAGAAAAGAGGTATCTGAGTATACCATTAACTTTGGTCGTTGTATCTTCTGTGGTTACTGTGCAGAGGTTTGTCCTGAATTAGCTATTGTTCATGGACAACGTTATGAGACAGCTTCAGAGCAGAGAGCTAGTTTCTCGCTATTTGAAGATATGTTAACCCCGATTGACCAGTTGAATCTTCAACAAGAGTATCAAGGGTTTGGTGCAGTTAGTCCAAATGCCGATGAAAATATTAAAAAAACGCCATTGGCATACTAAAAGGAGAAGAAAATGTATGAATTTATAGCCTTTTACATCTTTGCGATTGCAACAACAATTCTGTTTGTTATAACCGTAATGAGTAAAAATGTACTCTACTCCATGACATCTCTAGCAGCTGGAATGGTTTTGATTTCTGGATTCTTCTTCCTTTTGGGAGCAGATTTCCTAGGTGTTGTTCAACTTATTGTATATGTAGGGGCTGTTATGGCTCTTTACGCATTTGCGATGATGTTCTTTGATGCAACCAAAAATGTAAAAGAGAAGCACCAAAATCCAAGTTTAGTATTTTTACTTGGTGGTTTAATGGCACTTGTATTTGTGATTATGTTCTCAGCACCTATTATTGGTGACAACATACAAGCACTTAACCCAGTAGCAGATGGTGTTGGAAATGCACAAGCTGTTGGTATGGTTCTCTTTACAAAATATCTTGTACCTTTTGAGGTGGCAGCTGTAATGTTACTTGTAGCAATGATTGCAGGAATTATCTTAGCAGGTAAAAAGATGGACTACTCTTTAACAAAGTGTGAAGCTGTTGATGAAGAGATGAATGTAGAACTTGAAAAAGGAGAAGAGTAATGATTGGTGTAAATCACTATCTGATACTATCAGGATTACTGTTTAGTATAGGATTTATGGGTGTACTTAGAAGAAAAAATCTTTTGATGCTCTTCTTTGCTACGGAAGTTATGCTCAATGCTGTAAATATTGCTTTTGCAGCGATTGGTAGCTACTATGGTGACTTGTCAGGGCAGATGTTTGCCTTTTTCGTCATTGCTGTTGCAGCCTCAGAGGTGGCTGTTGGTTTAGGGCTTTTAATCCTACTCTATAAGAAGTATGGTTCATTAGACCTTGATGTTATCTCATCAATGAAAGGATAGGAAGAATGGAAAATTTGGTATATGTAGCACTCTTTGCTCCTTTTGTTGGGTCATTGTTTGCTGGACTCTTTTTTGCAAGAAGTCCAAAGACGCATTTGGTAGGGGTTGTTAACTCAACGCTTATTGCAGTTGCATTTATTGCTGCTGTAACATTAGCACTACATGTTGCAGAGCATGGACCTATTCATGTTACAATGATGACATGGATTGGGATTGGTGATTTAAATATCCCATTTGGTTTCTTAGTTGATGAAGTATCTGTTACAATGATGTTAGTTGTTACTTTGGTATCTACCATTGTACATATCTACTCAACAGGGTATATGGATCATGATAAATCATATAACCGATTCTTTGCCTACCTTTCAGCATTTGTTTTCTCTATGATGATTTTGGTCATGAGTGATAACTTTGCTGGATTGTTTATAGGTTGGGAAGGTGTTGGTGTCTGTTCTTGGTTATTAATTGGGTTTTGGTATCAAAAAGAGGATAGACCATTTGAAGAAAATCCATCAATTTCACCATCTTGGGCAGCAAATGAAGCATTTATTATGAACCGTATTGCAGACCTTGGAATGTTAGTTGGTATTTTCCTTATTTATTGGAATACAGGTTCTCTTCAATATGATGTAGTCTTTGACAAACTTCCTCATTTAGCAGATGGATTATTAGTTTCAATAGCTATTGCACTCTTTATTGGAGCAATGGGAAAATCAGCTCAATTCCCACTTCATACATGGTTAACAGATGCAATGGAAGGTCCTACACCTGTTTCTGCATTGATTCACGCAGCTACTATGGTAACAGCAGGGGTTTTCTTAGTAATTCGTGCAAATCCTCTATATTCATTAGAGGCAGTTCATGGGGTCTCAATGTTTATTGCCTCTCTTGGTGCATTTGTTGCATTCTATGCAGCATCTATGGCATTAAGTGCAAGAGATATTAAACGTATTGTTGCTCTTTCAACTCTTTCACAGTTAGGGTACATGTTTGCAGCTGCTGGTCTTGGTGCTTACTGGATTGCACTTTTCCACCTTGCAGCTCACGCATTCTTTAAAGCTCTTCTCTTCTTGGGTGCTGGTAACGTTATGCACGCAATGGACGATGAGCTTGACATCTTTAAGATGGGTGGACTAAAAAAAGTTATGATGGGTTCATATATTTATATGTTTATAGCTTCATTCGCTTTAGCAGGTCTTCCATTTATGGCAGGTTTCTACTCAAAAGATGCAATTATTGAGAGTGCATTTAATGATGGCTCATATATTATTTGGTTTATTTTAGTTGTTACTGCTGGTATGACAGCCTTCTATAGCTTTAGACAAGTATTCTTTACATTCCATGGTGAAGAGCGTTATAAAGCTTTAGGTTTTCATCCACATGATATGTATAAATATGTACTAGTAGCAATGTCACCATTGGCTATTTTAGCTATCTCATTTGGTTGGTTTATGGATAGTTATCATGAGTTTATTATTAAAAATTTACCTGACTATGAGATGAGTCATCATACTGAGCATTTAGCTCCATACTTAGGAGGCTTGGTTATTATCTTGGCAGTAACTGGAATTGTTATAGCATATAAGAAGTATGCTGGAACAGGAGAAAATGCTTGGAAGAGAGATGAAGAGTTTGAAAAGTCATTTATCTATAGATTAGTAGCAAACCAGTACTATGTACCACAGTTCTATGACCAATATATTGTTCAACCATATAAGATTGCTTCTGCAAAATTCTGGGAAATAGATAAAGCAGTAGTTGATGGTTTTGTTGACTTTATTGGTAAAGGTGCCTATAAAACAGGTGATGTTTCAAGAAGAATGCAAAATGGTAACCTATCATCATACCTTAACTGGATGGGTGTTGGTGCCTTGATTTTAGTTCTTATTGCTGTAATATCGTCAGTGATAGGGTAAGGGAGAAGAGATGGATAATATATTAAGTATATTAATATTTTTCCCTGCATTAGCAGGGCTTTTAGGGTTTGTTGTAGATAAACACTCAGCAAAAGTTTATGGGATAGCAGTAGCTTCTATTGAGTTATTACTCTCTCTTGGATTATGGGCAAAGTTTGATACTACTAATGGAGGAATGCAGTTTGTTGAAAAATCAGATATTATTCCTCAATTTGGTATCTCTTATAATGTAGGAGTAGATGGAATTTCACTTTTCATTGTTATTATGGCAGCGTTAATTACGCTTCTTGGCATTATCTTACTTAGAGATAATACTAAAAATATGAAAAATATGATTGTCTCTTTACTTTTCTTAGAGATGACTATGGTAGGTGTTTTCCTTACATTAGATGCGATTATGTTCTATCTATTTTGGGAACTTTCATTAGTTCCAATGCTTTACATCATTGGTGCATGGGGTGGACCAGATAGAGTTTATGCTGCTGTTAAGTTCTTCCTCTATACCTTTGCTGGGTCATTGATTATGCTAGTAGGTCTTTTAGCAACAGCTTATCTTTATCATGAAGCAACTGGTGATTGGTCATTTAGTATTTTAGATTGGTACACACTAGAGTTAACCGAAACTCAACAGTTCTGGCTCTTCTTAGCATTTTTTGCTGGATTTGCTATTAAAGTTCCAATGTTCCCATTCCATACATGGTTACCTTGGGCTCATGGTCAAGCACCAACTATTGGTTCGGTTATTTTAGCAGCTGTATTATTGAAAATGGGTACTTACGGTTTTGTTAGATTCTCATTGCCAATTCTACCTGATGCTTCTGTAACATTTACACCATTTATAATGATGCTTTCAATTATTATGGTTATCTACACAGCAATGGTTGCTTTTGCTCAAAAAGATATGAAACAGGTTATTGCCTACTCTTCCGTATCTCACATGGGTGTGATTATGCTAGGTGTCTTTGCAATGAATGCTGAAGGTCTTGGTGGTTCTGTATTTTTAATGCTCTCTCACGGAATTGTATCGGGTGCATTATTTATGCTTGTTGGTGTTATCTATGAACGTAGAGGAACTAAACTTATGAGTGAGTTTGGTGGACTTGCAGCATCTATGCCAGTCTATGCAACTATCTTTGGTGTTATGTTGATGGCTGCAGTTGGTCTTCCATTGACTATTGGATTTGTTGGTGAGTTCTTAGTTTTACTTGGTTTCTACAACGTATCACCACTTGGAACAGTTTTGGCAGGGTCAACCATTATTATAGGTGCAGTTTATATGTTAGTTCTTTATAAACGTTCATTCTTTGGACCTCTCACCAATGAGAAAAATAAAGATTTAGAAGATTTGGATAAGAGAGAGTTAACAGCATTAATTCCATTGGTTTTAATTGTAGTATGGTTAGGGGTATATCCAAAACCTGTATTAGAACCGATTGATAATTCAGTAAAACTTCTCTTAACTCAAATGGAGAAGAAAGCAATCTCAACAGAGACAAAAGAAGCGATTGTAATTAGTAAAAAGGAGGCGAAATAATGTTAGAGCCTGTAAATATATCTCTTGAAGCATTAAATCTTTCTACTCTTATGCCAATGCTTATTGCTATTGGTGGTGGTTTGATTATTCTTCTTATTGATTTAGTAAAAGAGAATCTTGATAAGTCTCTTTACGTCATGCTAACCATTCTTATCTTATTGGTTGACCTTGGTGCAACAACTGGTTTGACATATGGAGCTACCCAAAAAGGTTTTTTTGACATCTTGTTAATGGACGGTATAGCCGTTCTTTCACAAGCACTTGTTTTGGTTGCTTCTATATTGTTTATACCGTTGTCATTGACATCAAAAAGATTTCATGAGTATTCATACCCTGAGTTCTTTGCACTCTTTTTGTTTATGATTGCTGGTTTCCAATTTATGGTAAGTTCAGATAACTTAATTTTAATTTTCATTGGTTTAGAGACAGCTTCTTTATCTCTTTATACTTTGATAGCACTACACAACAGAAGTAACTCATTTGAGGCAGCTGTTAAGTACTTCACTATGGGGGCGTTAGCTGCTGGTTTCTTTACTATGGGTTCTGCTGTTCTTTATGGAATTTCAGGAAGTTTAGAGTTAAGTCAGATTGCTACTGCTATATCTGAGCGTATGAATGATAGTGGAGTGATGGTTTTAATTCTTGGTGGAGCAGGGTTACTTTTAGCTGCTTTTGCCTTTAAGCTTTCTCTTTTCCCATTCCATACATGGGCGCCAGATGTCTACGAAGGAGCTTCTGCACCACTTGCTGGTTTTATGTCCGTTGTACCTAAAGTAGCTGCATTTGTAGTCTCAATGAGAATTTTTGAGATGTTTATTGAACTTCAAGTTCATTGGGTTCAAACAATGGTTATTGTTTTAGCTGTTATTACTATGACAGTTACGAATCTCATGGCATTGGTTCAAGAGGATGTTAAGCGTATGTTAGCATACTCATCAATCTCTCATGCAGGGTTTGTAATGGTAGCGATTGCTCTAGCAACAGATAAAGCTAATGTAGGTGTATTTTTATACTATTCACTCTTTATGTTTACAAATCTAGGAGCATTTACTATGTTATGGGTAAGTAGACACAAAGATAGAGTTCACCATGCACGTTTTGACCACCCATATGACAAGTTTAGAGGAATGATTAAAATCATGCCTATGGGTGCAGTTGTTATGGCTCTGTTTATGTTATCTCTAGCAGGTGTTCCTCCATTTTCTGTATTTTGGGGTAAAATCTATCTTATGTCTGCAACTGTAGATGCTGGTTATATTTGGTTAGCTGTTATTATGGGTCTTAACTCTGCTGTTGCTGCTTACTACTACTTAAAGTTAATTGTTTATATGTTCCTAAAAGAACCATCGGCAGATATTAACCAAAAGACAGTTTATTACAATGTTTCAAGACCCCTCTTAACTATTCTTGGTTTTGCTGTAATTATTACAGTAGCTTCCATATGGATAGTTAATCCACTTATTGAATACATTACTACAATGATTCAAGCTACTAACTTTGGGATTTAATCTCTCTTTTTAAGGGGTACTTTTTGTACCTCTTTTATAATTTTTATATACATAAAACTTAAGAGTATAGTTGTATTGTAGATAACTTTGATACTCTAAAAATATGAGTAGATTATTATGTCAAGAAAATCATCATTACTTTTATTCACTTTTTTGTCGAACTTAGGTTATTAAACATATAGGTTATTGCTATATTAAATAGGTACTAAAAAGTATTTTTTTAAGCCCCTCTAAGGGCAAGAGAGTTTTCTCTAAAAATTGCGACTTGTTAAACGTCCGTTGACGTTTAGCAAGTTGTGCTGTGTGTATAACGATTCTTTGTTGCATCTCCTCTTTTGTATAGTACCCATCAAAATAGGCTAAAACCTCTTTAATCCCAATAGCTTTCATGCAGTTTGGCTCTCTTGTATATGTTTTTTCAAGGTAAAATACTTCATCAATCAGCCCATCTTTTAACATCTTTTGCGTTCTTAGCTCTATTCTTTTTCTTAAAATATCTCGTTCTACTTCTATCTCATATATAGGCAGTTTCTCTGTTATGGTGGCTTTTGGAGGGTTGGCTTTAAAATACTCAGTAGGGGTTAGCTTGGTTTGAAAAAAGAGATTTAGCATCTTCTCTATACGATAACGGTCACTCTTTTCTATTTTTTTCATATAGCTTGGGTCTTTTTGATATAGAAAATTATGTGCTTTTTCAAGGTTAGCTAGTAGTTCTTGTGTGGCTTTTTGTGCCTCTTGACCAATTTTGGGAAGAGCTGAGATACCTTTTAACAGAATATTTAGATAAAAACTTGTTCCTCCTACAATAATAAGGTTTTTACTCTCTTTAATAGACTCCTCTTTTGCCTTTTGATATAGCTTTATAAATATAGTAACATCAAATGGTTCGTTAGGGTAGAGTACATCAATACCAAAATGTTTGACCCCTTGACACTCTTGCTTAGTTGGTTTTGCAGAAGCAATATCAATCTCTTTATAGATTGATAAAGAGTCTAAAGAGAGAATGTTTGCATTAATCTTTTTTGCTAAATCAATAGACAAAGCAGTTTTCCCAGAAGCAGTAGAACCAATGATGGCTAGTTGTTGAAATTTTTTCATAACATAAATTATAGTTAAATAATCTAAAATAGGATAGAATTATGCTTTAACTTTAGGAGTAAAGATGTTATTTGACAAAGAGAACCGTTTTAATTTAGCGAACTTAATTACTTTTGGAAATATTGCATCAGGATTGATTGCCATACACTTTATTGTCCATGGAGATTTTTTTACAGCCATTATTTTAGCATGGATTGCAGGTGCTTTAGATATTGCCGATGGAAAAGTAGCACGAAAATATAATCTCTCAACAGAGTTTGGAATACAAGTTGACTCTTATGCTGATTTTATCTCATTTGTTGTTATGCCATCATTTTTGCTATATTATGCTATTACAGCAGATGCTTCTAGTATGACACAGCTTATTTTAGGTCTAGTTTTTATAGCCTATATTATTGCTGGGCTTAGACGTTTAATTGAGTTTAATATGAAGTCCCAAGAGGGGGAAGTTGCTAAGTTCTTTGAAGGAGTTCCAACTCCATTAGGAGCTATTTTCCAGTGGATACTTTATCTTTTATTTTCATATGGCATTATTACAAATGCTTATGTTATTGGGCTTTTTGTCGTTGTGATTGCTTGGGCATTGAACTCTAAAATCAAAATTCCTCACCCATAGTAGCCATGTTTAAAAATCTTATAACAAAACTAGCTCATCTCTCTGAGATGGTTATGTTAAAACACTCTATCTTTTCGTTGCCATTTATCTTTATAGCTATGTTTGTAGCAGCCAATGGTTGGTTTGGTTGGAAGCTCTTTTTCTTAGGTATATTAGCTGCCATTAGTGCTAGAAACTTTGCTATGGGGGTTAACCGTTACCTTGACCGAGATATTGATGCTCTAAATCCACGAACTAAAAATAGACCCTCTGTAGATGGACGGGTAAGCAGTACAACAATGATAGTTTTTATAACTCTTAATGCTATAGTATTTATTTTGGTTGCTTATTTTATTAATGATTTAGCACTTAAACTCTCTGTACCTATTTTGGCTATTTTAGGAGCATATACACTCTTTAAACGCTTCTCTGCTTTAGCACATATTATCTTAGGGGTTTCTCTTGGTTTAGCTCCTATTGCAGGTGTAGTTGCTGTTTTAGGAGAGATTACCCCTTGGTCAATCTATCTAGCTTTGGGGGTTGTTTTTTGGGTAGCAGGATTTGATTTGCTCTACTCACTACAAGATATAGAGTTTGATAAAGAGCATGGTTTACACTCTATACCGTCTAAGTTTGGAGCTAAAAATACCATGCTTATTGCGAGAATTTTTCACATCTTAACTATTTTGTTTTGGACAATCTTTGTTATATCTGCAAAGTTGACATTTTTCTCACAATTAGCCGTTATACTCAGTGCTATTATGCTAGGTTATGAACACTACTTAGTCAATAAAGACTTTACTAAAATAGATAAAGCATTTTTTACTGTTAATGGTTACTTAGGTATACTATTTTTATTTTTAATTATTTTGGAGGTACTCTAATGGGTACTATGGCATTACAATTTATATTTTCTCTATTCTCTTTTGTTGGTGTGATTGGTATTTTGTTCTATTTGATTCTTGCAAAAGTTAAACATGATGAACAGCAAGATAGTGTAACCTTTTTAGAATCAAAAGTTCTTAAAATGCAAAATCGCATAGAAGAGTTAGAAGAGAAGTTAAAAGTAAAAGAGGAAGTTCCCCAAGAAGAGAATTTGAAACGGAAGATTATTGCACTATATGAAGAGGGAAAAGATGTAGTTACTATAGAGGAGTCTCTTAATATTCCAAGAGCCAAGATTGAGATGGTTTTAAAGTTTCATAATCTAAAAAAAGCAGATAATTGGAGAAAATCTGTTAATTAATACTTGTAATCAATAGATTTTTTTGCTATAATTTCGACCTCACATAAAATGTGCACTCATAGCTCAGCTGGATAGAGCAACGGTTTGCGGTACCGTAGGTCAGGGGTTCGAATCCCTTTGAGTGTACCATTTCTTTATATTAAATTTTTCTTTTCCTTTTTGATTTATTTCTCTTTTATATTTAATAAAAAGTAGTTTGTACTTTAGAATTAATGGCAAGGGCGAACACGGAGGTTGCCCCTACAATTAACATTTGGCGAACATGGAGGTTACCCCTACAATTAACATTGGGCGAACACAGAGGTTGCCCCTACAATTATAATTATAGTTTCTTACCAAAAATTAAAACAGCAAAAAATCTATATCCCCATGCTACAAAAAGTGCTAACCATGCCGTAGTAGATAGTTGAAAAAATATCATAAAATTATCTGTTAAAGAGGTTAATATACGGAAAAAGATTACAATTTGTGTTCCATAGAATAGATACTTTGTGTAGTTGTCTGCTATCATAACATTACCTGAATGACCAATAGTAACTCGTGTTCCAAAGCCAATAAGCATAGTTAAGAAAAAGCCCAATGCCAATGAGTGGATACTAAGATATAGGAAATTGCTACCATAGATAAGCCCTAAAAGACTTGTAATTGAAGAGAGTAAAAAAGCAACAGGTATCCAAAAAAGAGCAATATGTAAAACCCAAAGTAGAGGGTTTGAGTTTGGAAAAGGTAGTTTCCATCTTTTTAACTCTCTAGCAAAAAGATAAGCTAAAAGAAAATCTACTAAAAATGAAGAGTTATATTGTGTAACTTCTAATAAAATATGTAATACAAGTAGCCCTACAATTACTTTAAAACGCTCAATATGCTTCTCTATGGGTGCGTTTGAAAAAAAAGGAACCATACGTTGAGCAACTGTAAAGATAATCAAAAAGAGATAGAGATAGATTGCTGTTTGAATAGAGAAAAGATATAGTTTTGGAATCCAAATAGTAGCTAGAAGTGTAAAGTGAGAAACTACTCCAAAGCTCATAGCTACTAAAATCCAAAATTGGTCAAACTTCTCTTTTTGTGGCGATATTTTATAGATATGAAGAAGAATGTTTACAGCCACTATATGCCCAATAAACGTTAAAAATATTCCTGTACTTAAAAGAGGAATAGAGACAAAAGTACCTAAAAGAGTTAGAAGTGAGCCAACACAATAGTAGATAAATACACGAAGATACTCTTTTTTTGCAATAGGTTCTGTTGTTGAAAACCTAGGAAAGGTAGTAAATAGAAAAGCAAAAAAAGCTGGTGTAAAAAATAGATAGATAAAACTATAGGCATGATAATATTTTGCTGGAACAATAGGTGTTAAAAATCCTGCAAAAAATAGTGCAAAAAGCATCATAGAGACAATAGCATTGATAAATGCTAAAACAAAAAATGGTTGATGTGGTTGCGATAAAAAGTAAGACCTTTTTATCTCTGTTAATTTTGGAAATTTGAGCATAAGTTTACCCTGCTATGTAATTTATTATAATCATAGCAAAGTAAACAAAAAAAAATATTGATATTTGTTAAAATAACAGAAAAAATTAGTCTAAAACTCTTTTTCTAAGAATGGAATTACCTGTTTTTTACGGCTCATTACTTTTGGAAGCCAAACTTGATTCTCCTCTAGTTTAATATCAAAGGCTCTCTCTATTTTAGAGTTCTCATCACTTAAGACAAGTAGTTGTGAACCCTCTTGCATAATATCAGTTAAAAGAAGAAGTACTGAGTGGCGTTCCCCTTCAGCTTTAATCTCTGCCATTGCTTCAAAAAGCTCCTCTTTCATCTCATCAAATACGGAAAGGTCAACTACTTCTAGTTGTCCTACACCAATTTTGTTGCCACCCATATTGAAGTCTTTAAAGTCTCTAAGAACTAAAGCTCTTTTTGTATCGTTAAGTACATCTGATTTTACAATAAACATCTCCATACCAAGAGCTTTTGGGTCATCTATTTCTGCTATTTGGGCAAGTTCTTTTACTGCTTTGGTATCCTCTTTTGTACAAGTAGGTGACTTAAATATGACAGTATCTGACAAAATAGCACACATCATCATACCTGCTAAATCTTTTGGAATATCTACATTGTAGTAGTCAAACATCTGTTTAATAATAGTGTTAGAGCAACCAACAGGGCGTACCCACATCTCAAGAGGTGCATCTGTTTTAAGGTCTCCTAGTTTATGATGGTCTACAATACCTAAAATAGTAGCTTCATCAATATCTTCAGGGCTTTGAGAACGCTCCATAAAGTCGACAAGATAGACCTTTTCACCTGCATAGCTAGTTTTTAAGATAGGTTTTTCAAAACCAAACTTCTCTAAAATAAAAGTTGTCTCAGGGTTAATCTCTCCTTGACGTGCAGGGGTACAATCTTCTCCAAGTTGATTTTTTAAATAAGCAAGAGAGTGTGCTCCAACAATAGAGTCAGAATCGGGGGTTGTGTGTCCAAAAATGTAAGTTGACATTTATATCCTTATATATATGGAAATTTTTTTGGCATTATAACAACTATAGCTTTTTATGAACTTTGGAGTAGTTTAATAGTTAAGAGTAGATTTTAACATATAGAAGGTTTGAAAGGTTGAATTATATTTACCAACATTATAATTAATGTATTAATTTAATATTATTTTTATATAAAAAGTTGATTAATCTTACTTAAACTGGAATTATACTAAAATTGCTAATAAAATATAACGAACCAGTTACAACTATGGAGTAAAAATGAAAATATTATTAATAAACAATAATCCAGTAGTATCAAGATTAACAGCACTTAGTGCAAGAAAAGAGAATATTGAGATAGATGAAATTCAAGAAGTTACAGAATTAAATAGTGATAAATATGATATTATATTTGTAGATTCAGACTCATTAACAAAAGATGTGAGTGATACAATAAAAGAACATTTAAAGGTAAAAAAAACTGTACTTTTTTATGCTGAAGGTGATGAAGATGATAAATCAATATTTGACCTTACAATCTTAAAACCTTTTTTACCTTCAGAGGTCTCTGCTGTTATTCGTTTAGTTGAAGAGATGGAAGAGAAAGAGCCAGAAGAAGAGAATAAGCACTTTAATGTTTTAGATGAAGCTAATTTATCAGGTAAAGATGAACTTTTTGAACTCAATGACTTATCTGAGCTTAAAGATGAGCCTGTTGTCCCTGAGGTAAAAGATAGTTTTGATAAAAAACTAGAAGAGGCATTTCCCTTAAAAATTAATACACTAGACGATGAGTTGTTTGAAGAGAAAGAAGAGAGTGTAGAAGAGAATACTTCTAAGGATAAAAAGCTTTTTGACCTTAACATTGATGATGATTTAACCCTAGATGATGAACTCTTTTCAAAAGAGGAAACTAAGACTAATAAAATTTTAGATTTTGAAGCCGATATAGATAAGTTAGAGTTAGAGGAAATAAAAAAAGATGATGCTAAACCAACAATAGAAGAAGATGAACCACTTATGATTCTTGAAGATGATAAAGATACTATAGAAGAGAAGATTGAAGATTTACCCCAAGAGGTAAAAGAGAAAGAGAATAAAGCCGATACAAAAATACTTGATAAGAACGAGATAGAGAATATTAAAGGTCTTTTGAGTGAAGATACAAATGATGAGATGACTTTAGATGATTTGATGACTCCTCCTATGTTAGTTGAGAGTAGTGAAAACAAAGATATAGAGTTAGATAAAAAGATAGAAGAGAAGGTTGATAAAAAAGAAGATAAGAGAGGTTTGTCTATAGAGCAAGATGCTATTGCTAAGTCTCTTTCAACTCTTTCTGTAGAGGCTCTCCGTGAACTTCTTGCAGGTGCAGAAGTAAATATCAATATTAAATTTCCAGAAGCAAAATAATGCAAGGAGCTATTCTTGTCCTCTCTGGACCATCTGGAGCAGGTAAAAGTACCATTATTAACCATGCAAGTAAAGATATTGGAGATTACTACTTCTCTATTTCGACAACAACTAGAGACCCTAGAGAGGGTGAAAAAGATGGTGTTGACTACTACTTTGTAACTCGTGAAGAGTTTGAAGAGGGAATTAAAGCTGGTGATTTTTTAGAGTATGCTACAGTACATGGTAACTACTATGGAACATCTTTAAAACCTGTTAAAGAGGCACTAGAAGAGGGCAAGTTGGTTATATTTGATATAGATGTTCAAGGTCATCGCTTGGTTCGTGCTAAGATGGGTGACTATGTAACTTCTGCCTTTATTACACCTCCGACATTGAGTGAACTTAAAAAGAGACTTTATACTCGTGCTACAGATAATACATCTATTATTGAGCGTCGTATAGAGAATGCAAAAGAAGAGATTAAAGCTGTAAAAGAGTTTGATTTTGTTATTATTAATGATAAAATTTCTAAGGCTTCAAAAGAGTTTGCTACCATTGCAAACGCAGCAAGATTGAAACAAAGTAGTCAAGAGTTGGAAAATTTCGTTAAAATTTGGGATAATTAACTAAAATAGAGTATAATCTTGAAAATAATCTTCCTAATTAAGTGAAGAAACATAGATTAAAGGATTTAAAATATGCCAGGTGGAATAGAATTAGCCGTTATCGTTGGAGTAGTTATTTTACTCTTTGGAGGTAAAAAGATACCAGAGTTAGCAAAGGGTCTTGGTAAAGGTATTAAAGATTTTAAAAATGCTGTAAAAGATGATGAAACAACAGTAGCTGATGCAAAAGATTCTGTTAAAGAGATTAAAGAAGAGGCTAAAGAGGCTACGGCAGAGGTTAAACAGGCTACTAAACAAGCTTAATGTTTAAATTATAAATCCAAAATTAATATTTGGAATCTGTAGGTTCGATTTTATCGAACATTAAAACCAAACATGAGAAATAAAATAGAACCTACTAATACAGACTACTTATCTACGGAACATTTATGAAAATCAAATCAGAACTTAGTAAAATTATTGAAAAAGCCTTAAATAGTGCAAATATTCAAGCCAATGAGATTGTTATCTCCGATGCAACCAAACCAGAGTTTGGAGACTACCAATTTAATGGTGTTATGAGACTTGCAAAAGAGTTAAAGCGTAATCCTAGAGAGATTGCAAGTGAGGTTGTTGAGCATATAGATACAACAGGTATGGTCTCTAAAGTTGAAGTTGCAGGTCCTGGGTTTATTAATATTTGGTTAAATAATGAGTGGTTAGCCAAAGTTACAACAGAGACTTTAGATGACAAGAGAGTAGGGGTAGGTTTTGTAGAGAATCCTAAAAGAGTTGTAGTTGACTACTCTGGACCAAATATGGCAAAACAGATGCACGTTGGACATTTGCGTTCGACTATTATTGGTGACACACTAGCTACACTTTTTGAATTCTTGGGCGATGAGGTTATTCGCCAAAATCATATTGGAGATTGGGGTACACAGTTTGGAATGCTTATTGCCTATCTTGAAGAGCAAAATACCGATGGAAATACTCAAGAGCTAAAAGATTTAGAGCAGTTCTACAAAGATGCAAAAGTAAGGTTTGATGAGAGTGAAGAGTTTGCAAATAAGGCTCGTGAGTATGTGGTTAAGATTCAAAGTGGAGATGAACACTGTTTAGAGTTATGGCAGAGCTTCATTAACGCTTCTTTAGGACACTGTGAAGAGGTTTATAAAAAACTTAATGTTAATCTAACTCGCAATGATGTTCGTGCTGAGAGTTTCTACAATGACCAACTTCCAAAAATTATTGAAACACTTAAAGAGAAAAATATCTCAACCACCTCAAATGGTGCAGAGTGTGTTTTTTTAGAGGGTGATGAAAATCCTATTATTGTTCAAAAGAGTGATGGTGGATTTTTGTATGCTACAACCGATTTAGCTGCATTATATTTTAGAGCCAATGTACTTAAAGCTAAGCGTATATGTTATGTAGTTGATGCAAGACAGGCTCAACACTTCAAGCAGGTATTTGCTATTGCTAAGATGGCAGGTTTAGTAGACGAAGATGTAATTTTAGAACATATTGGTTTTGGAACTATGATGGACAAGGGTGGAAAACCATTTAAAACTAGAGATGGTGGAGTAATTAAACTAGTTGATTTATTAGATGAGGCTGTTGTTCGTGCTAAAGATGCCATTAAAGATAGAGATGTTCACTCAGAAGAGGAGCTAAATAGTGTTGCGAGAGCTATAGGTATTGGGGCTGTGAAATATGCCGACTTAAGTATTAGTCGTGAATCAAACTATATTTTTAATTGGGATAAAATGCTCTCTTTTGAGGGAAATACATCTCTATATATGCAGTATGCCTATGCAAGAATTCAATCAATTTTACGTAAACACAATGCAGAGGTGAGTGGAAAAATTATTATTGGTGATGAGATAGAACACCGTTTAGCTGTTATGCTTTTAAAATTTGAAGATACCTTAATTAAAGCCTCTATTGAGGCTACACCTCATACTATTACTTCATATCTCTATGAGCTTGTTACGCTCTTTATGAAGTTCTATGAGCAGAATCCTATTTTAAAAGATGGAATTGAAAATGAGGTAAAAATGAGTCGTCTTCAACTTTCTATATTGACAGGTGCTGTTATTAAAAAAGGGTTGGAGATTTTAGGTATTGAGGTTGTTGAGAAGATTTAATTATGAAGTTTTTAGTAGTTCTATTACCCTTAATTGTTATAGCTCTTATCTATATGATATTTAGAAGAGATGGAGATATTAAAAAATTATTAGTCTCTTTGGCTCTACTTTTAGGTGTAGTTAGCTTATCTATTATGGGAAATATTATGCGTTCTATTATTCCTATGTTTTTAACTCATATTGTAGCAGTTGCTATTGCCTATTTAGCTACAATCTATTATGTATTAAGAGGAAAGTTTATTTGGTTAGCATTGGTTGCACCTTTGGCAACTATGTTGTTTTATCTATTTTTGGTTTGGATTGGCAATGAACATTTGCCTTCGTTTTAAATTATTTATGTATTGTCAATGAATTGTAGGTGTGACGATGTCACATCTACGTATCAAAATCTAATGTAAAACCAACTCTAAAAAAGTTTCAGTTTTAAGTGATGCACCACCTACTAAAACACCATCTACATTTTCAATTTCAGCTATCTCTTTAATATTTGCTCCCTTTACAGAACCACCATAAAGAAGAGGTCTATCTACTAGTTTTTTAAGAGCATTATGTGTTTGAGTAATCTCTTCTACTGAAGCAGTTCTTCCTGTACCAATAGCCCAAATAGGTTCATAGGCAACGACAAAGTTATTATAAGTAGTATCAATTCCTTTAAACTGTGAACTTAAATGCTCCATAACAGCATCAAACCCTTGTTCTCGTATCTCTAGTGATTCTCCAATACAGTAGATAATCTCAAAACCTTGCTCTTTAAAGAAGGCAAATTTTTGAGCTACAAACTCTTGCGATTCTCCTAAAATCTCTCGTCTTTCGGAATGACCAATTAAAATAGTATTAATATTAAACTCTGTAAGTTGTTCTAAGCCAACTTCTCCTGTAAAAGCACCATTTTTAACTGGGTAGGCATTTTGTACTCCTATAGTAACATCATTGCTTTGGTAGTCATCTAGTGCTGTAAGAGGAGGAAAGACATAGACTTTATCACTTGGATTTTTTTTAAAGAGTTGAAGTTGAAGTTTGGTTAGATACTCTCTTGTTGTCTCTCTTGTGTGATTTGTTTTAAAATTTGCTGCGTATATCATATTGTCCCTTTTTATTATATTCCGTCGAACTCATGTTTTTACTTTGTTCCAAAGCTTCAGCTTTGGAATACCTATTGTAACTCAAGAGATGCGATAGCAATCAATCGCACCCTATAAATTATGCTTTTAAAGCCTCTATTCCAGGAAGAGTTTTTCCCTCTAAGAGGTTAAGACTTGCTCCACCACCTGTACTTACAAAGGTCATCTCATCAACATCTCCTGCTCTAAGAGCAACATCAGCAGTGTCTCCACCACCAACAATAGTTGTTGCATTAGTATCTGCAATGTTATGTGACATCTTTAAGCTTCCTTTAGAGAATTTTTCCATTTCATAGACACCCATTGGTCCATTCCAAAGAATAGTTTGAGCATCTGATAATACTTCTCTAAATAGTCTTGAAGAGGCAGGACCAATATCTAATCCCATCCAGCCCTCTGGAATCTCTTGAAAAGTAACAAACTTAACAGGAGTATTTTCTGAAAACTCAGGGGCAACAATTATATCAACAGGTAAGTAGAACTTTACTTTTTTCTTTTTTGCTTTAATCATAACAGTTCTAGCTTCATCAAGTAGTTCATCTTCTACCAATGAGTTACCAATCTCATACCCTTGAGCTTTTAGGAATGTAAAAGCCATTCCTCCACCAATAATAACTTTGTCTACTTTATCTAGTAGTTGTCTTAGAGCTTCTAGTTTTCCAGAAACTTTTGAACCACCAACAACTGCTACAAATGGACGCATAGGATTTTTTAGTGTTTTATCAAAAAATGTTACCTCTTTATTTAGTAGGAATCCTGCTGCTTTTGTATCTCTATCAAATAGACGAGCCATTGCATCAATAGAAGCATGAGCTCTATGACAAGCTCCAAAAGCATCATTAATATAGACATCAACTAAAGAGGCTAACTCTTTAGCAAACTCAATATCATTTTTTGTTTCACCCACTTCATAACGTAGATTTTCTAAAACCAATACATCACCAGCACTAAGAGCTTTAGCTTTAGCTTTGGCATCAGTTCCCACTACATCTTTAGCAAGAGTAATATTATCTGCAAGTTTAAGTAGAGTACGAAGTCGTTGAACTACAGGTTTAAGTGAGAACTTCTCTTCATACTTTCCAGGTTCAGGACGCTCATAGTGTGATGCTAAGATAATTTTACAGTCACGGTCTAAACAGTAACGAATAGTTTGTAAAGCTCCTCTAATTCTTCTGTCATCTGTAATATTTCCATCTTCATCTTTTGGAACATTAAAGTCACAACGAATAAATACAGTTTTGTTATCTATATCAATATCTTTAATTGTCTTCAAATTAAACTCCTTTTGCTATATGCACAGCCATATCAACAAGACGAGCAGAGTATCCCCATTCATTGTCATACCAAGAGAGGACTTTAACCATTTTCCCATCAATCACTTGAATAGTATCCATAACAACGACTGTACTTTGTTCTTCTCCTATAAAGTCTTGTGAAACACGGTACTCTAAGTCAACTCCTAAAATACCCTTGTGAGAACCCTCACTTGCTGTTTGAAAGGCTTGTTGGACATCTTCTACAGTTACCTCTTTTTTAAGATTGACTGTTAAATCTACCATAGAGACATCAGGAGTAGGAACACGAATAGCTTGACCATTTATCTTTCCTGCTAGATTAGGTAAAACTTTTCCAATAGCTTTAGCTGCACCTGTAGTTGTTGGAACTAGATTTGTAGCACCACTTCGCCCCTTTCTTGGGTCCTTTTTGTGTTTTGCATCTAATATAGGTTGTGAACCTGTGTAGCTGTGAATAGTAGTCATAAGCCCAGACTCAATACCAAAGGCATCATCTAAAACTTTAGCTACAGGAGCTAGACCATTAGTAGTACAAGAGGCATTTGAGACAATGGCTTGACCTGCATATTCATTTTCATTTGCACCTATAACAAAGGTAGCAGTATCATCCTTTGCTGGAGCAGAGAAGACTACTTTCTCAATACCATTATCAAGGTAAGGTTGAACAGACTCTTTTGTTAAAAATGCTCCTGTACACTCTAAAACAATTTGTGCTCCACAATCAGCAAACCCAATCTTAGCAGGGTCACGTTCTGCAAATAGTTTTGCTTTTGTATCTCCAATATTTACAAAACCATCTTCTACTTTAACATCTTCTCTTCTTCCATGAACAGAGTCATATTTGAGTCCATACTCAATCATTCTCTCTTCTCCTGTTGCATTAACAGCTACTAATTCAATATCATCTCTATCAGCAATGATTCTTGCTACACATCTACCTATTCTTCCTAAACCATTAATTGCAACTTTTACTGCCATTTACCTATTCCTTTAAAAAAGTGTGTTAAAATTGCTTATATGTTACATAAATAGAGGTTATTAATTGTTTAAAGAGAACTTAGAAACCATTGCACTCTTTGGGGGTAGTTTCGACCCTCCACACTTTGGACATAAAAGCGTAGTTAAAGAGGCATTAAAAGTTTTAGAGATAGATAGACTAATAGTAGTTCCTACTTTTTTAAACCCTTTTAAAAGAGCATCACACTTTACTACTGGAGAACGATTACAATTAACAAAAGAGCTTTTTAAAGGTTTCGATAAGGTAACCGTAGATGATTATGAGATAGAAGAACAAAAACCAACACCAACAGCTCAGACATTAAAATATTTTCAACAAAAGTATAACGTTGAGTATTTGATTATTGGTGCAGATAATTTAGAACATATTGAAAAATGGTATGAATTTGAGTGGTTAAATGCTCAAATAACATGGGTTATAGCTACACGAAAGGGCTATGAGATAAAGAGCAATAAGCTAAGAGATGTTAAAATCTTAGAAGTAGAGGTTGATATTAGTTCAACCCAAATTAGAAATAAGGAAAGTTCAATATATGAGCAATGAAATTAGTATAGAGGAACGAACAGAACGTATCGTTAAATTTTTAGATGAAAAGAAAGCAGATGAGTTAGAGGTTTTTAATCTTGATGAGGTTGAGTATATTGCTAAACGAGTGGTTATTGCTAATGCTCTTTCATCAAAACATGCAGCTGCTTTGGCAGACCAACTTAAAAAAGAGTTAAAACCTTTAGGTGAAAAGTTTTTACATGTAGATGAGAGTGAAGATTGGGTAGTAATTGACCTAGGTGATATTTTGATTCATCTTATGACATCCGATACACGTCAATTTTACTCTATGGAAGAGTTTCTCTCAGAGCTTTCATCAGGAAAGTTCAAATCTTCTTACCTTATATAGAGTCTTTTTGACTCTAATTTTATTTTTATAATTTTATAAATTTAATTAAGTATAAATATAATTTTGACTATACTTTGTAGTACAAAGTACTCTGAAAAGGAAAATAATGAGTGAAAAAGATGAGATTTTAAGACAAATAACAGAGATAAAGCACCATTTAGTAGATAAAGAGAGTTTCTTTCCTTATAACTATAATGCTTGTCATGTTTGGTCTTTAATTGCCATAGTTTTAACATTTGTTATGATACCAAGCTATGAGAGTAGTGTCATTTTTGGAACAGTAGTAACTACTCTTTTAATGGCTATAGGCTTTATAGTGGAGGGTATTTTAACAAAAAAGGTAAATGAGAGTTATGACATAGATGAATGTACTAGTCGTCAAGCATTTGTAGTTAAGAGTTTTATTATGATTTCTCTCTTTGCAATTACATTTAGTGCTATCTTAGCAATGATGAAACTCTATTTACTTATATTTCTTTTATGGCTCTTTTTAATCTCTTTAGGTTACTTCTCTGTTGGCTTTGTACTTAATATTAAAGCTTATGAGAGAGTAGCCATATTTAACACTCTTAGTTCAGTAGTACTTTTAAGTTATGGAGCTTACTTTAATCTTTTAGATAGTAGAGGAGTCTTTTTGAGTATTGTTCAGGGTGTGGTTATTTTGGGTTTAGCAGTTCTTCCTGCTTTGATTGCCCTACAACAGCAAAGAGCAGAAAAAGCAAATAGGACTTGTAGTGTTTGACCCACTAATTCATCAACCTGTACGTTCAAAACTACTCTCTCTGTTAATTACAAATGATGAGTTGCCTTTTAAGGCTCTAAAGGAGTTGCTTAAAGTGACCGATGGAAATCTATCTAGTCATCTAAGTAAGTTGGAGAAAGAGGAGTATGTTTTGATTGAGAAACTTTTTGAGGGGAAGAGACCTAAAACAGTGGTGCATATTACCCAAAAAGGGAGAGAGGCTTTTGCTTTGTATATTGAGGCATTACGAAAATTTATTGAAGAAAATTAGGAGAAATTAAAATGAAAAAGATACTACTAACAACACTACTAACAGCAACAAGCCTTATGGCATTAACAAATATGGAGGTTGCACAAAAAGCAGATGAAGTAACAGATGGATTTGGAAGCTCTATAGCTCAAACAGAGATGATATTGATTAACGCATCTGGACAAAAGAGTGTTAGAGAGCTAGAGATAAAGACTTTAGAGGGTAAAAATGGTGACAAAAGTATCTCTACTTTTTTAACTCCTGCCGATGTAAAAGGGACAAAGACATTAACACATGAGCATATTGACAGAGACGATGACCAGTGGTTATATCTACCTGCTCTAAGACGAGTTAAACGGATAGCTTCTTCAAATAAATCTGGCTCATTTATGGGGAGTGAGTTCTCTTATGAAGATATTGGAAATCAACACTACAATAAGTTTACTTATGGTGATAAGGTTGAAGAGGTTGAGCTAAATGGGGTAAAGTGCTACAAAGGTGAACGTTTCCCAAAAGATAAAAATTCAGGCTATACAAAAGAGGTCTATTGGGTTTCAAAAGATAAATTTTTACTTTTACGTGTAGACTACTATGACCGTAAGAGTGAGTTGTTAAAAACAGCTATTTTTTCAGACTATAAACTAATAGATGGTGTTTGGCGTGTTGGGAAGATAGAGATGAAGAACTATCAAAATGATAAATCTACTATTTTGATTTGGAAGGAAGATAAGGTTCATGCAGGGCTAACAGATAAAGAGTTTAATAAGAGAGTTCTGAAGAAATAGCTATGACAAAATCAATAATGTTATCTTTTATGCTTTGTTCGGTGTTAGCGAATCTACAAGCAGATGATTTTGAATACAAAGGAGACATAGGTTTTGAGAGTAGTTATGCTAAACATGATATAGCAGGAAAAAGAGATAGACAAAATGCCTTGTGTATGGAGTTGGAGTTAAAAGATAAGATTTCATCAGGACAAGTAGTTTTTAATGCCAATGCCATTGTAGACCAAGATGATAAAGAGCGTCGTTATGTCAATGTAAATGATTTGTACTATAAACATGAGTTTGAAAATTCAGATTTACTGATTGGTCGCAATACACGTTTTTGGGGTGCTATGGAGTTTTACAACCATACTGATACCTTTAATACAAAAGATTGGCTAAATGATCCTTTTGATTATGATGCAAAGATTGGAACAAACAACATCGCTTATACACAATATTTTGATAACTCTGAACTCTCTCTTATTGCAAAAGTGCATGAAGAGAGACAGAGAGTTCAAGACCTAAAGTCAGTCAATAACTTTTTACCACCAAACTACAGAGATGATTTAGTAACACAAGGCAATAGAGATAGACCAACACTATATCTAAAATATTCAGGCTCAAGCGATGAGGTTCAGCTAGACTATTCATTTATTTACCAAAATGGATATGATGAGCAACGCTACTTAGCACCTGTGGGCAGAGAGTTAAAACAACACGCCTACTTGGTTGACAAACTTATGGGGTATGCTACCTTTGTAAATGGTTCTACTATCTATAAGACAGAGTTAGCCTACACAAAAAGCAGAGATGATAGAGTCTCAAACTACGCTCAAACCTCATTTGGACTAGAGTATACGCTCTATGGAGTTGTAGGTAAATCAGATTTGGGTTTGTTGGCAGAGTACTATCGTTATCATGCTTATGATGACTCAAAATTTGGAGCTAAAGAGTTTGGAAACCTCTTTGCCAATGATATTACTTTAGGGTTTAGGTGGACATTTAATGATAGTGCAGACTCTAATGTGTTGGGTGGAGTTGACATTGACCAAGAGAATCATGAGAAGATGGTTTCTGTGGAGTATAATACTCGATTATTGGAGAAGTATAAGTTTAAACTCTCTTATGAATATTTAGCTCCTAAGAGAGATTCTGTTTTTTCAAAATTAGATGTTGTAAAGATGGAATTGGGGTATTATTTTTAATGTAGGGTGTTGTCCCC
This sequence comes from Campylobacteraceae bacterium, assembly GCA_026996165.1. Classification (GTDB taxonomy): domain Bacteria; phylum Campylobacterota; class Campylobacteria; order Campylobacterales; family Sulfurovaceae; genus UBA1140. Next base: position 25,119 of record JALWMP010000188.1, read on the forward strand.
TGACAACACCGTCAAATAAAATTTTAAATACTAAATGGTGTTTTCAGGGGAAAACACTCTACAGGAAAAAAAATGAAAAACTACATAGCGTTCTTAAAGAGATTTCGATGGCTAATCGCCTTTGCTGTACCATTGATTGTAATAGGTTTATCATTTAGTTTAAAAAACCTTGAGATAGATGGAAGTTATCGTATTTGGTTTGGGAAAGAGTCTAAAATTTTAAAAGATTATGATAACTTTCGTAAGACCTTTGGAAATGATGATGGAGTAATTATTGCTTTTAAAGATGAAGATGGAATCTTTACTCAAAAGGCACTCTCTACCATTAAAAGAATTACCGATGAGTTGTGGAAAACAAAATATATAGCTAGAGTAGATTCTTTAACAAACTATCAGTATGTTCACTCTAATCCTAAAGATGAAGAGGATATTGTTGTTGAAGATTTTATTAAAAATATAGATAGCTCAGATGATTCCTATTTTTTTAATAGGAAAGCTGTTGCTTTAGATGACCCTCTTTTGGTAAACTCTCTTATCTCTGTTGATGGTACGACTACTGTAATTTCGGCTCGTTTAACTCCTAAAGTAAATGACAAATCGGATAAAAGTTTAGAAATTATGAAATTGCTTGATAAAATTTTAGCACCTGAAGCAGAGCGTACAGGTTATAAATTTTGGGTCAATGGTGGACCAGCACTAAATAAAGCTTTTGTAGTAATTGGTACAAATGATGCAAAGATTTTTACCCCTTTAGTTATAGTCGCTTCAATTATTTTATTACTCTTGCTTTTTCGTCGTGTTTCAGGAGCATTAATTCCTATAGGAGTAGTGGTCTTTACTTTTTTAACTGTTTTAGCTGTGCAAGTACTACTTGGTTATAAGCTCAATAACTTTACAGCAAACTTACCTGTCTTTGTTGTTGCCATTGGAATTGCCGATGCTGTGCATATCTATAGTGTTTGGCTAACCTATAGACAAGAGGGAATCGAGAATGAAGAGGCAGTATTTAGAAGTATGCAGAAAAATATGTTGCCTATCTTTTTAACTTCTCTGACAACAGCTATAGGTTTTGCAACATTGACTATTTCAGAAGTTGTTCCTATCTTTACATTAGGAATTGCAACTGCTTCAGGGGCTATTTTAGCATTTATTATATCTGTTGTTTGGATGCCATCTGTTCTTCTTCTCTTTACGAAACCAATTAAGGTAAAAGTGTTAGAGAAGATAAAAACAAAAAAGCCATTGGGGTATGGAGCATTTATTCTTAGAAATAATAAAAGAATTATCTATATTACCTCTTTTATATTTCTTTTTTTAGGGTTAGGAATTGCCAAAGTAAAGGTAGACTCAAACACTATTAGATACTTTGACAAAGATGTACCTATTCGCCAAAGTGCCGAGTTTATTATGGACAATATAACAGGTCCTATGAGTTATGAGATAGTAGTAGATTCAGGTGTAAAAGATGGAATTAAAAGTCCTAAATTTATGAAAACAGTTGAGCGTTTCTATAGAGCATTTCAGACTGATTTTCACGATGTTCGACATCTCTCTTCTCTTATGGATACGGTAAAACGATTTAACAAAGTAGTAGATGGAAAAGATGAAATTCCAAACAATCAAAATTTAATTGCACAATATCTTCTACTATATTCACTTTCCCTTCCACAAGGAATGGAGATAAACGATAAGATGGATATAGACCAAAGAAAACTTCGTATTACAGGACAGATAAATATTGTTGATACATCTAAAGATTTGGAAATGATACATTTTATTAAAGATTGGTGGCAAAAAAATACACCATATAGTGCAACAGTTCAAGGACAAACATATATGTTTGCACATATGCAAAAAGATGTAACCAATACACTTATCTACTCTCTTTCTCTAGCTTTGATTTTGGTAACATTTGTTATGTTATTAATCTTTAGACGACCTAAGTTGTTATGGGTTTTTATTTTGCCAAATATTTTACCTGTTATTTTGGTTGTAGGGCTTATGGGTTGGATAGGTATTAGTATTGATATTGGAGTGGCTATTGCAGGAGCAATTATTATTGGAGTAGCAGTTGATGATACCATTCACTTTTTAGTTAAATATTTTGATGCACGAAAGCGTGGGCTTAATATGGAAGAGACCTTTGATGAGGTGTTGCGTTATGCAGGAAAAGCAATTTTATTTACAACCATTATTTTGACAGTCTCATTTTCACTTTTTGCTTTTTCTGACTTTGCACCAAATCAAAACTTTGGTATTGTAACGGCGTTTGCGTTGGCTATTGCTTTAGTAGTTGATGTTCTATTACTTCCTGCTCTTTTGAGTTTGGCAGATGGGGATTAATATAAATAACTCCAAAATAGATATAGATAATTATAAATAAGTCTAAAAATAAGATAGATATTTATAATTATAAAGGATTTTTACTCGTTCCACCTCTCCTGAGAGTGGTTTTTTCACACTCTCAGGAGAGGTGGAACGAGTGATAACTGAAAACATACAAGAGCGATTGGCTACTCCTCCTAAGTGGCGAAAAGGTAAGTATAAGTTGATGACAATTATAGATGAACAGGCGTTGGAGATAGCTCATGTAATAAAGGGTATAAAGTCTGATTTTAAGGGCTTTGTTGGTCGTTTTTAGACTCAAAACAATTTACAAACTTTTTAGCTAAGTTTATTTTAAGCTAAAATCGAGGAGAAGCCCTATATCTCGGGGTTTTGTATATTTTTACCTCTTTTTCAAAAAGTTTGTAAGTCTCACTTTTTTAGAAAAATTTTTTAGACTTACAAACTTTTATTTTCGTTTAAGTTTCAAATGCCTATTTTTCGGGGGTTCTGAAACTTAAAGTTAGCTAAAAGTTTGTAAGTCTCTTGATTTGTATGCGACTTAAAGAGACTTACAAACTTTTTTTAAACAAAAGAGTCCGAAATCTTGGCACTTTAAAAAAAAACTAAGCTAAATTGGTGTATATTTTCTCTTAGACTTACAAACTTTTTCGTAAAGTTCTATAATTTGGTAATTTTAAGTGGTTTGAAACTATGAGGTTTTTTAATGTTTCCCACAAAATAAGCTATGACCCGACTGCATTTTTGCGATAGGGGATTGAAACCAAATGCACCTAATGAGTAATATTGAGTACACTCGTACTATGACCCGACTGCATTTTTGCGATAGGGGATTGAAACAAAAAAATCTTAACATGATGTAGTCCTCCTAATTTTATGACCCGACTGCATTTTTGCGATAGGGGATTGAAACATAGCCTGACCTCGAGCTATTCGATCTTTTGTGTTTTCATGACCCGACTGCATTTTTGCGATAGGGGATTGAAACGAAGAAGCTGATCGGAAATAGCCTCCCTATTGAAAAGGAATGACCCGACTGCATTTTTGCGATAGGGGATTGAAACATTTTGGTAGAATACTACCATTTGATTTGTTTATAGAGATGACCCGACTGCATTTTTGCGATAGGGGAGTTGTCACTTCTCCAATACCATACAAAAACATTTTAAATTTTTCGTCACATTAGACAAGGGGCTAACACGGAGGTTGCCCCTACAATCATAAAAATATATTAACCCTGTAGGGGCGACCTCCGTGTCTGCCCCTACCAAAATATTTATAAAAAGGTCGAGGGTCAAAGGTCGAGGGGCAGACCCCAAATAGATAATAAATCTTAAAATAATATAAAAACATTACAATTTGAAATATTATTATTTAAATCTATTTTTTTATGTTAAAATACTCAAAATCCAAAAATAGGCTTTGAGTATGGGTGATAAAGATATAATAAGCAAAGAGATACTTAAAAACATAGCTAAAGATATATCAAAATACATTCTCAACATTGAGATACAACAAGATATGGAACTCATAGACAAAGAGTTTACAAGAGTAGAAAAACGCGATGCTGACCTTATTTTTAAAAATGGTAATGAGATAATCCATATAGAGATACTTTAGTATTGATATAACTACGCCTTAGTTGTATTTAGAATCGAGGCTTTAAAGCTATCGGTTCCAATATTTTTTTGTTGAGTTTGTTATGGAAATCCAATCTAATTTTGATATACTTGAAGTAAAAAGTCTAGGAGTTTTTATGCAGTTAACCATTAATATATCTAATGAACAGCTTTTTGATAAAATATTATGGTTGTTAAATAGCTTCAAAAACGATGGTTTAGAGATTATTGTAAATAGTAAAGAGAGATTTAACTCTTCAAAAAAAGATACTCCAAAAGGGTTAGATTTCTCTACATTTAAAGTAGAGAGCCTTAAAGGTGTAGATGGTTTAGAATATCAACGAAAGATACGTGATGAGTGGTAAAATTTTACTTGATACAAATGCAATTATTTATGCTCTAAACGGTAAGGTAGTTCTTCCTTATGCTCAATATTTAGTCTCTATTATTACAGAGATTGAGCTTCTCTCTTATAGTAAACTAACTCATAATGATAAGTAAAATATAGAAAATCTTTTAAGCCATTTTAAAATTTTGAATATTTGCAACAAGACAAAAGAGATGACTATTGAGATTAGAAAAGAGTATGGTATTAAATTGCCTGATAGTATTATTTATGCTACAGCAATGGTAAATGGTGCTACATTGATTTCTAATGATAAACAGTTATTTAAAATTGTAGGTTTAGATGTTGTTAGTTTAGAGGCTTTTTGTGGATATGGTATTCCATCGAACTCAGGTTAATAATAAAATCTAAGCACAAAACAAGTCATAACCTAATACAATAATTTTATTAAAATAAAAGGCTTAAGGTGAAGTTGGCGTTTATTGGAGATATTGTTGGAAAACCTGGGCGAGATATGGTTAAGGAGTATCTCCCAAAACTTCGAGAAGAGTATGGTTTAGACTTGGTTATTGCTAATTATGAAAATGCCTCTCATGGTTTTGGTTTAACAAAAAAAAATTGTGAAGAGCTTTTAGGATATGGTATAGATGTTATGACAGGTGGAAACCACTCTTGGGATAAAAAAGAGGTCTTTTTGCTCTACAAAGACTACCCTTTAATTCGCCCCATTAACTACCCACGAAAAAGTCCTGGTGAGGGTTTGATAAAGGTTGAAGTTTTGGGTCATGAAGTTGCTATTGTAAATGTTATGGGTCACTACACTATGCCAATGGTTGATAACCCTTTTGTAATAATGGAAGAGACTATAAAAGAGCTTCGAGATGAGGGGATTAAACACATTATTGTAGATATTCATGCAGAGGCTACAAGTGAGAAGTTGGCTATGATGCAACTTTTACGCAAAAAGGTCTCTGCTATCTTTGGAACACATACCCATGTAGGAACAGATGATTTAGCAATTATAGATGGGTGCTGTTATGTTACCGATGTTGGGCTAACAGGGTGTCGTGATGGTGTGATTGGAATGGAAAAAGATATACCACTAAACCGTTTTTTAACAGGTGTTGGTGGGCATTATGATATTGCAAAGAGGTGTCAGACTATTTTTCAGTTGGTGGTTTTTGAGCTTGATGAAGATGGGCGAGGGGTTAGTGCTAAGAAGATTAAGATTTATGATAGTGGGGATATTTATACATCTGATGCTAGGCTTGAGAAGTATTAATTAAGTTCTTTTAGTAGCTTTTAGCTATAATCCCAACCATATTACTAGGGTTAACCCCTTTTTATAAAGGATATAACTTTGCAAGGTAAAGTTTGGAAATTTGGTGACCATATTGACACCGATTTA
>JALWMP010000189.1 GCA_026996165.1 Campylobacteraceae bacterium
TGAGAACAATAGAAGCACTTTTTTGTTTAACAACCTCACTCTTTACCTCTAACATATCACCAAGCTTTGCCATACCTAAAAAGTTAGCGTCGATATGACGTACTACAAAACCACTCTTGTCACCATCGGTTGGTGTTTTCCCTTTTGCAAAAAATATCTCTGACCTCGCTCGTTCACAGTATTTGATGTAGTTAGTATGGTAGACAATACCACCTGCGTCGGTATCTTCGTAGTAGACTCGTATTTTCAAAAGTAACTCCCATAAAATAGATATTTTGTAAGAATTCTATCTAAAAATGTCTACAACTGTGTCTACTTATGATACTTTATTCCCAAGATTTACGCTAAAATAACATTTAAATAAATTTTGATATAAAGAGACTTCATGCCTAAAAAAGAATTTATATACGATAACAGCAACACAACTCAAAACTCAAAACAACTAGCCATACTAAAACAGAACTTTCCAAACTGTTTTGACAAAGATGGAAATTTTATAACTCATAAGATGGAAGAGATAGTAGGTAGTGCAGGGTTAGAATTGAGTAAAGAGAGCTATAGCCTTAATTGGCTTGGAAAGTCTTATGCACGGCTTCTTGCCAATGAAAACCCTCGTACACTTCTAAAAGAGGACAAAGCTCATAACGCTAAAGAGGCAAATAAAAATAGTGAAAACTTGCTTATAAAGGGTGATAATTTAGAGGTATTAAAACATCTAAGCAATGCCTATAGTGAGTCAATAAAGATGATATACATCGACCCACCTTACAATACAGGTAGTGATGGTTTTGTCTATAGTGATGATAGAAAGTTTACTAAAGAGGAGCTAAGTAGATTGGCAGGTATAGAGCTAGATGAAGCCCAACGCATTTTGGAGTTTACAAGCTCTAAATCTAACTCTCACTCTGCTTGGCTTACTTTTATGTACCCACGGCTCTATGTGGCTAGAGAGTTGTTGCGTGAAGATGGGGTTATTTTTATTTCGATTGATGATAATGAGGTAGCTCAACTTAAAATGCTTTGTGATGAGGTTTTTGGGGAGGAGAATTTTATTTCTATAGTCGCTAATGTCAATAATCCTAAGGGACGTTCAGATACTAGTTTTATTGCTACTTCACATGAGTATGGATTAATTTATAAAAAAAATGACCCCAAAATATTTGGTTGGATACCTGATGAAAAAATTACTAAAAGATTTAATAAAAAAGATGAAGCAGGTCAAATATATAGAGAAATTGATTTAAGAAAAACAGGAGATAATGATAGACGTGAAGATAGACCAAATTTATTTTATTATTTTTTATTTAATCAAGAGACAAAAGATTTATATATATCAAAAAATGAAGATATACCAGATGGTTATATTCAAATAAAACCAATAAAAGAGAATGGAGAAGATGGAAATTGGAGATGGGAGGAGAGTACTGCATTAAAAAAGATTAATTTATTGATTCCTAAATACATGAAAGTTCGTGAACGATGGGGAATATTTGAAAAGGATTTATTAGCAAATAAAAAAAATATTAAACCTACTTCAACATGGACATTAAAAGAAGTAAATAGTGAAAGAGGTAGTGAACAGTTTATAGAATTGGGTTTTAAAAAAGAAGTTTTTAAAAATCCAAAACCACTTGGACTACTTCAAAAGATTATGGAGTTTGGTTTGGGTTCTAACGATATTATCCTAGACTTCTTCGCAGGTTCAGGAACAACAGCCCACGCAGTAATGGCACTAAATGCCCAAGATGGAGGAAACAGAAAATTCATTACCGTTCAAATCCCAGAAAAGACAGATAAAAAATCTGAAGCCTTTAAAGCAGGATATAAAACCATCTTTGATATTACTAAAGCAAGAATAGAGAAAGCCTCTAAAAAGATACAACAAAGCTTGGAATCGGAGGCTTTAGCCCCGAACAAAGCAAATTTTGGTTTTAAAATCTTTGAAACTACACCTATATTTGATGGCTATTTAGACGAGATAGAAGAGTTAAA
>JALWMP010000190.1 GCA_026996165.1 Campylobacteraceae bacterium
GGTGAAAGCTATAGATTAAAGCAAAAAAGAGAAGCTGGTTTATTGAATTTCTCAACCAACTAAAACTGTGGTGTAGTGGTACATTTTTCTCCTGCACTTTGGTACATTTTTAGGTTGCACTTGACAATTGTACCTATAATCCAAAAAAAGGAGAATGGAATGAAAATTGATATTTTAAATAAAAATGAAACTATATTAGCAAATTGTTTACCTGATTGGTATCCTCCAAGTGATGAATGTATGCCTGATAATGTTTGTGGACCTGATCATTGGTATCCACCTGATAATGATTGTTGTCCTTCAGAACCATGCCCAACAAGAAGTGATAAAAAATATGACTTGTACTTTGAATAAAACACAACAAAACATAGGAGTGAATAAATGCCCTCTCGGGCATTTATTCACTCTACTCAATCGTTATATACACAAAGGAACATTACTTGAAGATCAAATATAAATTAAATAAAAATATTACATCATCAGAATTTATTGAGATATTAAAAAACTCTACATTAGGAGAAAGAAGACCTATTGATGATTTAGAAACAATCAAAGGTATGATTGAAAATGCAGATATAATGGTAACAGCAACAATAGATAATAAAATTATAGGAGTTGCCAGAGCAGTAACAGATTTTAATTATTGTTGTTATCTATCAGATTTAGCAGTAGATGAACAATACCAAAAAAATAGTATTGGTAAAAAACTTATTTCTAAAGTCCAAGAACAATTAAATGATAAATGTAAAATCATATTATTATCAGCACCAAATGCAAAAGAGTATTATCCAAAAATTGGATTTACTCAACATAATTCAGCTTGGACTTTAGGTAGACAAGATAAGCTAACATGAAAGAAAAGGTATATAACTAAAATGAAAAGTTATATGACAAAAAAAAGATTATTTTTTATCACAACAATAATATTTTTCTACTTCAATGATGAATAAGCTCCCCTATCGAATTCTCTAACTTTATCTTGCTAAAATACTTTTAAGAGTTAAAAAACTTGATTGAGCAAAATCTCTTATTCATCAAGTCAGTTGTTATCACTTCTTATTCACAATTATCCTCTAACCTTCTGTGTTGCTCTAAGCATTTCACCATAATTAGAATCAGAAAGCCCCATTTCCTCTATAGCTTTAAGCTGATTTTTTAATGAATTATCTACAATCTCTATCATCTCATCAAGGTCATCAACAATAGTAATTAAATCTAAATCAGCTTGATTAATTGTTCCACACTCTATCATAGAAGTTTGCATAAACTCAAAAAGTTTACTCCAATACTCTTTACCTATTAAAATAACAGCAGAAGGTGAACATTTTTTAGTCTGAATAAGGGTAAGTACCTCAAAGAGTTCATCTAGTGTCCCAAATCCACCTGGCATAGCAATATAAGCTAAAGAATAGCGAACTAACATTACTTTTCGTACAAAAAAGTAGTCAAACTTTAACTCTCTATCTAAAAAAGCATTGCTACTCTGCTCTAAAGGTAAATCTATATTTAGACCAATAGACTCAGCATTTTTTGACTCTTTTGCTCCTCTATTTACAGCCTCCATAATACCAAAAGAGCCACCTGTAATAACACTATATCCATTATCTGCCAACTTTTTACCTATCTCTACAGCTTTCTGATAAACAGGTGTTCCCTCTCTTAGCCTAGCCGAGCCAAATACAGTAACTGCTGCACCAATATCATCTAACTCATCATAACCCTTTACAAAATCTGCCATAATCTTAAAAAGACTCCATGAGTCTAGGTATATACTATTTTTATCTCTTATTTTTCTATTCATATCCTATCTTTCATCTATTTTTTAAAAATAGTAGTATACCCATAATATATCATAACAACAATACAAAAACTACTAGTAAAGCAAACTAAAATTTTAGCTCTTAAACTTCTAAAAAACACAAATAATAAACTATTAATACAGATTAAGCTAAAATAAAAGAAAAGGTGGTAAATATTATGAAAAAGCTACTTATTTTCTTACTTCTTAGCTATACTCTCTTTGCTAAATCACCATTTTATCCTATTCCTACGACACTACAGTCAGCTATATGTGAAAAACTAGCACAAGAAAGTAACCGTTGTGACAATGGCTCAACCATTGACTATTACCAACATTTTCAACTTGCCAATGGTAAACTTTTAGTCTTTGTCTATCTCAATGAACATACTATCTCTTCTCAAAAAAACCGTGGAGCTGTTCCTCTAATTGTTAATAGTTTAGGGCAATGGATTATTGGCGTTGGTGAAGATATTATTACTGAAGATATTGAATCAATTCACCAAGACCCACTACAAAATATTTGGGTTCGTGCCTTATGCCAGAGTGAAGGAGTTTACCCTGCTCTATACCACAGTAAAGATGCCATTCACTGGAAACGCACAATACTTCCTCAAAATAGAGAAGTTAACTGCTGCTTTGAGACTATGGATAAACCAAACTTTCAACTAAATACTATAAAACTTACTTTTAGAGATTTAGATAATAAAGTGGTAAAATCATGGGAAACAAGCTATCAAAGTGCTATGAGTTTAGAACCACAATGGCATGAAGTTCCAAATGACAATATACCAACTTTAGAGACATATATTGCTCCTAATTGGTCTATAGAGGAGTCTAAAAAAAATATAATATTTAAAAATATAAACTCACCATACAAGTTTTCTTTACCATTATCGGAGAACAATATAAAAAAACTCTATCATATTCAACTAGGTGCATTTAAAACTATGCGTTCTGCTCATACTGTTATGAAAAAGCTTAATAGTATGCCCTACCCTCTCTTTACAAAAAAGATAAAAGTTAATGGGAAAGACTATATAAAACTTTTAATGGGTAATTTTACCTCATTGAAAAAAGCCAAATTTATATTGAATAAGATTAAAAAAGAGCATTTAAAAAATAAGGCTGTTCAAGAGGAGGCTTTTATTTTATCAACTAAATATTAAATAAAATAAGTCAATCTACTAACAGAGAAATCTTATTACTTTTAATAATATCAATATATCTTGATATATAAGTTATTTATCGCTATAATGCTCATAAATATAAAGGAGAGTAATGAGCAATTTTTTTCAATATGGTGAAAAAGTAGATGGATATGATGTCTTAGTTCTAAATGAACGAGAGGCACGAGCAGCTGCAGGGATTCTCTTTGCCATAGGTCTTTTAAGTCTTATGAATGCTGTGGCATTAGGTCATGGAATAGTTACTAGAGTTTTTATTGCTTTTTTTACTTTAGACTTTCTAATTAGAGTCATTCAACCACGCTACTCACCTAGTCTACTACTAGGTCGACTCTTTGTTCAAAATCAACGCCCTGAGTATGTAGGTGCTACACAAAAAAGGTTTGCATGGGGTATTGGGTTTCTTTTGTCTCTACCTATGTTTTACCTATTGGTTATACACTTTCAACCAAATCCTATTAAAGTTTTGGTCTGTATTATCTGTCTAGTACTTCTCTTTTTAGAGTCTGCTTTCTCTATATGTCTAGGGTGTAAACTCTTTGGTCTCTTTAAAAAAGACCCTGTTACACACTGCCCTGGAGGTGTTTGTGAAATTAGACAAAAAGAGCCTGTTCAAACCTTTACTTTAGCTCAGAAGCTTATAACCCTACTAACAGTTTTAGCTTTTAGCTTTGGACTATATAGTTACTTTACAAAGGTTGAGAGTAAAACCTTTTTAGCACAAAAGGTAAAACTTATGATGATGAGTGAAGAGGAGCTTAAAGCCTATGAAGAGGAGAAAGCTCAGCGTGAATTTGATGAGTTTTAAGGAAAAAATAGATGAGTAAAAATGTATTGGTTCTATGCACAGGAAATAGTTGCAGAAGCATTATTGCCGAGGCACTTATTAACAAAGAGCTAGAGGGTATTACTGCCTACAGTTCAGGAGTAAAACCAAGTGGTAAAGTTAACCCAAATGCTAAAAAAGTTTTAGAAGCAAATGAAGCTTGGAGAGATAAGTACCACTCAAAAACTCTTGACAAACTAGAAGATATTGAGTTTGATTTGGTAGTTACAGTGTGTGACCACGCTAAAGAGACCTGCCCTATCTTTCCAAAACCCATACCTAAAATCCATATAGGATTTGAAGACCCAGATGGAAAAGAGTATGAAGCTTTTGAGGCAACATATGAAGAGATAAAGACTACCCTACTTCCAAAAGTAGAAAAGATATTAAAGGAGCAAAAGATGAACAAAAATGTATTTAAAACAGATAATGGTGTAAATATTAAATTTACAGGTGTAGTACAAAAACAGCAAATTGTAAAAATGGTAGAGAACTGTGCTACAGGTCAGTGTGAGTGTATGAGCGATGAGACAAAAAAGAAGATTAACAAGATGCAAGTTGAGGGGAAAGATGGTAATGTTGAGCTTAAACTTGATGGAGAGGTGAGTAAAGAGGAGATAGAAAAAGCTCTTGCTAAATCAAAAGTATTAAATAAAAAGTAAAATGGATATTTTTTTAAAGACTATAGGCTCTATTAACGATGAGACACGCCTAAAAATTTTAAACTTCATTAACCAAAATGGAGAAGTGTGTGTCTGTGACATTGAGAGTGCATTTGAGATGATTCAGTCACGTGTATCACGTCACCTAAAAATCTTAAAAGAGGGTGGCTTTTTAAAAGTAGAACGCAGAGGACGTTGGGCATTCTATAGCATAAGAACCCCACTTGATGCCTTTAGGCAATCTATTTTAGATGAGATTGCTTATTTGGAGTTAGAATTACCTAATAGAAAATTTAGCTGTAATAAAACAAAAAAAGAGATTAGGAGATGCTAAGTTCATAGATTTTACTTTTCTCTACAAATCTTTCATAATCAGTTCTATACTCATCCATTGTTAATTCATTTGTATAGATTTTATAGACATTTTTACTATCTCGTATTGGGTCGGCTAGGACAAAATCTCTATTATCTTGTAGATAAATAAATGAAAAGTTTAAGCTATTAACATCATTTATAATATTTTTTTTAAGAATCGTTCTAACCTCTATATTGTGTTCTATCATATCAGAAAATAGATATTTTTTATGAGCATTAAGCTCTTCGTATGAGTCAATAACAAAAATAATAGTTGTTTCCACTTTATGTTTTTTATATAAATTAAAAAAATGACTTCGTATCTCTAAGTCCCTATAGCTAGACTTTAAAAAAGGACTATCTTCATTAAGTTGCATTACGACTTGAAGCTTAATATTTCCAATACTTTCAATAGTCTTTATTAACTCTAAGAATGCTCTTTGAAAATCTATAATATAGTAACTCTCTTGTTTTGAAATATGTTTAAAGAGTTCTTTAAGAGCATAAAATTCACTAAAAGCTAAACGATAATAAAAAAACTCTTTATATGATGTATCTCGTAAACGTTTAAAAAAGTTCGAGTAGTTTTTTAGTTTATTAAAATATTTTACAAAATGATTAACCTGAAATAGTTCTAAATTTATATTAAAACGATTTTCAATAGTAGAGAGAATCTCTGTCTCATTTAACATAAACTCAAGCTCTTTAGTCTCTAAAAGCTCTTTTGAAAAGATAACTTTTTTAGACATAGGCACTTTGTTATTGCTCTCTAAATATCCCATACTCATACCTGCAATATAGATAGAACTATTATCTTGATTGTCATAAAATAGCATATAGAGTGGGGTATCATTTTTATAAATAGTTATAAATATATTATTATCTAAAAGTTGAAATTTTGCTCTAAACTGTTTACCATCTCTTTCTAATAAAATAGATGTCCCTCCATTAGAATCTTTTTCCCATTCAAGAATCTCATAGTAGTTAATAGTCTGTGTATGAGTAGAAAAACTATAGATATATTTGTAGTCAACTCTTATTTGAACACGTCGTTGATATTTTAAATATTTTTCAATTTGTTGCTCAAAATAGTCTAGGTTGTCTTCTTTTGAAAAATCTGATAATACAAATAGAGGATTGCCCTTTATGTGTAATTTTGAGAGTTTATAGTTATAAAAACTTTTTTGAAAATCAGGTGTACAAGTAGTTCCCTTGTTTAACCAACGTCTTAATACAGTTTTTCTATTTGAAAAGAACTGCTCTTTAGAATCTGAATCAGAAGCCATATCAAATTTATTTTTCCTATATTTAGTATAATCAATAAGCATCTCTGTAAAGTCATCTATATTTTCATTAGCAAGTTGTACATAAATTACTCTGAGCTTCTGAGAAAAAGCATTCATTTTAACCCTTTTTTAAAATTGACAAAGTTTTAAAAACAATTATACAAGATAAAAATTAATTAGAAGGTTATTCCGATAAAACTAAATAGTGCAAAATAGGCTTTCTAAAGCTCATAAAAAAGTTTTAGAAAATTTTAAAAAATTTTATTGAAAAACTTTTCTGCTTCTATTAAACTTTTAACTATAATTTTAAATATTAAGGAGATTATCTTGAAAGATTTTAGAAGTTCTATTGTATTTTCAATAGTAGGTTTAGTATTAGGGTTCTATATAGGTGGTTTTGAAGCTCTATATATTGTTGCTTTGTTAGCTATATTAGAGATTTCACTCTCATTTGACAATGCTGTAGTAAATGCAAAAGTTTTAGAAACTATGGAGCCAAAATGGCAACAGCGTTTTATTACATTTGGTATTCCTGTGGCTGTTTTTGGTATGAGATTTCTTTTTCCAATGATTATAGTAGCAATAGCTAGTGGTTTAGGTCTGTGGGAGACCTTTAGTATAGCAATAAACAATCCTCACCACTATGAAGAGACGCTAATCTCTGTTGAGAAGCTTATCTTTGCATTTGGTGCATCATTTCTATTAATGGTATTTTTAAGCTTTATTTTTGATACAGATAGAGAAGAGAAATGGATAGATATTATAGAAAAGAATAAGTTTATTGATAAAATGGGAAAAGTTTCTAGTATGAACATGATTATATCAACAGTTATTGGATTAATACTAGTTTCAGTAACTAAGAGTTATGAAATTGCCTTAGCTTACTTTTCAGGAATACTACTCTACTCTATTATCTCTTCATTAGATGATATATTAAGTATAAACGGTGTACGTAATGGAATTATGGGTTTTCTCTATTTAGAAATTCTTGATGCTTCATTTAGTTTTGATGGAGTTATCGGTGCTTTTGCTCTTAGTTCCAATGTATTTATTATTATGATTGGGTTAGGTGTAGGTGCTATGTTTGTTCGTTCTTTAACACTCTATATGTTAAGAGAGAAGACTTTAGCAGTATATCGTTACTTAGAACATGGTGCACATTATGCTATCTTTATTTTATCTATTATTATGTTGATAAAAATTTTTACACATGTTAATGAAATTATTGTAGGTGGTTTAGGAGCAATGTTTATTATTGTTGCAACTTTTCACTCTATATATGTAAATAAAAAAGAGTTAGAGAGTCAATAGAATAGTATAGTAAAAAATCACAATAAAGCTAAACCATATATTAAATTGTCATATTTCCAAATTTATGGATAAAAGAGGCTAAACTTTTAATATAAACAGATATAATGGTTGCAGATGAAAGATGAGTGTGGAATATATTTCTTCTCTATTTGGATTCGACTTTCTATTTTGAATAGAAGTTATATATTACAAAAGGTACGACAATGGCAGAGTTAGTTAATGGAACTGTTAAATGGTTTAACGATGAAAAAGGTTATGGATTTATTGAACAAGCAAGTGGAGGAGCTGATGTGTTTGTACATTTCAGACAAGTAAACAACCCAAGTGGTGGTAGAGTCTCTCTTGCAGATGGTCAAGCTGTAACTTTTGAAATCGGTCAAGGTCAAAAAGGTCCACAAGCTGAAAATGTAACAGCAGTTTAATCTGTTGTCTTTAGAGGTAGGCTCTCTACCTCTATCTATTTAAATTTTATTCCAAATTACTACTTCATTAAAATTAACATTATAATTTATAACATATTTAGCTATAATGCTGTCAAAAAATTAAGAATTATAGATGCAACGATTTGAAGCTTATTTAGAAGCAAACTTACCAACAGTAGAGACATTTCACCCACACTATAACAAAGCTTTATCAGCTATGTTACTTGCAGGGGGAAAGCGTCTACGTCCTATGTTGCTACTCTCTGTAGTAGAAGCTTATGAACCACTTCTTTTTGAGGGAGCATTAGCACCTGCTTTGGCATTAGAGTTTTTACACACCTACTCACTTATACATGATGATTTACCTGCTATGGACAACGCCCCTTTGCGTCGTGGTTTTGAGACTCTACATATTACTTATGATAAAGCTACAGCAATTTTAATAGGAGATGCACTAAATACAGAAGCTTTCTATAGAATTGCTAAAGCACCATTAAGAGATGACATACGTATTAAGCTTGTAGAACTTTTAGCACGAGATGGTGGAACTTATGGAATGATTTTAGGACAGTCGATTGATATACATTTTGAAAATACTCCTTTAAATTTAGAACAGATAAAGATTTTACATACTAATAAAACAGCTAAATTAATTGCTACTTCACTTTTAATGGGTGCAGTTATTGTTGGACTAGAGAAGAGTAAACAAGAAGAGTTGTATAGATTTGGAATTGACCTTGGGCTACTTTTTCAGATTCAAGATGACATTATTGATGAGACACATAGTGATGAAGAGGCTGGTAAAACTACAGGAAATGATGGAGATAAGAACTCTTTTGTTAACTTGATAGGGCTTGAAAAGAGTATTGAAGAGGCTGAAAAACTGGCTAAAAATTTAGAGCAACAGTTTACTCATTTTGATAAAGTCTTACAAGATGGATTAAAAGATATTGTTCAAAAATATCTCTATCGACATAGATAATGTTCGA
>JALWMP010000191.1 GCA_026996165.1 Campylobacteraceae bacterium
TATACTCCTCTTTCGTTATCAACTTACTATCACCTCTTCCTTTTCTTGAAATGATAGTTTGTTCCTTATTTATAGTGGTACATTTTTACTTTGCACTAGTGGTACATTTTAGCTTTTCACTTGACATTTGTACGTTTTACCGAATTTTATTCATTTGAAGATACTCCCTTATAGGGTTTGAAACGTGTCATTTTCATATCCTTGAATTTAAATTTGTTCATTTGAAGATACTCCCTTATAGGGTTTGAAACGCACAGTACATCTCCTCAGCCCATTCAAGCCAAATGATTTGAAGATACTCCCTTATAGGGTTTGAAACGCTTATCAAATTTTTTAATCTTAGCCCTTACCCCTATTTGAAGATACTCCCTTATAGGGTTTGAAACAATCTATCTCTATTTAAAACACCGACAGGCTCATATTTGAAGATACTCCCTTATAGGGTTTGAAACAGGTAAAGGAGAGTGTTAAAACATGGGGCGAATACGGAGGTTGCCCCTACATATCAATTTAAAGATACTCTTTACTATTTTTAGATAAATTTATATAAGGGTTAATGTATTTTTATAATATGTAGGGGCAACCTCCGTGTTTGCCCCTCTTTTTAATGCAGTAAATTTAAATTTTATTTTATATAACAATATAGAGCAAAAACAAAAAAATCTTAAAAAAGAGGTCTATCTGTTTCATAAATCCTTGTCTTTAAAGGCTATGATATAAAGAAGATGTGAGAAGTAAATATCAATTAGGTGTTTACTGCTGTTTAATGAATCTAAGAAGAAGCGATATTTTGATTTTAAGGTGAAGTAGTTTGGGCAAAGCCCAAACATAATTAATCTTTTTTAATCTCTTTATGGACAATAGTTGTTAACCCAAGAAGTTTCCAACCTTGAAAACCTGAACGATAATAAAATATTTTACTTTTTGGATAGTTATATTTTAAGAATCCTGATATAAGTCGATGGGCTTGTCCACACCAAACACCATTATCGAAGACAGCTAACTCTTTTACTTTAGAGAAATTCCATGTTCCATCAGCATCAATAGTCATACCTAGAAGAGTAAAGATTCTTTTTGCTTTCTCTTTTGTTGAATTTTGCATAATTGGAAATGGAATATTAATTGCAGAGGGAATAGTCTCTAACTCAAACCAACTTTTCAGACGAGCATCAATAACAATTCCCTTTCCTCTTGCTACTTTATCTTGCATAAATTTAAGAAGCTCAAGCTCTTCAATGTTTTGGATTCCTATAAATACATGAGTAGGTTGTACACAAAATGGTGGACAAGGACGAGAAGTTTTAGTATAGTCATCCGTTAGTCTATTGTTAACATCTTGAATACGTTCAATTTTAACCTTTTTTCCTGAGTCTGTAGTATAAACGTAAGGAAGATCTTTTGTAATTTTAACAACTATATTTTCTCCAAAAAGAGAAACAACCAATAATGGAAGTAGAAGTAGTTTTTTCATTATTTTACCTTTTTAATATTATTGAATAGTTAAGATAATTGTAATTTTTTTATTAATTTACAATTAGTTCTTATTTAATCTAAAGGAATACGGATTTTTTGTCCGACATAGATACGGTCAGGTCTTGTTATTTCTGGATTTGCTTTATATATGCGTTTGTATTCCATAACATTACCATAAGCACGTTTTGCTAGTTTTCCAAGCGTATCACCTTTTTTTACAATAATAATTCTCATCTCTTTTTTACGGAAGACAACCTCTTTTTTAATATTTTTATTATACTCTTTAAGCTCTTTATCTACTGTTTCACTCGATGCTTCTGCATTTTCTATCTCATTACTAATTTGTGCAGAGAGTTGACTTAATGTATCTGTTCCTTTATTGTCTTGAACATTAACTTTATTGTAAACATCAATCTGTTTTTCAGTATTGTCAATATGTGTATTTTCACTAATATTGATATTTTCTAAAGCCTTTTCTAAATCAGATGAAACAGAATCTACTTCAGTATTTGAGAGTTTGTTAATAAGCTCTTTATCTTGTTTTGTAACTGAAGGAGTAGTTTGACTTGAATTGTTTTTTTCTTGATTTATCTGTTTCATTACAGCTGCAACAATGGTTGCTACCTCTTCAGATGACATTTTAGATGAACCAGCTACCTCGTTAACTCTATTTGAAACCTCAGTTTGTATAGTTTTATTTTTAACTTCTGGTGTACTACTGTTTTCAACAACTGTCTCTTCTATAGGTTTTTCACTCTTTTGAGTTTCTGTCTCATCTTGTACACTTTGTGGTAGGTTATCCATTGAAACTTTTAAACTTGTATCTATATTATCATCAGATTTATTCATCATGTTATAGCCAAAATACCCAGCTATAGCTAATGCAATAATAATAATTAAGCCAATAAGTTTACCACCTATACCTCCATTTTCTTTATTGCCCGAGTCATTTAACTCAGCTCCTTGTGTCTCTTGTCTGTAATAATCGTTATACTCTTCTTGATTGTATTCGTCTTTATTTAACATAATTTCTCCTTTTACTTTATGTTATTTTGGAATAATTGTGGTGAAACCCAAAATTTGCCAATACTGCATACCACCTCTATAGTATAACATTTTTGATTTTGGATACCCTAATTTTAGTAGGTTTTTCATGGCACGTACCCCCTGTTGGCACCATGGACCATTATCGAAGATTAGTAACATTTGTGCATTACTAAAATCCCATTTTCCTTCTTTTTTTACCACTCCTAATAGAGAGAAAATTTTTTCAATATATTGATTTTTACCTCCTTTTGAAGCTAAAATTGAGAAAGGAATATTTGTTGAGCCTGGAATAGTTCCAGCTTTGTTCCATTTTGGCATTCTTGCATCTACTAAGATACCTTTATTTTTAGCTACTTTTTTTTGAAGAAAATTGAGTAAATCTAGTTCACTTACAGTTTCAATACCTTTGATTGGTTGAAATGGTTGTATACTAAAAGGAGGAGCTGGTCTAGAAGTTTTACTGTAAGAGTTTGTGAGTTTATGTTTAGTGTCTTGAATCCTTTGAATTCTAAAAGGTTTTCCATCTATGTCAACATCTACATAAGGAAGTCCTTTTTTTATATTTACTTCAATAGCATTTATAGATGAAGTAAATATCGAAAGAATTAAAAAACCTTTAAGAAGAGTTCTTTTTTGAATCATTTTATCAGCTCCTTGATATTTTTTTTGATTATGTTTTTTTTATTAAAAAACTGTTAAGATTTATTCTAGCTTAACTTTTCTTAGTTAATTATGAAGTTTTTGTAATTTTTAAATTATAGATGATATTCTTATATAAGAAAATGAAATGTTTTAGGAGGAAGTTATCAATTTAAAGAGTAAGTAGTAATTTAACTTACTCTACAGCCCCACTTAAAGTAACGTCGATACTCTCTAAGTGGAGATATAACAATACGTTTATGAAATCTACTAGCATGAATAAATTTACCATGACCAATATATATACCAACATGGTTGACACCTTTATGATGCTTAGAGTTAAAAAAGATTAAGTCACCTCTTTTTAAGTGTTTTCTACTAACTCTAATGCCTATTTGAGCTTGTTTCCAAGAATTTCTTGGAATTTTGATTCCATTAAGAGCAAAAACAGCTTTAGTAAAACCTGAACAGTCATAGGCATAGGGTCCATTGCCTCCCCATTTATATCTTTTTCCTAGTTTTGATTTAGCTGTAGCCTCTATAAAGTAGCCAAGGTAGGCTTTATTGATTTTACTATTTTCTGCCTCTATTGATACTGTTAGAAGAATAGGAGATAGAAAAAATAAGATTATTTTTTTAAAATTCATTTAAAAATCCTTTTAGTAAAAAAATTCAAGAATTATATAATTAAATACTTTGTTTAAGTTTAAATTAGATGTTATGATAAATAAGTTTAAGTATACTGTGAAGTTTTGATTTAATTAAATATTAATATATGTGGAAGAGAGCTTATATTAGTGCTATTGTAGTATAATGCCAAAAAAGTATAAAGTGAACTATAAAAATGAACTTAATAGAAAAAGTAAAAAATAGAGAATCTCTAACGCAAGAAGAGGGTGAAGCACTCTATGAGTTAGATTTGTTTACATTGGGTGAGTTAGCTGATGAAATTCGTCAAGAGAAGTTTGGTAAGAAGTCCTATTTTAATATTAATCGTCATATCAATCCGACTAATGTTTGTGCAGATATTTGTAAGTTTTGTGCTTATAGTGCAAGTCGTAAAAACCCTAACCAATATACTATGAGTCATGAAGAGATTTTGTCTATTGTTGATGGTTCTGTAAAAAATGGAGCAAAAGAGGTGCATATTGTATCTGCTCATAATCCTAAAGATGGGGTAGAGTGGTATATGGGTGCTTTTAGAAAAATCAAAAAGAAGTATCCAAACTTGCATATAAAAGCAATGACTGCTGCTGAGATAGATTTTTTGAGTCGTCATTATGGTTTCTCTTATAATGAGATATTGGAGCTTATGATTGAAAATGGTGTAGACTCTATGCCTGGTGGAGGTGCAGAGATTTTTGATGAAAAAGTTAGAGACTATTTGTGTAAAGGTAAAGTAACTTCAAAACAGTGGTTAGAGATTCATGAAATGTGGCATAATAAAGGAAGACAAAGTAATGCTACGATGCTTTTTGGACATATAGAAAGTAGAGCAAACAGAATTGACCATATGATACGATTAAGAGAACTTCAAAATAGAACAAAAGGCTTTAATGCTTTTATTCCTTTAGTCTATCAAAGGGAGAATAATTATTTAAAAAACTGTAATTATCCATCTGGTCAAGAGATTTTAAAAACTTATGCTATTAGTAGAATTATCTTAGATAATATTCCTCATATTAAAGCTTATTGGGTAACTGCTTCAATAAATTTAGCACTTATTGCTCAAGAGTTTGGAGCTGATGATTTAGATGGAACGATAGAGAAAGAGTCTATTCATTCTGCGGCAGGAGCTAATAGTTCTCATGGAATGGAGTTAGAAGACTTTATAGCTCTTATTAAAAATTCAGGCTTTATTCCTGTAGAGAGAGATAGTCTTTACAATGAGTTAAAAATATATTCATAAAAATATAATTAATTTGTTATAATTGGCAATGATAAATAAAATATACTACTCTTATAATGAATTTAGAGAAGACTTAAAGAGGTTGATAGAGAAGATAGACCAAGATTTTGATACCATTGTCCCCATCTCGCGAGGAGGACTTAGTATGGGGCAGATGCTAGGAGAGTTTTATGAGATTCGCCAAGTTTATGCTATTAATACTATTGGCTATGAGGGGACAAAAAAGTTAGATGAGGTTAAGGTTTTTCATTTTCCAAACCTTGAAGAGTCAAATAAAGTTTTAATTGTTGATGATATTGTAGATAGTGGAGAGAGTTTGGTTGCTGTCTTAGAAGTTTTAAAAAGAGAGTATCCAAAAGTAATATTTTTTACTGCTTCTCTCTTTTATAAACCAACAGCAATAGTAGAACCTACATGGTGGGTTAAACAGACACAAGATTGGATAGATTTTTTCTGGTCGGAGGATTTAAAATAATGAAGATATTTAAATTTTTTTTAGGTATAGTTTTGGTAGAGCTAATTAGCATTATACTTTTTGCTATGTCTCCACAGACTTTTAATGAGATGGGTGCTTTACGTTTGATAGTCCCTCTATTTTTTGTTGCTATTATGGTTGCTTTTTGGTTCTCTTCACTTAGTGAACACTTTTATAAGGAGAGGGAACATGAGATAAAAGATAGTTTTGCTAAAGAGAGAGAAAAGTTACGAGTAAAAGCAGAGAGAGATAAACTAAAAGTTGTAAAAGAGGCACAAAAAGAGATTGCTAAAGAGGCAAAAATTACTCATGCAAAAGCCAATTTTAAAGTAGGTGCTGCTTTTGCAGGTGTATTGGGGGTTGGGGTTCTCTTTATGTTAGCACAGTTCGTTACAGCAGGACTTTTGACCATGACCGCAGCTGGTGGAGCTATAGGAGGATACTATTGGCGTGGAAAAAGACTTGAGGATAAAAAAATAAAAGAGTTAGAGGTTATAGATACGAAGGTTATAACCCAAAAGTAATCTATCACTCATTTTCAAAATCATTTAGGTAGTCTAAAAAATCCTCTTTATCAAAATATCCACGTAGACTATCGAGTTCATCTTTTTCATGAGTCATAAAGAAGATAACAGGTACATGTTTAAATGGAGGGAGTTGCTCTCTCTCTTTTTTTGTCTCTCTATCTGCTAAAACTAAAACATAATCTTTCAATCTTCTTAAAACTTCTTTATCTGAAAGTGTTTCAGACTCCATTTTTTCACACCATTTACACCCTTGACTAACTGCCATGACTAAGACTATTTTATGCTCTTTTTTAGCTTTGGCAAAGGCAGATGATAAATCTTTCTCCCATGGTATATTATTATATTTTGTTGCATATTTCTCATAAGTTGTTTTCTCTTTCTCTTTTGTATCTTTGTTTTCACAACCAAAAAAAGTTAAAGTTAAGAGGATAGCAATAAGAAGTTTTAGCACAATAGTCCTTTGGAATTTAAAATAAACTGTATTATACATATAAGCAAATACTGTATTTAATTTTATATACATATATTACTTTTTTTTCTTAAAAAATATTTTTTAAACTATAAAAACTCTGAATTTGTTTAAAAGTAGTCATCTGTTATACTTCTTTTAATATTTAAAGTAGGATAACAGATGATTTTAATGATAGATAACTACGATAGCTTTACCTACAATGTAGTGCAGTATTGTTTAGAGTTAGGTGCAGATTTAAAAGTAATTCGTAATGATGAGTTAACTGTAGAGGAGATTAAAGCTTTAAATCCTCAAAAGATTATTATATCTCCTGGCCCAGCTACTCCTAATGATGCTGGGGTAACTCTTGATGTGATTAAAGAGTTTTCTCATAACATACCTATTTTCGGTATCTGTTTAGGGCATCAAAGTATTGCTCAAGCTTTTGGAGCAGAGGTAATTCGTGCTAAAAATATGATGCACGGAAAAACCTCTCAAATAGAGATTGAAAAAAATACTCCAATTTTTAAAGGTTTGCCTAAAGAGTTTAGAGCAACTCGTTATCACTCTTTGACTGTTAATAAAGAGAACCTACCAGATGAAGTTATTGTTACCTCTTACTCTAAAGATGACCATGAAATTATGTCATTGGAGATTAAAGAGAAAAATATCTATGGGGTACAGTTTCACCCTGAATCGATTATGTCAGAATATGGTTATGAAATGTTAGATAACTTTTTAAAACTTTAAAGTGATAATATGAGTCGAGTAGCATTTTATATTTTTTATTTTTTATATGCAATGGCTCTTGTCTATTTAGCAATCACTTTACCTATTGGACCAAATGAAGCCTTGGTCTATTATACAACTGATGATAGAGTTTTAAAGTTTTTAACTCATGTTACTAATAATTGGTTTGAGAGTGGTTTATCTTTCCGTTTTCCTTTTGTTTTATTTGGGTTAATTAATATTCCTCTTTTTTATATAATGTCAAAATCATATTTTAAAAAAGAGGAAGAGAGCTATTTTGCAACGATGATATTTGCACTTCTTCCAGGAATTATTACAGCATCAGTTATTGTTAATATTGCTGTTGTTGTTGTAACTTTAGTTTTACTTTTTTTAATTGTTTATAGAGAAGAGAAGCTTTTATGGATTAGTATTGTTATTATGGCACTATTACTTTTTATTCATGATTCTTCTATTATATTCTTTATAGGATTAAGCATATTTGCTATAACAAAAAGAGATATAACTCTTTTTATATTTTCACTTCTTTTTGCTATTATATCTTTACTATATTTTAATAAATTAGATATAGGGGGTTCTCCTAGTGGAAAATTTTTGGAGCTTATAGGACTCTATTTGGCACTATTTTCACCTTTAGTTTTTATCTATTTTTTCTATGCTTTATATAGAATTTGGTTTCGTGAAAAAAAAGATATATTATGGTACATCTCTTTTACTGCTTTTATCCTCTCTATACTATTATCATTAAGACAACAGGTAATTATGACAGATTTTGCTCCATATGTTATTGTAGCTGTAGTCTTAATGATATTGGTATACCAAAGAACTGTACAGGTTCGTTTACCTCAGTTTCAAAAATTTTATAAATTAGGACTTAAGATTGTTGTAGGTTCTCTTATATTTACAACTTTTATTATTATTTTTCATCAACTCTTCTTCTCTATGATTAAAGATAAATCCAAACACTTCGCTTATCCTTTCTATCAACCTTATTGGCAAGTACAGGAGTTAAGAGAGATTGGTGAGAATTGTTACACTGCAAAAAACCTAAAACGACAATATCAATTAAAATATTATGGCATTGAATCATGTCAAGAGTGAAATGTTCCTAAAATACACAAACAAGTGAAACTTATTAAGAGTATAAGTTGCTTATATATATATTAAATCCTTGTAATGATAGACTTACAGCAACACAATATAAACAAGGAGAACTCGATGGCTCAAAAAGCGATTAGAGAATATGACGCAAAGTCAATTTTAGCTCGACATTGGGATAAGTACTTTCCAGATTTTACTTATTCTTATGAGACGGTATTGGTTCAAAA
>JALWMP010000192.1 GCA_026996165.1 Campylobacteraceae bacterium
AGAGTAGAGATGAAAAGATAGTAAAGTTAGACTCCATTGCTTCTTCTTATATTCAAAAAGATATTAAGGATTTGGCAAATATAGAGAATATTGATGGATATAATAAATTGATTCAATACCTCTCTATTAACATAGGAAATATGATTAATCTCTCTAGTATCTCAACGGCTATTGCTCTTTCACTTCCTACAGTTAAAAAATATATTAATCTGCTTCAAGATACTTTTATTGTTGATGAGTTAAAACCCTTTTTTAGAAATAAAAACAAAGAAATAAGCAAAAATGGAAAGATATTTTTTAAAGATATTGGTGTTAGAAACTTACAGATAAAAAACTTCAATACTCTATCGTATCGTACCGATGTTGGAGAGTTGTATGAGAACTATGTCTTTAATCAGCTTGATAGTCAAGATATACTTTCGTCACTATATATGTATAGAACCCAATCAAAAACAGAGATAGATTTTATAAGAGTTAAGGAGTCGGTAGCCTCTTTGTATGAGGTAAAATCAGGCTCTAACCATAAGATACCAAAAGCGATTGTTGAGTTTGAAAAACGCTATAGTGATGAGTTTTTAAAGATAGATAAATTTGTGCTCAATAGAGATATTTTAGATTTGAAGCAGGGGATTTTGTTTGTTCCTGCTTTTTTGTTGTAATAAATATAAAAAATAAGAGAAAAAGTATGAATAGTAAAATCCTAAAAATAAAAAACCTAACCCTAACCGTAAACAACAAACCACTTCTAAAACAAGTAAGCTTTGAGATAAAAAGAGGCGAAATCTTCGCCCTAGTAGGAGAGTCAGGCTCTGGAAAATCTCTTACCTCTTTAGCCATTATGCGACTTTTGCCTGAAACATTAAAGGTTGTTGCTGGAGATATAATTTTAAATGAGAACTCTCTGTTTGCTCTAAGTGAAATGGAGATGCAAAAGGTACGTGGGCGAAAAATAGCGATGATATTTCAAGAGCCTATGACGGCACTTAACCCTGTAATGACTATTGGAGAGCAGGTGGCAGAGGTGCTTAGGCTTCATTTAGATTTAAGTGAGCAAGAGATTAAAAAAAAAGTAGTAGAGCTTTTTGAAGAGGTGGCATTACCAAATAGTAAAGAGCGTTATGGGTGGTATCCTCACCAACTCTCTGGAGGACAAAAGCAAAGAGTCATGATAGCAATGGCTTTGGCTTGTGAGCCTGAACTATTGATTGCAGATGAGCCTACTACTGCGTTAGATGTGACGATACAAGCACAAGTTTTAGCTCTGCTTAAAGAGATACAAAAGAGGCGTGAACTCTCTATTTTATTTATTACTCACGATATGGGTGTGGTGGCACAGATGGCAGATACCATTGCTGTTATGAGGTATGGTGAGGTTTTAGAGGTTGCTCCTCGTGATGAGTTTTTTAAAAATCCACAACATGAGTATACAAAGAGGCTTTTAAGAGATGCTATGCCAAGTCGTGAGACTAAAGAGAGTACATCTTTAGATAAAGCCCTTTTGGAAGTTAAAGATTTAAAAGTCTACTTCCCTATCAAAAAAGGATTTTTTAAAAGAACGATAGGGTATACAAAAGCTGTTGATAGAGTCTCTTTTTCAATTCCAAAAGGGAAGACTTTAGCATTAGTAGGTGAGTCAGGAAGTGGTAAAAGTACGATTGGTAAAGCTGTTTTACGATTGATAGATGCTACTGATGGGAGTATATTTTTTAAAGGGGTAGATTTAACTAAGTTGTCTCAAAAGGAGCTACTACCATATAGAAGAAAAGTACAGATAGTCTTTCAAGACCCATACTCAGCACTCAACCCTCGAATGACAGTAGGTGAGATTATTCGTGAGGGAATGGTAAGTTTAGGGATTGGAGTTAAAGATAAATCTGTGCAAGATATGGTTATTAAGGATTTATTAGTTAAAGTTGGCTTGGAGTTTGAACACTTTTACCGTTACCCTCATGAGTTTTCTGGAGGGCAGAGGCAACGAATAGGGATTGCTAGAGCTTTGGCTGTTGAGCCTGAGTTGATTATTTGTGATGAGCCTACCTCTGCTTTAGATGTGACTGTTAGAAGTCAGGTGTTAGAACTTTTGAAAAAGTTGCAAAAGGAGAGAGGGTTGTCATATCTGTTTATTACTCATGATTTATCAATTATCTCTACTATTGCTGATGAGGTAGCTGTTATGAGAGAGGGGAAGATTATAGAGCAAGGGGTGGTTAATGAGGTGATGAATGCTCCTAAAGAGGAGTATACTAAGAGACTTTTAGAGTCTGCTCCACAATTAAATACTATTTAATAATAAAATATTTTAATTTTGAATTAAGTATAAATCTTTTACTATTGAGATAATAAAATAAGAAAGAGAGTTAAAGTATGAAATACTATTACAGTTTTGTTTTTGCAGTTTTAATAATTGTTGGTTGTGGAGAAAGTGGAACACAAAGTCTTGAAACAACTCAAAGCCCACCTATACTTGAGAATCATTTACCTATAACATTACATACATCTAAGCCTATTTCTCCTCCTTTAGAGTTTAATAATCATGGAGGATATATTGAAAGTTGTAGTATTTTTCCATTACTGCCTTCTGGATTAGTACTAGGTAGTGACTGTTCTATATATGGAACTCCAACATCAAATCAAAACTCAATAACATACACTGTTACAGGAAAAAACAGTGTAGGAGAAGATAGTGCAACTATTGAAATTAAAATAGTTACACCAGATGACACAATAAAAAAACTCAAAGGAACTATTACCTATGACTATGTTCCAGTTAATGCTGATGGAATTGGATTAGACTATGTACACACAATACAAAAGAGTGTAAAAGGAGCTGTTGTTAGAATAGTAGATGCTTTAAATAGAGAGCTAGATAGGACTACAACAGATGAACATGGCTACTATGAATTTAATGTAACAGATATAACAAACAAAGTCAAAGTTCAAGTTTTCTCCGAACTCAACTCTTCAAATTGGAACTTTCAAATCAAAGATAATACAAATGGGAATTCACTATATGTAATGGAAGGAAGCTTAGCCTCACTTGGTACAAACCAAATACAAACTAGAAACTTAAATGCCTCTTCTGGCTGGGGAGGATCTTCATATACTAGCACACGAACAGCAGCACCTTTTGCTATTTTAGATGTAATCTATCAGGCAGTTCAAAAAGTACGCTCTGCCGATAGTAATATCATATTTCCATCTTTAGATATATTTTGGTCAAAAAATAATAAACCTGCATCAGGTAGTATTAGTAATGGAGATATTGGCACTTCTTATTATGATGGTAGTAATTCTCTATATATTTTAGGTGATGAAAATGCAGATACAGACGAGTACGATAGTGGTGTTATTGCTCATGAGTGGGGACACTACTACGAAAAAAAATTTTCAAGAGCAGATAGTATAGGAGGAGAACATGGAAGTGGAGAGTTATTAGATATACGTCTTGCCTTTGGTGAAGGTTTTGGTAATGCAATCTCATCTATGATAAGAGATAATCCACTATATTGGGATACTTCTGGATTACATCAATCTAATGGGTGGAGCATGAACTTAGAGAGTGAGAGTCCTGAAAATCCAGGTTGGTTCTCTGAAGGTTCTATACAGAGAATTTTATATGATATTTATGATGATCATAATGATACTGGAGATACTATCTCTTACGGTTTTACTCCTATTCATAAACTTTTAATTAATAAACAAAAAAATACACCAGCATTTACAAGTATCTTTACATTTATTAAAGGATTAAAAGATGAACATTCATCAGATATAAAAGCTATAGATGATATTGTAGCTCAAGAAAATATTGCTCCAATTACTGATATTTATGGAACAGGAAGAACAAATAGAGAAGAGAATGCAAATCCACTATATGCCGACTTAAGTATTGGAAACAATGTTAATATTACAACAAACTATACGGCAAATAGTCGTTTAAGTGAATATGGTAGAACAAATCAATTAGGTGATTACAATTTTGTTAAAGTAACAATTCCTAGTAACGGAAATTATACTATTACAGTTACTCAAGTAGGTAGTTCAGGCAATCCTGACCCAGATTTTTATCTATATAAAGGTACTTCAAGTGAACCTATAGCTAAAGCTGAAAATCCTCCTGCGTTAAGTGATACTCTAACTACATATTTAGAAGCAGGTATTTATAGAATGTCTATAATCGTTTATAATCAGTATAGTGGCACAAGCTACAATGTTAAATTGGTTAAAAATTAAGGAGAAGAGATGAAAAAATTAAAAATAGTATGGATAGTAGCTCTTCTAGGTACACTATTGGCTCTATTCTATTTTATGACCCAACCTAAAAGAGTCTATAATGTTTTAAAAGGAGATACAACTAAAATGATGCAAAAGAGTGGTTCTTCTGTTGATATACAGTATAGTAGTGAACATGTTGATGTCGATACTCCTAGTAGAGTGCATATTACTCTATCTACACCTAAAAGTGATGGGGTATTAAATGTTGAGGTTTATCCTCGCCAAAATATTTTATTAGGAGTCGAACATAGAGACTATGAATTTCCTCTTACTACTCCTAATCAAAAGTTTACTATTGACTTAGAAGCACTATCTTTACAAGAGGGTCGTTTCTATATTACTCTTATTGCTTCAATTCAAGGAGAGAGACCAAAAGTATTATCTATTCCTGTAGAGATAGGTGATAGTTCTAAAAATAGTACAAAAACTACTATGTATAAAATAAAAAATGGTGAACAACTGCATATTATGAAAGCTCAAGAGGAGATAAAGTAAGATAAAAAATGTTACTTTTTTACACTATACGAAAAAAAATATAATCTTGATTTATTTTTAAATAAATAGACTAAATAGACTTATATTAATTTTTATTTTTAAGAGAAAGCCATATTTTAGGCTTTCTCTAATATTTAAAAACATACTCTATTCTATTTTATATCCTCATACATAAACAATAATAATAATAAACTTTAAAAAAAATTCAAAATTAAATTAGATTTTAAGCTTTAATTTTTACTCAATTTTTTCTTATAAGATACAGTATTAGAAAGAATTTTTTAGGAGGGTTTATTAATGAGTAAAGTTACAAATGCAGAAGAGAAAGCAAACTTTCAAGTTTTGTCTTTAGGACAAAGTGGTACTATGGTCTATATTGTTCAAAAAATTTTAAATACCTTAGGCTATGAGTTAGAAGAAAATGGTAATTTTTCAGAAGATATGGAACAAGCAGTAAAAGCATTTCAATCCACAAGAGAAAATTTAGTTGTTGATGGTATAGTAGGCTATCAAACAATGAAAGAGATGGATGAAGCCAGTAATACTATTTGATTTAGATGGAACAGTTATTGACTCAACAGAGGCAATATTAGACGGATTTAGAGTTGCTTTTGAGACTTTAGGAGGAGAAGTTCCTTCAGATGAAGCAATTAAAAATGAAATAGGACATACTTTAGAAGATATGTTCATAAAGCTTGGTGTAGCAAAAGATAGAGTTAGGGAGTATGTACATACTTACAAAATGCACTATCGCCTCATCTCTTGTGAAAAAACCGTTCTACTTGATGGTGCTAAAGAGGCTATCGAGGAGGCAAGTAAATTTGCTACACTAGGTGTAGTTACTACAAAAACAGGAGAGTACTCTCGTATTCTCTTAGAACATTTAGCTCTTATGCACTACTTTAGTGTACTGATTGGAAGTGAAGATGTCCAAAATCATAAACCTCACAAAGAGCCTATTTTAAAAGCCTTAGCAAATTTAAAACATGATAGAAGTAGAACATGGATGATTGGTGATACATGTATGGACATAGAGTCTGCAAAAAGTGCAGAAGTTAACGCTGTAGCTGTTACTTCAGGGTATGCCTCTACTGAAGTGTTACAAAAGTGTGCTTCTTTAATAACTTCAAATGTATATCAAGCCATTAAATATATTAAAAAAAGTGATGAAAGTTGTAAATAGTGCATAGAATGTATACATCTGCATAAATTATATGATTTTTTTGATAGGTATGAACACCCTTTAAGAGAGGGGTGATTACAATACTTCATAACAGTAAAATTTTAGGAGAAGTCATGACAGAAATTAGATGGCACAGCCGAGCTGGACAGGGTGCCGTAACTGGTGCAAAGGGTTTAGGCTCTGTTGTAGCAACAACAGGAAAACAGGTACAGGCATACGCACTTTATGGTTCTGCAAAACGTGGTGCAGCAATGAATGCTTATAATAGGATTGATGATGAGCCTATTACCAATCAAGAGACAAAGATGTTTCCTGATTATGTTTTTGTTATCGACCCTGCCTTAGCTTTCACAGATGACATTACAAAGAATGATAAGCCTGATACTCAGTATATTATTACAACACATCTTTCAAAAGAAGATTTAATTTCACAGATTCCAGCATTACAAGATAAAGCAGATAGAACATTTGTTGTTGACTGTATGCAAATATCGTTAGATACAATCGGTAGAGCAATGCCAAATACACCTATATTGGGTGCATTTATGAAGATTTCTAAAATGTATGAGTTAGACTTCTTTTTAGATAGTATGAAAAAAGTACTTTCAAAATTCCCACAAAAGATAATCGATGCCAATATGGAAGCGATTACTAGAGCATATAACGAAGTGAAGTAGGAGACTAAGATGAGTAAAGGTTTAGAAGGTAACGCTAACAGAGGTATCAGAGAACTAGGTGCAGAAGAGAAAGTAGGTTGGGATGAAGTTACACAAGGTGTTGTTCTTCACTCATTTGTAGGAGAAACCCAAAATGCAGCTTTTTTAAAGCCAGAAGAGAGAGATTATGCTGACTTTAACTCCTATACAGCTACTGTAGCTTCTTGGAGAATTATTAAGCCAGTATATAATAGAGACATCTGTATAGATTGTCAAAACTGTTGGGTATGGTGTCCAGATACATCTATTATATCAAGAGACAAACAGATGCTAGGGATTGATTATGACCACTGTAAAGGGTGTGGGGTATGTGTAGAAGTATGTCCTACTAATCCTAAATCACTCCTAATGTTTAATGAAGCAGAAGAGATTGAATCGGCACTTGCAAGTTGGCCAGAAAAAAAGAAAAAAGCGAAGTAGGTAAAGGATAGTTATGGCAAAAGAATTTGAATTAAATGAAGTAGAGGTATGGGACGGAAACTATGCTGCCTCTCAAGCACTGAGACAAGCTCAGATTGATGTTGTTGCGGCATATCCTATTACTCCATCAACACCTATTGTTGAGAGTTATGGTGCATATGTAGCAAATGGCTATGTAGATGGTGAATATGTTATGGTTGAGTCAGAGCATGGTGCAATGAGTGGTTGTGTAGGTGCAGCAGCTGCTGGTGGGCGTGTAGCAACAGCAACATCTTCACAAGGGTTTGCTCTAATGGCAGAGGTACTCTACCAAGCATCTGGTATGAGATTGCCTATTGTACTTACAGTAGTAAACAGAGCATTGGCTTCTCCTCTAAATGTACGTGGTGACCACTCAGATATGTATCTAGGACGTGATAGTGGTTGGGTTCAAATTGATGCTTTTAATGCACAAGAGGCTTATGATTTAACTCTTTGTTCATTTAGAATTGGGGAACATTTAGATGTAAGATTACCTGTTATGATGCACCAAGATGGATTTACCACTTCACACAAAGCACAAAATGTCTATCCATTAAAAGATGATGTAGCATATAAGTTTGTAGGTGACTATGTTCCTGTAGATGATATGTTGGACTTTAGCCGACCTGTTACTCATGGTGCTCAAACCGAAGAGGATTGGCACTATGAGCATAAAGCAAAACAGCATAAAGCACTTATGGATTCTCGAACTGTAATTGATGAAGTCTTTGCAGAGTTTAAAGAGCTTACAGGTAGAGAGTATAAAAGAGTAGAGAGCTATATGATGGAAGATGCTGAAGTAGCTTTAGTTCTTCTTGGTTCTTCTGTAGAGACAGCAGTTCTTGCGGCAAAACAGCTTAGAGAAGAAGAGGGACTTAAAGTGGGAGTTGTAGCACCAAGATGTTTCAGACCTTTCCCTTATGACCTAGTAAGAGATGCACTTGATGTTCCATCACTTAAAGCAGTTTGTTGTTTAGATAAGTCTGCACCAGGTGGTGCTATGGGTGCATTGTTTAATGAAGTATCAGCGGCAGCTTACAGTACAAAAGCAAGACCAATAATGACAAACTACATCTACGGTTTAGGTGGACGTGATTTTGCAGTAGATGAAGCAAAAAGAATCATGAAAGAGCAGAAAGCACATGCAGATGCTGGACATATTACAACAGATATCCAACAATTCTCTGGACTTAGAGGTCCAAAACTTGGATTCTTCCAGACAAGAAGGGGTTAATAAATGGCAATTACATCAATTAAAAACTTAAAAGAATTCTCAACAAATAATGACAGACTTGAAGGGGCTCACCTTCTCTGTCCTGGTTGTGCTCACTCTATGATTGTTAGAGAGCTTATGAACTGTACTGATGATAACTTGGTTATTGCATCAAATACAGGTTGTCTTGAGGTATCGACAGCAGTATATCCATATACTTCTTGGGATACTTCTTGGATTCATATTGGATTTGAAAATGCTGCAACAGCC